>CANIRG010000096.1 GCA_947469635.1 Rhodospirillales bacterium | reverse complement strand
GTTTAACCTCATGATCATGCGGAGGATCAGGCCCCCGGCCTAGAACTCCAGCACCTTCGCCTGCACCACGCCGTCGACCTCGGCAATCTTGCCGATCAGGGCCGCCGAGATCGGATTGTCGACCTGGACCAGGGCGATCGCCGAGCCGCCGGGCTTGTCGCGGCCGAGGTGGAAGGTGGCGATGTTCACCTTGCTCTCGCCCAGCAGCGTGCCGAGGCGGCCGATGAAGCCCGGCTTGTCGTCGTTCGTGATGTAGAGCATGTGCGGGGCGAACTCGGCCTCGATCTCGATGCCCTTGATGTCGACGATGCGCGGATGCTTGCCGCCGAACAGCGTGCCGGAGACCGAACGCGTGTAGCTCTCGGTCGTCACCGAGATCTTGATCAGCGAGTTGTAGTCGCTGTCGCGCTCGTGCTTGACCTCGGCCACGTCGATGCCGCGCTCGCGGGCGATCACCGGGGCATTGACCATGTTCACCGAGGTGAGCTGCGGGCGCAGCACGCCCATCAGCGCCACCTGGGTCAGCGGCTTGATGTTGAGCCCCGCCACGACGCCTTCGTACTCGATCGACACGGCCTTGATGTCGGTGTCGGTGAGCTGGCCCGCGAAAGAACCAAGCTTCTCGGCGAGGTCGAGATAGGGCGCGAGCTTGGGCGCATCCTCGGCCGAGACGTTGGGCATGTTGAGCGAGTTGGTGATGGCGCCGGTCAGCAGATAGTCCGCCATCTGCTCCGCGATCTGCAGCGCCACGTTCTCCTGCGCCTCGACCGTGGCCGCGCCGAGATGCGGCGTGCACACGAGGTTGGGCGCGCCGAACAGGACGTTGGTCTTGGCCGGCTCCTCGACGAAGACGTCGAAGCCGGCACCGGCGATATGGCCCGACACCAGCAGGTCACGCACCGCCAGCTCGTCGACCAGGCCGCCGCGTGCGCAGTTGATGATGCGCACGCCCTTCTTGGTCTTCATCAGGTTGGCGCGGCCGAGGATGTTCCTCGTCTGGTCGGTGAGCGGCGTGTGCACGGTGATGAAGTCGGCGCGCGCCAGCACCTGGTCGAGCGTGCCCTTCTCGACCCCGAGCTCGGCGGCGCGCTGGTCGCTCAGGAACGGGTCGTAGGCCAGCACGCGCATCTTCAGCCCCAGCGTCTTGAAGCTGAGCTCGGCGCCCATGAAGCGGTTCTTCTCCCACTTGCCGGCCTGGGTCGAGGCATTGGCCTCCGGCACCTGGCGGGCAACCGCGAACATCAGGGCAATCGCATGCTCGGCCGTGGTGATGGCGTTGCCGAACGGCGTGTTCATCACCACGACGCCGTGCGCCGTGGCCGACTTGATGTCGACGTTGTCGACGCCGATGCCGGCGCGACCCACCACCCTGAGCCTCTTGGCTTCGGCCAGCACCTCGGCCGTGACCTTGGTGGCGGAGCGGATCGCCAGGCCTTCGTAGTTGCCGACGATGGCGCGCAGCTCGGCGGGCTTCAGGCCGGGCTTGAAGTCGACGTCGCACCCGCGCTCCGAGAAGATCTCGACAGCACGGGGAGACAGCTCATCGGAGATGAGCACCTTTGGCTTGGCCATGTCCATAACTCCATCTTTGCCGGGAGCGCGCCACTCCAGTGGCGCTTCACGATCTTGAGATGAGCGGCACTGGAGTGCCGCGCTCCCAGCTATGAAAACTCGCGCTCGATCTCGGCGTATGCCCAGTCGAGCCAGGGCAACAGCGCCTCGAGATCGCCCTTCTCGACGGTAGCGCCGCACCAGATGCGCAGGCCCGGAGGTGCGTCGCGATAGGAGCCGACGTCGTAGCCGGCCTTCTCGCTTTCCAAGAGGTCGGCCATCTTCTTCGCCGCAGCGGCCTGCTTGTCGGCCGCCAAGGCGGTGAACCACGGCGCCTTGATGACGAGGCACACCGAGGTGTTTGAACGGATCGCCTTGTCGGCGGCCAGGAACGCCGCCCACGGCCGCGACGCGACGAACACCTCCAGCACCGCGAGGTTGGCCTCGGACCGCGCCATCAGGCCCTTCAGGCCACCGACGCCCTCGCCCCAGCGAAGACCGTCGATCGCATCCTCGACACAGAGCATCGAGGGCGTGTTGATCGTGTCGCCCTTGAAGATCGCCTCGGAGAACTTGCCGCCCGAGGTCATGCGGAAGATCTTCGGCATCGGCCACGGCGGGCTGTAGCCCTCGAGCCGCTGGATCGCGCGCGGGCTCAGCACCAGCATGCCATGCGCGCCCTCGCCGCCCATCACCTTCTGCCACGACCAGGTGACGACATCGAGCTTGTGCCACGGCAGGTCCATGGCGAAGACCGCCGAAGTGGCGTCGCAGATCGCCAGCCCTTCGCGGCCGTCGGCGATCCAGTCGCCGTTCGGCACCTTCACGCCGGAGGTCGTGCCGTTCCAGGTGAAAACGACATCGTGCGTCCAGTCGACCTGCGCGAGGTCGGCGATCTGGCCGTACGGCGCCTTCAGCACCCGCGCATCCTTGAGCTTGAGCTGCTTGGCCACATCGGTGACCCAGCCCTCGCCGAAGCTCTCCCAGGTCAGCATGTCGACCGGCCGCGCGCCGAGCAGCGACCACAGCGCCATCTCGACCGCACCGGTGTCCGACGCCGGCACGATGCCGATGCGATACTCCGCGGGAACACCCAGCAGGGCGCGCGTGCGATCGACGGCTTCGACGATCTTCTTCTTGCCGAGCTTGGAGCGATGGGACCGCCCGACGGCGGCATCGTTGAGAGATTCCGGTGTCCATCCCGGACGTTTGGCGCAGGGCCCCGACGAAAAGTCGGGACGCGCCGGACGCATGTTCGGCTTCATCAAAGCTCTCCCTTACAGAAGAGTTGCACTCCGGTGGGGGGGCGTGGCCCGCGAGCCCTATACCCATCGGCCGCTCGTCAGTCAATCGGTGGCGTTTGCCGCGCAAACACAATATGCGTTGCGTCCATGCAGAGCAGCCGAACACAAAAGACCGGACGCTGGTCGCGGGCGATCCTCGCCACGCTGGCGACGATCGTCGTTTCGACGGTCGCCGCCGAAATGGCCGCGCGCTGGTTCTTCGGCCTCGGCACGCTGCAATATGGCTGGACGTATCAGCCGGTGTTCGTCTCGGGCGACTATCATTACATGATGCCCAACGAGCAGCTGGCCTATGCGCCCGGCGGGCCGGTCGCCCTGGGATATCGCGAGAACGGGTTCGGCCTGCACTACGACCCGGCGACGCCGCCGCCGCGTTCGTCGTCGAGCTTCGCCGACTATCTCTTCACCCACGCGCTCGCGCGCTACGACGCAGCCGCGGTCGACCGCATCTCCTGCGCCGAGAAGGACGCGACCCTCGTCTACGTGCTGGGCGGCTCGGTGGCCCAGGGCTTCTCGTCGAACGAGAAGGCCGACACCTGGCACGCCAGGCTCGAAGGCCTGCTGCGCGACCGGCTGGGACGCCGCGACGTCTATGTCTTCAACGCCGCCATGGGCGGTTTCGTCTCGCTGCAGGAGAGGCTCGCCTTCCATCTCGCCGTGGCGCCGCGGCGCGCCAGCCTGGTGCTGATCGTCGACGGCTACAACGACATCACGATCCCGGCGAACTCGGCGGTGCGGCCGGGCGATCCCTTCCAGGTGGGCTTGCGCTTCAGCCAGCTCTACACCGACGGCTTCCTATGGTGGCTCGCCCGCCACAGCGCCATCGCGCACCAGGTGCTGCAGAACGAGTTCAACGAGCACGTCGCCGGCTTCCGCCGCAAGCTCGAGCAGGACGATGCGCTCTTCGCCGCGCACGCCGAGGCGATCACCGACATCTACATGGAGAACACGACCGACGTGCTGCGTGCCTGCGAAGGCCGCGGACAGGCCTGCCTCGTCGCCGTCCAGCCCGCGCGATCGCTCACCGCCGAATATCTCGGCACGCGCATCGACGACATACTGACGCAGAAGCGGATCGTGCAGCTCTATCGGCTGCTGCTGGCCAAGGTCGAGGCGAGCCGCTACCGCGGCAAGTACATCGACCTCACCCATGTCTTCGACAAGGGCGAGAAGCTGCAATACTACGCCGATTCGGTGCATCCCAACTATGCCGGCCAGCAGGTGCTGGGCAGGGCCCTTCTGGAGCCGGCCCTGGCGGCATTGCGTTCTGCTCCCGCCGTGTCGCCGCCGCAGGACCGGTGCGGCTGGGTCCGCTAGCGGCGTCGCAGCTCGTAATAGGTGCCGGCCGCCGGCTCGTAGACCGGCGGGCCGACCTCGTAGGCGCTGTGCAGCAGGTCGTGGATGACGGGTGCGCGGCCCGCCGCCGCCAGCGCGCCGAGCTGGTCCGCCAGTTCCTCCACGCTCCAGCTCCAGACATCGGCGATGACCACGCGATAGCCGCGCTCGAAGGCCAGATCGATGTCCCGGCGGATCGACTGCGCATGCTCCTCGGCAGTCCATTGCGGATGGCGGATCGCACCGGCATCGATGGCGATCCATTTGAAGCGCGGATTGCTCGAGGGCGCGGGCTCGACCTCGGCCGCGCCGTCCCAGTCCCAGGTCCGGCTCCACAACGCATAGTGCCACATGGTGATGGGCTCGAAGCCCCAATAGACATAGACGGTGGTCTCGGGCGGAAAACGCCGTTCGAGGCTTGCCAGGGCCGCCACCGACTTGGCATCGCCTCCGCGCGAGCGGGCGAGCTCGACGACATTCCAGACCAGCGGCACGACCGACAGGAACGCCAGCGCCAATACCACCGCCAGCCGGACCCGCGGCAGCAACGAGGCCACCAGCAGCGCCCAGGCGACGGTGAGCCAGGGCATGACGTTGAGCTGCATCTGCGGGTCTTGCGGCTGGGAATAGAGATTGAGCACCTGGCCCGCGCCCAGGGTGCCGAGGAAGACCACGGCGATCGTGCGCAGCCGCGGCTCCTCCCGCCACGGCCACAGCGCGATCACGCTCGCGACGAAGATCGCCAGCTGGATCAGGATTGAGAACGAGAGCAGCCAGGCAAGCTGCTTGGCCGCGACGACAGTGACGAGGGGGCCGGTGAGCAGCAGGTAGTTGCCCACACCGGACAGCATCAGCCAAAGCTTGTCCGTCGACAGGCCGGCCCAGCCGCTGGCCAGTCCCTTGCCGGTCCACAGCATGTCGTGCAGCCCGACGGCGCCGTTGTGGCCGTCCCACACGAGCTGGACGATGCCGGAGACGGCCAGGATCGAGACGATCAGCGTGCCGATCGTCGCCAACCGGCGCAGCCAGGCGCGCGGCTCGGGGTCGGGCGCGATCGCCAGGGCCAGCACCAGGGCCGGCAGGGTCGGAAACATCAGCCGCCATTCGATCAGCCAGCCCAGCGTGAACAGCGCGCCCACGACAGCGACCCGCAGATGACTCGGCCGGTCGAACCACAGGCCCGCCAGCGCCATCGCGCCCAGCACGGCCACGTAGCCCGGCATGATGTCCTCGTTGATCACCGAGAGCAGCAGCACGCAGCCGCTGCCCAGGTGGAACATCACGGCCAGCACCGACGCGAGCACGCTGTCGGTGACGCGATGCACGAAGGCATAGACGATGACGACGCCGACGCTGGCGAAGAAGGCGTTGAGATAGGCGAACTGCTTCCACGGCACACCGCGCAGGATGCCCAGCCAGTCGAGCAGCCGGCACAGCAGCCCGTAGAGCGGGAAGTAGAGATAGTTCGATGGATCGAGGCGGGCTTGCGAGAAATCGGCGATCCAGGCTTCGGCCTGGATGCTCTTGTACATGCCGTTGGCGGTGATGATGTGGACGTTCTGCAGCCAGTCGATCAGGCCGGCCAGCAGCTCGATCGACAGCACGAACGCCAGGAGGAGTTGCCAGCCGATCGCCGGAGCCTTCATTGCACTCCCATCCCGACTGACAGCGAAATCAGCCCTTGCGGCCGAACAGGACCACGGCGCCTTCCGGCCCGTAGCTTTCAGAATGCAGGCAGCCGCGCGGCATGGCGAAGCTTTCGCCCGGCCTGTAGGTGCGGCTCGCGCCGTCGCGCGTCAGGGTCAGCGCGCCCTGCATCACCATCGCCTTCACATCGTAGGGATGGACATGCTCGGGATTGACCTTCACGCCGGGCGTGGTGTTGGTCAGGACCTCATAGCCGTCGCGCTGCAGCTCGGCCTCGAAATTCTGTCGGTCCAAGATCGTCTCTCCCTAGATGGGCTTGCGCGCCGCCACCGCATATTGCGCTCCCAGCGGCAGCCACGCCAGTGCACGATCGATGCCACGCAGCATCGCGATGCCCGGCGGCATGAACATCAGGTAATCCGTCTCTATTTCGTAACGTGCCGCCGCGAGCAGCCCGTGCCGGACCTCGCTCGCATCCAGCAGGAGGGCGTTGGCGTCGATGGGCGTACGGGCGATGACATAGCGCACCAGGGGATTGCGCGGATTGTGCTCGAAGACATAGAGACGGCCCCCCGGTTTCAGCACGCGCCCCAGCTCGGCATAGACCGCCGGCCGCTCGGCAACGGGCACATGATGCAGCACGGCGCTGATGGTGGCGATATCGAACTGGCCTGCGGCAAGGGGCGTCGAGGCGCCGTCCTGGGCCGCCAGCGTCGGGACGGGACCGGAGCCGGCCGGCCAGCGCCTGGCTGCCTCCTCCAGCATGCCGCCCGAGATGTCGCAGCCGGTGAAGGCCGCCCGCGCGCCCATGCCCGCCAGCACGCGCATCAGGTCGCCGGCGCCGCAGCCATAGTCGAGCAGCGACAGGCCGCCCGTCTTCAGGCCGGGCTCGTGCCGCAGCAGCCAGCGCGCCTTGACGCCGATGAACTGGTCGGCCGAGTTGCCCATCATCCGCTTGATGGGATTGTCGAGGCCGCCGTCGTAGGTCGCGGCGTGCTGGTCGAACTCGGCCGGCTTCATTTCGGGCCACTCCCCACGCCGCCCCCAACACCCCCGACAATGTCGCGGATCATGAACAGGGGCCGTCCCTTGCTCTGGTCGTAGAGCCGGCCGAGATAGGCGCCGATGATGCCCAGCATCAGGAACTGCATGCCGCCGAGCAGGCCGATGGCGGCCATCAGCGAGGTCCAGCCGGGCAGGTTGGAGTGCAGCAGCCAACCGACGATCGAATAGACGAAGAAGGCGAAGCCGATGGCTGCCATCACCCAGCCGATGGTCATCGAGGCCATCAGCGGCACGACCGAGAAGGCGGTGATGGCGTCGACGGCGAAGCGCACCATCCGGGCCAGCGGATACTTGGTCTCGCCGGCGGCGCGCGCCTTGCGGTCGTAGACCAGCGGCACCTGCTTGCCGCCGATCCAGGCCACCATGCCGCGGATGAAGCGGTGGCGCTCGGGCATCGCGAGCAGCAGGTCGAGCACACGGCGCGTGACCAGGCGGAAGTCGCCGGTATCGGTCGGGATGTCGACGTCGGTCAGGCGGTCGATCACGCGGTAGAAGATCGCGGCCGTCGCCCGCTTGAACAGGCTCTCGCCCTCGCGATGGCGGCGCTGGCCGTAGACCACGTCGGCGCCCTGGTCCATCAGCGCCATCATGTCGGGCAACAGTTCCGGCGGATCCTGCAGGTCGGCATCGATGATCAGGACGCGCTCACCGCGGCATAGGGTGAGGCCGGCGGTGAGCGCCAGCTGATGGCCGTGGTTGCGCATGAGCCGCACCGCCACGATCCGTGGATCCGTCGCAGCGGCTGCCGTCATCAGCTCCCAGGTACGGTCGCGCGAGCCGTCGTCGACCATCACCAGCTCGCTGGCGCCGCCCGCGGAATCGAGCACGGCCATGACCCGCTTCACGAACTCGGGCAGGACGCCCTCCTCGTTGTAGCAGGGGGCGACAATGGAAAGCGCGGGGCGGGCTGGCTCGGTCATTGGGCGAGGATTTAACACCTCTCCCCTTAGCGGGGGAGGTGAATATGAGTTATCAAGCGCCACATGACGTCCAACGACAACGACCACCGCGGCCTGCTTCCGGCCGGCCTTGCCGACCTGCTGCCGCCCGACGCCGCGCGCGAGGCGCGGGCGATCGACACGGCCATCGAGCGCTTCGCGGCCTTCGGTTACGAGCGCGTGAAGCCTCCCCTGGTCGAGTTCGAGGAATCGCTGCTGGGCGGCCCTGGTGCCGCGCTGGCCTCGCAGACCTTCCGGCTGATGGACCCGGTGTCGCAGCGCATGATGGGCGTGCGGCCCGACATGACGGTGCAGGTGGCGCGCATCGCCGTCACCCGCCTCAAGCACGAGCCGCGGCCGCTGCGCCTGTCCTACGGCGGCAACGTCATCCGCGTGCGCGGCAGCGCGCTCAAGCCGGAGCGGCAGTTCGCCCAGGTCGGCACCGAGCTGATCGGCGTCGATACCGCCGAAGCCGATGCCGAGGCGGTGCTTCTGGCGGTCGATGCGCTGCGCGCCATCGGCGTGGCCGAGCTCACCGTCGACCTCAACCTGCCGACCCTCGTCGCCGCCGTCGCCGCCGGCCTCAAGCTCGGCGCCGAGCCGGTGCGCAAGCTCCGCCGCGCGCTCGACCGCAAGGACGAGGCCGCCGTCGCCAAGGCGCTCGGCGAGAACAGGAAGGCCGCCGACACTTTCGTCGGCCTGCTGCGCTCCGCCGGCCCCGCCCCGCGCGGCATCGCACAATTGCTGGCGCTCAAGCTGCCGGCCGCAGCCACGGCCGAAGCCGCACGCCTCGCAGAGACGGTGAAGCTCGTGCAGGCCGCCGATCCCGACCTGCCGCTGACGCTCGATCCCGTCGAGTACCGCGGCCTCGAATACCAGACCGGCGTGTCCTTCTGCGTCTTCGCCATGAAGGCCCGGCACGAGCTGGCGCGCGGTGGCCGATACTCCGCCGGCTATCCCGAGGACGGCGTCAGCGAGCCCGCCACCGGCTTCACTCTCTACATGGACGCCGTGCTCGCCGCCTCCGCGCCGGCGGGCGAACGTCCACGGCTCTACCTGCCGCACGGCACGCCGTGGCGCGACGCCGAGCCGTGGCAAGCGAAGGGCTATGCCGTCGTGCATGCCGTCACGCCGGCCACCGATGCGCGACAGGAGGCCAAGCGCCTGCGCTGCAGCCATGCGCTGATCGACAAGGAAGCGGTGCCTCTCTAAGCTTTCCCCGAAAGGCGAGCCAAAGAGAGTCGCCGCATCCGGGAGCAGAAAATGAAGAGAAGACTGGCCGTCGTCGCGAGCGCCTTGCTGTCCGCGGTCGGCTTCACGCCGGCCGTTCTGGCGCAGCCGGCCTGCGTCACCCAGAACATGGGCGTGCCGCCCAACGCCAACACGACCGACAAGACGGCGCCCTTCTTCATCGACACGACGGGCCTCGACTTCAGCACCAAGCCGCCCACGCGCGACCCGATGAGCCCGCACTATCCGCGTGCGACCGAGCTGCCCGACGGCACGCTGCCGCCGGCCGGCGCCGAGGGCAACTTCATCATCGGCCCGACCCACGCGCCCGCGCCCGAGACCATCGCCAAGGACGGCGTGCCCAAGGGCACGACCACGTCCTTCCAGATGTTCTCGAAGGACAGCGTGATCTACAACCCCGGCCTGATCCGCGACGACGTCGCCGGCTGCGGCAACAGCTCGATCATGTCGACGACGACGGTGCCGGGCGACAAGTCGAACATGATCGTCACCACCAGCCATCCCGGCACCTGGACGCGCGCCGTCGACGTCTATGTCCCCGCGAACTACGTGCGCGGCACCGAGGTGCCCTTCATCGTGCTCGGCGACGGCGGCTCGACCGCCTACAAGGACCTGGTCGCCATCCTCGACAACCTGATCCAGCAGAAGCGCGTGCCGCCGATGATCGCCATCCAGATCGGCAACGGCGGCCAGGACGCGCAGGGCAGCGAGCGTGGGCGCGAGTACGACACGGTCTCGGCCGCCTACACCCAGTTCGTCGAACGCGAGGTGCTGCCCAAGGTCGAGCAGGCCACCGGCGCCAAGCTCACGAAGGACCCCGAGGGCCGCGCGACGCTGGGCCTGAGCTCGAGCGGCGCCGCGGCCTTCACCATGGCCTGGTTCCATCCCGAACTCTATCGCCGGGTGCTGGCTTATTCGCCGACCATGGTGAACCAGCAATGGCCGTGGGACCCGTCGCTGCGCGGCGGCGCCTGGGAGTATCACAGCGCGTGGGCCGGGCCGGCCGGTCCCAACCTCAACGTCAAGACGGGCAACGTGATCTCGCCTTCCGAGCCGCCTGGCTCGCCGCTGATCCCCAGCGCTCCCACCAAGCCGATCCGCTACTGGTTCGCGATGGGCGACCAGGACCTGTTCTATCCCAACCCGACCATCCCCGACGGCATGCACGACTGGGTGCTGTCGGCCGAGCTCATGGCCAAGGTGCTGGCCGACAAGGGCTACCACTACCAGTTCGTCTTCGCCCGCAACTCCAAGCACGTCGACCGCCCGACCGTGGCGCAGACGTTGCCGCATGCGCTCGAATGGCTGTGGAAGGGCTATCCGATTCCATAGCCTCCCGGCCTTCCCTCCCCCGTATTCGGGGGAGGTGTCGCGGTCATGCCGCGACGGAGGGGTCATGAGCGCCCAATCGATTTCCTGACGCCATCGCCCTCGTATGACGAGGGCACTTCCCCAGCAGACTGGGGAAGAAAAGTTGCTGAGGTTTCCCACCGGTGTGGGAAGCCTTCGAAGCAGATGGCATCGGCCTTTGCCCACTCTTTCCCACTTTTCGGCGCGCTCGCGCCCTGCCGGCGGAAAGCGATTCGCGAGAAATCGCCTCGGATGCCCGCAGGTCATGGCGAATCGGCCGATCCTCGCGAGAGTCGCGAGCCTCACGACTCGCGAATTTTCCCGATCGTTGATTTTTGGATATTGCGTTTTTCGCATTGCGAATATATAAATACTCGCAAGGAGAACGTCAATGTCCGACGGCGCCGCCGCCTTCACGCCCCTGCCCGCCGCCGCCCTGCTCGACGCGCATCTCATGTGCAAGCGGACGATCCTCGAACCCATCCTGACAGAGGCCGACCTCGCCCTGCTCTACGGGCCGCGCGGCATCGGCAAGAGCTTCCTGGCGCTGGGCATCGCCTGGGCCCTTGCCGCGGGCCGCGAGTTCCTGAAGTGGCGCGCGCTCGGATCGCAAAGGGTGCTCTACCTCGACGGCGAACTGGCCGGCGTCGACCTCCAGCGCCGCCTCGCGTCCCTCGGGCCGCCGCCGCCCAAGCTGCATTTCCTGACCGCCGGCATGCAAGGCCGCACCCTTCCCGACCTCTGTCGCGGCGAGGGCGACCGGATGTGGGAGCCATGGATGGAAGACGGCTTCCCCAAGCTGCTGGTCGTCGACAGCCTGTCGAGCGTCGTGGGCGAGACGCGCTACGCCGCCGAGCGCTGGGCCGCGGTGCGACGCTGGCTGCTGCGGATGCGCGAGATGGGCATCACGGTGCTGATCGTCCATCACGCCACGCGCAAGGGCGCGCCGCGCGGCCCCAGCCACCGCGAGGACGTGTTCGACCTGGTGATGGCGCTGAAGCATCCGCCCGGCTACGAGCCGCGCGAGGGCCTGCGGTTCGAGCTGCATTTCGAGAAGGCGCGCGGCCTGCGCGGTACCGCCGTCGATCCGTTCGAGGCGCGCATGACCATCGACCGGATGGACCGTGCGCACTGGGATTGGCGGCCGACGGGCTCGGCCGAGTTGCATCGCGTGGCGGCGCTGCTAGAGCGCGGGCTCAACCCGAACCAGATTGCGCGGAAGCTCGGGATTTCGAAGAGCAAGAGCTATCGATTGAGGGCGACGGCGATACGGAGTGGGTTTCTGGAGTCGTCCTTGAACTCAGTGAGATAGAGTAGCGGCTTTCCAAGCCGAGGGCGCCGCCGCCGCAGGTGGGCGTATATTCCATATACAATTTTAGATTGCTTTACCTATATTCGACACATCCTGTAATGGATGGAGACCTGATACGTTCCCTCGAAGGAATATACGAACACCTTGGGTCGTCGAATACACAAACGAGTTCGGCGATTGGTGGATGAAGCTCGGCGAAATGCAGCAAGATCGAGTCGCCGCGACGGTGAAGCTTCTGGAGGAAGATGGGCCTTCGCTGCCCTTTCCGTTTTCCTCGGGCATAAAGGGCTCCCGGCACGCGCATATGCGGGAGCCTCGTGTGCAGAGCCGAGGGAATCCGTTGCGGATCTTCTACGCCTTCGATCCACGCCGAACGGCGATCTTGCTGATCGGCGGAGACAAGACCGGGCGAGACCGCTTCTACGAGGAATACGTTCCCGTTGCCTACAATCGCTACGACGCACATCTCGATGAGCTGAAAGCGGAAGGATTGCCATGACGGGCCGAAACAAGTTTTCCGGGCTGGTGACGAAGTTGCCAGGGGCACGCCAAGCGCGCATCGGACGGATCGCCGAGATGCTGCGCGAGGAAATGGACCTGACCCAACTGCGCGAGGCGCGCGCTCTCGCAGGCGGCTCTTGGTAAAATCCTGCATGTGGAGCAGCCGGCGGTGGCCAAGCTGGAGAAGCGCGCGGACATGTATGTCAGCACGCTGCGGCGCTTCATCAAGGCGATGGGCGGCGAATTGGAGATCGTCGCGCGCTTTCCCGACCGCGATGTCCGCATCCGCACTTTTCGCGATCTCGGCAAGCGCCCACCGGCATAGCCGGCTTCCCGCCCCCGCCCGCCCATGGCAGCATGCCGGCCTGAGGAGGAACCAACCATGCCGTTCTATGAAAGAGGCCCCGTCCGCATCCACTACGAGGAGAAGGGCACGGGCTTTCCGCTGCTGGTCATTCCGGGCGGCGGGCTGAACTCGACCATCGCCGGGCTCGACGCCACCCATCCGTTCAACGCCCAGAAGGAATTCAGCAACCGCTTCCGCTGCGTTGCCGCGGACCTGCGCAACGCCAATGCCGGACAATCGTCCGGCCCGGTCGAGGCTGAGCGGCCGTGGGACTCCTTCACCGACGACCATATCGGGCTGATGGATCATCTCGGCATCAAGAAGTTCATGGTGCTGGGCTACTGCATCGGCCAGCCCTTCATCTGGAACCTGATCAAGCGCGCGGGCGATCGCGTGGTCGCGGCGGTGCTGACCCAACCCTCGGGCCATCGCGAGGAGATGCCCACCCAGTTCTACGACAACAACATGAAGGGCTGGGGACCGGAATTCGTGAAGCGCCGGCCCGAGGTCACGATGGACCAGGTGAGCGCCTTCCTGACGAAGATGTATCTCTCCAACCCGGACTTCGTGTTCACCGTGACGCGCGACTTCGTGAAGAGCTGCAAGACCCCGATCCTGGTGCTGCCCGACGACGTGCCGCCGCATCCCTACAAGGTGGCGATGGAAGTGGCGATGCTCGCGCCCAACTCGCAGGTCAGCCTCTATCCCTGGAAGGACACGCCGGACAAGGTCCCGCTCGCGGTGCGCCACATCCGCATGTTCCTGGAGGCGAACGAGCCGGCGGTGGCGGCGAGCGGCGCCGAGCGGAGAGCGGCTGATTAGGATTCATGCCGGACCGCGGGCTTCCTCAGCGCGGAGGTTACTCCGCGCGAGCCCGCATCATGATCATGAGCGGGCCTGGAGGCCCGCAGTCCGGATGACATCTCAGCGGAAGAACCTCCACGGATCGCGCATGAAGGCCTCACGCGCGTCGGCCTGGCGCACAGGGTCCCAGAGCGGCGCGGCGGCGCGGCGCTGGAAGAACATGTCGCGGCGCGCCTCGGACGTGTTGGCCGAGGTGCCGTGCGCCAGGAAGCTGTGGGTCACGATGATGTCGCCGGCCTCCAGGCGCGGCACCACCATGCGGGCGTCGGCGAGGAGCCGCCGCTGCCCCTCCAGCTTGGCCTGCCCCCAATGCACCGGCGCATCGGCCGGCTGCCGCTTGAACGTCTCGGCGAAGTCCTGGTGCGAGCCCGGCAGGACGTGGAACCCGCCGACGGTGTCGGACCGGACCGGCGTCAGGGCGACCCCGAACAGGATGTTGAACACGCCGAGCGTCTGCTCCTGGCCGCCGTCGATGTGGAAATGCCGTCCCACGAGGCCCTTCGTCGCGAAGCCGGGACGGGTCGAGGCGAGCTGGACGAAGTCGAGCGGTGGTGCCGTCTCCAGGATCTCCAGCGCCAGCGGGTCGAGCACGGCGGCGGCGACCGCCAGGAACTCGGGCCGGCGGCAATATCTTATCTCCCGCCACAGCTCGTTCTTCGACCTCTCCCAGCCTTCGTCGGGAGCGACGGCATTGAGGTGGTCGGCGACATCCTGGGCAAGGCGCAGGCTGCGATCGTCGATGGCCCCGGAGACGACGGTGTAACCGTCGCGAACGAGCTCCGCCCAGTGCTGCTCCTCGAACATTGCCTGCAGAGCCTCCCAATGGCCGGAACAGGTCTCTTGCCAATCCGACCTATTACCCTTTTTCTTCGGGCACCGGTACGAGGAGGCATATCGTGGCGATACCCGAAATCATCGGCTCCAGCCGGTCGACCTACACGCGCGTCATCTGCATGGTGTGAGAGGAGAAGGGCATCGAGTATGTGCTGACGGAGACGCCGCTGCGCGCGGCGGAGCTGCTCGCCATCCATCCCTTCGGCAGGATGCCGGCGCTGCGCCACGGCGACGTCGAGCTGTGCGAATCGAAGGCCATCGCCACCTGGCTCGACCGCAGCTTCCCGGCACCGTTCGTCTTCCCGTCCGATCCTCGCCTCGCCGCGCTCACCGAGCAATGGGTCTCGCTCGTTAACACCGTCATCGACCGAACCCTCATCCGCACCTATCTTTTCGCTTACATCGCGCCTGGGACCGCCGACGGGAAGCCCAATCGCTCGGCGATCGATGCGGTCATGCCGGCGATGCGGCAGCAGATCGGGGTGCTGGATCGAGCGGTCGCCGGCACCGGCCATCTCGTCGGCGACAATTTCACCTTCGCCGATATCAACCTGATGCCGATCCTGCATCGCCTCGGCCAGGCCCCGGAAGGCGCCGAGGTCCTGGCCGCCGCAAGGCATCTCGCCGCCTATTACGAACGGCACGCGGCGCGGCCAAGCTTCGCCCGCACCGAGCCGCCGGCCGGCGCACCAGACCGGAGGAAGCCTTAGCCGGCACGAGGGGGTTTTCCCCTTAGCCCTGCCGCCGCCGACGTGCTATCCGCACTCACGCCTCCCCGGAACCAGCCCCGGGGAGGCGTTTTCATGTCTGAAGGGACAGGATATGGCCAACGTGGCAGTGATCGGCGCCCAGTGGGGCGACGAGGGCAAAGGCAAGATCGTGGATTGGCTCTCCGAGCGCGCCGAGGTCGTGGTGCGTTTCCAGGGCGGCCACAATGCCGGTCATACGCTGGTCATCGGCAACCAGGTCTACAAGCTGGCGCTGCTGCCCTCGGGCGTGGTGCGGCCGGGCAAGCTCTCGATCATCGGCAACGGCGTCGTGGTCGACCCCTGGCATTTCCTCGAAGAGGTGAAGAAGGTCAACGCCCAGGGCCTGTCGGTGACCCCGGACAGCCTCAAGATCGCCAACCATGCCGTTCTGATCCTGCCGCTGCATCGCGACCTCGACGGCTGGCGCGAGGACGCGCCCGGCGTCATCAAGGTCGGCACGACGCGGCGCGGCATTGGTCCCGCCTACGAGGACAAGGTCGGCCGTCGCGCCATCCGCGTGGGTGACCTGGGCGAGCCCGACATGCTGCCGCTCAAGGTCAACACCCTGCTCGCCCACCACAACGCGCTGCGCAAGGGGCTCGGCCAGCCGCTGGTCGACGCGGACAAGCTGACGGCCGAGTTGCTGGCGCTGGCGCCACACATCCTGCCGTTCGCCGAGGATGTGTGGGAGCGGCTCGACGGCCTGCGCGCCGCCGGCAAGCGCATCCTGTTCGAGGGCGCCCAGGCCACCATGCTCGACATCGACCACGGCACCTATCCCTACGTGACCTCGTCCAACACGGTGGCGGCCCAGGCGATGATCGGCTCGGGCATGGGCAACGGCTCGGTGGGCTACGTGCTTGGCATCGCCAAGGCCTACACCACGCGCGTCGGCGACGGCCCCTTCCCGACCGAGCTTCTGGACGAGATCGGCCAGGGTCTGGGGACCCGCGGCAAGGAGTTCGGCACCAACACCGGCCGGCCGCGGCGCTGCGGCTGGTTCGATGCGGTCATGGTGCGCCAAGCGGTGAAGCTGAACGGCATCGACGGCATCGCCCTCACCAAGCTCGACGTGCTCGACGGCGAGAAGGAGATCAAGGTCTGCGTCGCCTACGAGCTCGACGGCAGGCGGATCGAGCGCTTCCCCTTCACCATGGGGGCGCAGGCCAAGCTCAAGCCGATCTGGGAGACCTTCGAGGGCTGGAGCGAGAGCACCCAGGGCGCCCGCTCCTTCGCCGAGCTGCCGGCGACCTGCATCAAATATGTGCGCCGGGTCGAGGAGCTCGTCGGCTGCCCGGTCGCCCTGCTAAGCACCTCGCCGCAGCGCGAGGACACGATCCTGATGACGGACCCGTTCCGGGACTAGCAGCCTGTCGGACTGGTGTTTTGTGGTGGAATGGGGTGATTGGCGGTGCGCCAAAATCGTGCGGTGCTGACGCTCATCCGGTCGCTCTCATGGTGAACATCCGCTTGATGTTCCAGGCCAGGGTG
>CANIRG010000095.1 GCA_947469635.1 Rhodospirillales bacterium | reverse complement strand
TCTTTATCTTCTTCTGCGGCCCGTCGCGCTCCGGCAACTCAGACGACAACAGCGCCGGCATCCAGAAGCGCCGCAACAGCTCGCCCATCGGCGCGCCGCTGCCGGTTCGTGTGAGGAAGTCGTTCTCGGCTTTGCTGAGCATCAGGACGTCGCCTTTGCCAAAGCTTGCTCCAGATCGGCGATGATGTCCTCGGCCGTTTCGATGCCGATCGACAGGCGGATCACGTCGGGCCCGGCGCCGGCCGCGACCCGTTGCTCCTCGGTGAGTTGCCGGTGCGTTGTCGAGGCGGGATGGATGATCAGGCTCTTGGCATCGCCGATGTTGGCGAGGTGCGAGAACAGCTCGACGCTGTCGACCACCTTCACGCCGACCTCGTAGCCGCCCTCGACGCCGAAGGTGAAGACCGAGCCGGCGCCCTTGGGCAGGTATTTCTTGTGCAGCGCGTGGTACTTGTTCGTCGGCAGGCCGGCGTAGTTCACCCAGGCCACGGCCGGATGCTTCTCCAGATACTGCGCGACCTTGAGCGCATTGGCGCAGTGGCGCTCCATGCGCAGCCCCAGCGTCTCGATGCCGAGCATGGTGAGCCAGGCATTGAACGGCGCCTGGCTCGGCCCGAGGTCGCGCAGGCCCACGGCATGGCTGTGGAAGGTGTAGGCCATGTCGCCGAAGCTCTCGTAGAAATTCAGCCCGTGATAGGCAGGCTCGGGACCGGCGAGGCTGGGGAAGCGGCCGCCGCGGGTCCAGTCGAACTTGCCGGAATCGATCACCGCGCCGCCCATCGAGGTCCCGGTGCCGCTCAGGAACTTGGTCGTGGAGTGGATGACCAGCGTCGCGCCGTAGTCGATCGGCTTGCACAGCCACGGGGTGGCGAGCGTGTTGTCGACGATCAGCGGAACGCCGGCCTCCTCGGCGATGCGGGCGATCGGCTCGAGGTCACTGATCACGCCGCCGGGATTGGCAAGGCTCTCGATGAAGAAGGCTTTTGTTTTCGGCGTGAGCGCGCGCTTGAAGTTGTCGGGCGTGTCGGCATCGATGATGGAGGCCTTCCAACCAAACTTGGGATAGGTGTTCCGCATCTGCTGCAGCGAGCCGCCGTAGAGGCGGGACGAGGCGACGATATCGTCGCCGGGGCTCATCAGCGGGAACAGCGCGAGCACCTGGGCGGCATGGCCCGACGAGGCGACGGTGCAGCCGCGACCGCCCTCGAGCGTCGCCAGCCGCGTCTCCAGAGCGGCATTGGTCGGGTTGGTGAGACGCGAATAGATGAACCCCACGGTCTGCAGGTTGAACAGCGCCGCGGCATGATCGGCATCGTCGAAGACATAGGCCGTCGTCTGATAGATCGGCTGCGCCCGCGCACCGGTCGCGGGGTCGGGCGAGGCGCCGGCATGCACCGACAGGGTTTCGAAGCCGTATTTTTTGTCTGACATAGTTGACCTCTTAGCTCGATGGGGGGTCGAGACGTGCTTTGACTGCAGTACGGCAGGCTTCGACAAATTTCGGTGCTGAAGTCTTCAATTCTGCCGCACGTTCACGCAGTCCCGTTGCATCGGGATCGTAATCGGCCAGCATTCGAGCATCGAAAGCTCGACCCAGTATTGAGGTCAGGGAAGCAAGCGTCGTGATTTCTTTAGTGGTGACCAGCGAGAACTGTGCTCGGAGGCCGGAATGAGTTCGCGGCCGCTCGATACCACAGACGGCGATGACCGCGTGGCTTGCATGGAAGATAGAGTAGTAGGCCGAGTGAATGACCGAACCCCAAACGTGCTCAACGGACAATTGGCTCAGTTCACGCAAGTGGAAATCGGCGTGTCCCAGGCAGACAAGGGCGTCTTCGATCATATTGCGATGCCTGCGCGCACCGCCCTCATGTAGGACGTGTGGTCGTCCAGTTTTGCGGCCGGCAGACCAACCGACTGTATGACCTCACCTGTCTCGCAAAGCAGCTCGGTACCTATGTCTGACAGCGCATTCAATTCACTTGCGCCGACAGCGCCACGCAGAAACACCGCGATGTCCCAGTCTGAATCCGATCGCGCCTTACCCGTTGCGCGTGACCCGTAGAGGCGCGCATCGACAATCCGGCCAGGCAACATTCGTTCTACACGGCGACGGTATTCACGGGGCAGGGACATATCGACGGCCATGACCTATCCTACACCGGGCCGCCGGTGGCCGAGAAGACGATGCAGGCCGGGCTGCCGACCTTCACTTTGATCCGGGTCGGCGACAGCTTGCCGTCGCTACCGACCTTGTAGGCCAGGATCGCGTGGCCGCCCTGGTTGGCAACGTAGAGGAAGCGTTGGGCCGGATCGAAGCAGAAGAAGCGCGGCGTGTCGCCGTGGGTCGGGACCCATTGGCGGGGACTCAATGTGCCCGCCGAGGACCCGATGGCGAAGACACCGACACTGTCATGCCCGCGATTGGTGACGTACACATTGCGGCCGGCGCGATCGACCCAGATCTCGGCGCCGGTGCTGTAGCCGGTGAATTCCGGCGGTGTCGACCGTACGACCTGCAAGGGCGTGAGCTTGCCGCTCTTGCGATCCTGTCGGTAGGTCGTGATCGTCGAATCGAGCTCGTTGATGACGTAGGCCAGCGCCCGGCGCGGATGGAAGTCGATGTGCCGCGGTCCGGAGCTCGGGCGAGCGGCGACCTCGTTCACATGCACGAGCACGCCGCGCTTGGCATCGAGGCGATAGGTGATGACGCTGTCGGCACCCTTGGTCGGCACGTAGAAGAAGCGGCCCTGGGGATCGAGCGGATTGTGGTGCGGCCGCACGTTCTTCTGCTCGACGCGATGCGGGCCGATCGTGCCCTTTACGGGCGCCAGGGTGGAATAGGGGCCGAGCGTGCCGTCCGCATTGACCGGCAGCACGGCGGAGGAGTCCGAGCCATAGTTGGTGACGACAAGGAAGCGCTCGTCCTTGTCGAAGGCGAGGTGGATCGGATTGTACCCGCCGGTGGATTGCCGCCCGATCACGCTGAGATGGCCGGTGAGCGGGTCAATGGCGTAGGCGGTGGCCTCGCTGCGATCGCCATGGACCGAGTAGAGGTGCGTCTGCGCACGGTTGATGGCGAGGAAGGAAGGGTTCTCCAATCCGCCGAGATGCTGGATGTGGGTGAAGGCGCCCGTGCGGGGGTCGACGCGATAGGCGTTGATGCCATTTCCGGTGCCGCCGCGCTCGGGTGTGGTGTAGCTGCCGACATAGGCCGTGAGTGTTTTCATGGCCGGCAGTGTCTCGCTAACGGCTTGTCGCGACAATCACCCCGACGCCAAGAATCACCAGAATGATCCCGCCAACCTCGCGCCGACTGATCGCCTCGCGAAAGATGCGCAACGAGACGGCATAGGTGAACAGCACCTCGACCAGGATCAGCGTCCGCACATGCGATGCGGGTTCGAGCGCCAGCGCCGTCACGTTCGCGACCGAGGCCGAAGCGCCCGCCAGTCCGGCGAAGAACGACAGCCGCCACTCGCGCAGGATGCCCAGCAGCACCTTGGGGGTGCGGAACGCGAGCCAGATGCCGAGCAGGAGCATCTGGGTGAGCTGGCTCCAGAACAGCGTCTCGGCGGCGCCCAGGAACGGCGACGGGACGTCGAGCGCCAGGGCGGCACCGCGATAGCCGACGATGGAAATCGCAAAGCCGGTGCCGGAGGCCAGGCCGAACAAGGCCGCCGGATCTGCCCAGCGCTTGGGAGCGGCCGCAAGGCCGGCGCGCGGCGAGAGGAGCACGACGCCCAGGGTCGCCAGAACGATCGCCACTCCCGTCCAGATCGACACCGGTTCGCCGAGGAAGACCATCGAGAAAACAGCGACCTGGATGACCTCGCATTTGGAATAGACGAGGCCGATGGCGAAGCTGCGCTCGGCCATGGCGCGCAGCAACAGGGCCGTGCCGGTCATCTGGCCGAGAGCTGCGACCACGATCCAGGCGGCGAACTCGAGGCCAAGTGCCGGCAGCGGAAAGCCGCCCATCTGAAGTACACCTACGAGCCACAGCGCCAGAAAAGGCATGCCGTAGACGAAACGCACCAGCGTGGCGCCGAGCGCTCCCAGATCGTCCACGAGACGTCGCTGCGCGGTGTTGCGAACCGTCTGGGCGGCGGCGGCAAAGATCGTGAGCGGGATCCAGAGCCAGGCGAGAAAGCTCATCGGCCGACGACGATCGCCAGGCCGGGCTTGCGGTCTTCCAGGCGGATGGCGAGACCGTGCAAGGTGGCGATGGCCTTCACCAACGCCAAGCCGAGGCCGCTGCCAGCGGCGGCACGGCTGCGGTCGAGACGATAGAAACGGTCGAACACCTTGTCGCGCTCCGCCTCGGGAATACCGGGACCATTGTCGGCGACTTGGAGTTCGACCCCGACCTTCGTCTTGCGCACGCCGACCGAGACCGTCGACCCGGCCGGCGTGTGATGCAGCGCATTCTCCACGAGGTTGGAAATCATCTGGGCCAGAAGCTGACGGTCGCCATTCAAGACCAGCCCTTCATCGACATGAATTTCAAGCTTGTGCCCCGAATCCTCGGATGCGGGCCGATAGGCTTCGGCAACGCTGCGCACCAGCTCCGACAGATCGATCTGGGCGAACGCACTTTTCTGGGCGCCTGACTCCAATTGGGCGATGCGGAGGAGGGCCGAGAAGATATCGAGCAACGTATCGGCCTCGGCGATAGCGGCTTCCGTGGCCGCTGCGTAGTCGGCCGTGCTCGTGGCATGGTCGCGCGCGTCCTCGAGGCGCTGGCGCAGCCGGCCGAGCGGTGTGCGCAGGTCGTGGGCGATATCGTTGGTGACCTGGCGCATGCCCTCCATGAGATGCTGGATGCGCTCCAGCATGGCGTTGAGGCCGAGCACGAGCTGGTCGATCTCGTCGTTGGTGCCGCGCACCGGAATGCGCGCTGAAAGATCGCCCGCCATGATGGCGCGGCTGGTGCGGCCGATCGTGTCGATCCGGCTGAGGAAGCTGCCGCCCAGCAGCACGCCGCCACCGATCGCGAGCAGCAAGGTGAGGGCGCCGGCCGAGGCGAAGGCCTGCTGGATGGCGCGCTGCATATCGACCAGGCGGCTCGCGTCCTGCGCCACCAGCAGGAACGAGCCGTCGCGCAGGGTGAGGCCGAAGCCCGTCAGCTTGCCGCGCCCGCCCGCAGGCTCGTCGCTCTCTGAATCGCGCACGAAATCGACGACGCCGTCGACCGGCGGCATGCCCGGCAGGTTCCCGACCACGACCTGCTGCGTCGGCGCCTGCAGCAGATAGTAGATCGGCCCGCGGGTGCGGAAGTTCATGCGCCGCGTGATCTGCTCGGCAAGAATCAGCAGCCCGGACTGCCGATGGATCTGGCCCAGTTGCAGGGCTTCGGTGCGCAACACCTCGGCCATGTCGTCCTGCATCGCCGAGGTCGCGGTGACGTAGACGGTGGTGAAAAGCGTGCCGACCGACAGGAGAAACAACGCGGCATAGATCAGGGCGAGCCTGAAGCTCGCCGACCGCAGGATGCGGGTGAAGGTCCTAATCGGCCGCGCGGATGACATAGCCGGCCCCTCGCACCGTCTGCAGCAGCGGCTTGTCGAAGCCCTTGTCGATCTTGGCCCGTAGCCGCGAGATGTGCGTCTCGACGATGTTGGTCTTGGGATCGAAAGTGAAATCCCAGACCTTCTCCAGCAGCATCGTGCGGGTGACGATCTCGCCTGCATGGCGCATCAGGAACTCGAGGATCTTGAACTCCTGCGCGAGCAGCTCGATGCGCTTGCCGGCGCGGACGACGCTGCGCGCCAGCAGGTCGATCTCCAGGTCGCCGACCTTGAGCGAGGTCGCGGCCACGATCGGCGGCCGGCGGGCAAGGGCGCTCACCCGCGCCAGCAGCTCGGCGAAGGCGAAGGGCTTCACCAGATAGTCGTCGGCGCCGGCTTCCAGGCCGGCCACGCGGTCGTCGACGCCGCCCATGGTGGTGAGGAACAGGGCCGGCGTCGTGATGCCCGCGGCGCGTGCCGCCTTCACCAGGGACAGGCCGTCCAAACGGGGGAGCATGCGGTCGACGATCATAACGTCATAACGCTCGCCGGTGACGAACTGGAGCCCGTCGCGGCCGTTGTCGGCCCGATCGACGGCATGGCCACGCTCGCGCAGGCCCTTGGCGATATAGGCAGCCGTCTGCTCGTCGTCTTCGACCAGGAGGATCTTCACGATTGGGGCGCCATGGGGTCGAACTATACAAACATTCAATGTGGCGGCCATGGGGCTGCCATGAGGGCATTGCCATATGAGCCTCGCGAGCACGAGGAGGCTCATTCAAGATGACCAAGACCAAATCGCGTATTTTTGCCGCCCTGGCACTGACCACGGCGCTCACGGCCCCGGCGCTGATCGCGCCGGTCCTGACGGCCACGCCTGCGCTGGCGGGCAATCCCGTCGCCTACGACTTTTCCGAGCTGGCTGCCAAGATCACCCCGGCCGTCGTCAACGTCTCGGTGACGATGAAGGCCGACGTGGGCAGCGAAGAGACGCGCATGTCCGACCGTTCGCGCCAGTCGCAGATGGAAGAGTTCATGCGCGAGTTCACCGAGCGCTTCGGCGGCCAGCAGAACCGCCGCCAGCAGCAGCGCCCGCATCCCAAGGCGCAGGCGGTCGGCAGCGGCTTCATCGTCGATCCGTCGGGCATCATCGTGACCAACAATCACGTCGCCGGTAAGGCGGACACCATCACCGTCACCTTGGCGGATGGCCGCAAGCTGCCGGCCAAGCTGCTGGGCGCCGACGAGAAGACCGATCTCGCCGTGCTCAAGGTCGAGAGCGACAAGCCGCTCCCGTTCGTCCAGTTCGCCGACAGCACCAAGATCAAGGTCGGCCAGTCGGTGATGGCGGTGGGTAATCCCTTCGGCCTGGGTGGCACCGTGACCACCGGCATCGTGTCGGCGCGCGGTCGCGACATCCAGTCGGGCCCCTTCGACGACTTCATCCAGACCGACGCCGCCATCAATCGCGGCAACTCGGGTGGCCCGCTGTTCGACATGGACGGCAAGGTGATCGGCATCAACACCGCGATCTTCTCGCCGACGGGCGGCAGCATCGGCCTCGGCTTCGCCATCCCGGCGAGCCTTGCCGAGCCGGTCGTGGCGCAGCTCAAGGAACACGGTCGCGTCGACCGCGGCCTGCTGGGTGTGCAGATCCAGCCGGTGACGTCGGAGATCGCCGACAGCCTGGCGCTGGGCTCATCGACCGGTGCCCTGGTGGCGCAGGTCGAACCCGACAGCGCCGCCTTCAAGGCAGGCATCAAGGCGGGCGATGTGATCAGGAGCATCGACGGCAAGGACGTCGGCACCATCCGCGAGCTGACGCGCACCGTCGCGGCGGCCCAGCCGGGCGCCTCGGTCAAGGTCGGCCTGTGGCGCGACGGCAAGGAGATGACCGTCACCGCCAAGCTGGGCGACTCGTCCAAGGCCAGGCAGGCCAGCAAGACGGAGGACAAGACTCCCGACGCCAAGGCCTCGCCGGGTTCCTTCGGCTTCTCGCTGGCGCCGCTGTCGCCGGACTCCCGCCAGGAGCTCGGTCTTCGCGAAACGATCAGCGGTGCGCTGATCGCTTCGGTCGAGCCTGGCAGCCCGGCCGAGGAGCAGGGGCTCCGCGCCGGCGACATCCTGCAGCAGGTCGGCCGCGAAGTGGTCGATGGGCCGCAGGCGGCCATCGCCCAGCTCAAGGAGGCGAAGGCTTCCAAGAAGCCGGTGCTGATGAAGATTTATCGGGAGGGCACTACCAGGTTCGTTGCCATCTCTCCCCGGGCAACGTAACCCGACTTCCCGACGGAGCCGGCGGTGGGCCCCACCACCGCCGGCTTTGCCGTGCCTGGGCCTCAAGCGAGGGCGGGCATCACTTCCTTGGCCATGAGCTCGACCGAGCGGGCCGACTCCTCGAATGACAGATCGCCGAAGGCGAGCCGGCAGAGGCAGTAGTTGATGCCGGCGACAGCGTTGTCGCGCTTCAACCGGTCACGCACCGTCGCGGCCGAGCCAGCAACGATATAGCCGCCCTCCAGCGCCGGCTCGAAATCGGCCGGGATCATCTGGCGCGGCAGGCCGACGCCGTGGGCGCGCCAGAGATGGATCAGAGCGTCATACCAACGAGCAAAAGCCCGCTTGGCCGCGCTCTGCGCCTCGCGGTCGGTGTCGCCGACCACGATGTGACGGCTGAGGCCGATCAGCGGCATCGCAGCCTCGTCGCGGCCCAGCGCCTTCCAGGCGGCGCGGTAGCGGGCGGAGAACTGGCCGACGCCCTCGGCCTTCATGCCGACGACGCTGTTGCAGCCCTGCTCGGCCAGTCGATCCGCGCTCTCCAGCGAATTGGCGCCGTACCACAGCGGCGGATGCGGCCGTTGCAGCGGCTGCATCTCCATCGGCACGTCCTTGAAGGTGAAGTACTTGCCGGCGTGGTCGAGGCGCGGCTGGGTAAGCCCCTTCAGGATCACCTCGAGCGCTTCGGCGAACCGCTCCGGACCTGTCGCAGGATCGACGCCGTAATAGCCGACCTCGTAAGGCGAGATCCCACGGCCGATGCCGAGCTCCAGCCGGCCACCGCTCATCTGATCGAGCATGCAGATCTCGTCGATCAGCCGCAGCGGATGATAGAGGTTCACCGTGTAGACCAGCGGCCCGAAGCGCAGCGTCCTGGTGCGTTGGGCGACGGCTGCGAGAAAGACGCTCGGCGAGGGCGCCATGCCGAGCGGCGTCGCATGGTGCTCAGCCAGGTGATAGGCGTAGAAGCCTGCACGCTCGTAGAGTTCGATCAGGCGCAGCCGCTCATCGAACTGCCGGCCGAGATCGGGCCCGGCGCGGTCCATATGGTCGAAGACACCGAATTTCACAGCGCGCGCTTCCTGCTCGAGATGATGCCGCTGGCGATGCCGTGCCATTCGATCGTGCCGGAGAGGCGGCTGTGCTCGATCTTGGGGCAGCGGTTCATCACCACCTTCAGGCCGGCGTCCTCGGCGCGCTTGGCGGCAGCATCGTTACGGACGCCCAGCTGCATCCACACAACCTTGGCGCCATGCTTGATCGCCTCGTCGACGATCGGAGCGGCGGCCTCGGAGTTGCGGAAGATATCCACCATGTCCGCCTTCTGCGGCAGGGCATCGAGCGAAGCATACACCTTCTGGCCCAGGATCTCCTGGCCGGCGGCGGCGGGATTGACGGGAATGACCTTGTATCCGCGGTCGAGCAGATATTTCATGGCGAAATAGCTGGGTCGATTCCAGTTGGCCGACGCGCCCACCATGGCGATGGTCTTGGTGTCGCGCAGGATCTGGCGCAGATAGAGATCGGTGTAACGGTCGTGGACGACCATGCTCACGAGTGGGGCTGTCATGGACGGGGATCATACAATGTCAGGGCCCAAGCTGTTCGAACCTATTTCGATCCGCGACGTGACGCTGAAGAACCGCGTCGTGGTCGCCCCGATGCACCAATATGCGGCGGAGAAGGGCTTCGCCACCGACTGGCACCTGATGAATGCGGGCCGCTATGCGGCGGGCGGCGCCGGCCTCGTCATCATGGAATCGACCAAGGTCGAGCGCCGCGGCTGCGGCACGGTGGGCGATCTCGGCATCTGGGACGATGCGCATATCCCCGGCCTCAAGCGCTGCGTCGACTTCATCCGCCTCCACAATTCGGTGCCCGGCCTCCAGCTCGGCCATTCCGGCCGCAAGGCGCGGCGCTTCCGGCCGTGGGAGGGCGGTGCGCCGTTGAAGCAGTCGCCGGACGTCTGGGACTGGGATGGATGGGAGCTGATCTCGTCGAGCGGCATCAATGCGCCGGCTACTGATCCGACGCCGCGCGCGCTGACGCGGGCCGAGATTCCCGAGGTCATCGAGCGTTGGGGCCAGGGCGCGCGGCGTGCCCACGAGGCGGGCTTCGAGGTGCTCGATCTCCACATGGCGCACGGCTACCTCATCCATCAGTTCCTCTCGCCCTTCTCGAACGTGCGCAACGACGAGTATGGCGGCAGCGAGGAGAACCGCATGCGCTTTGCCATCGAGGTGGTGGAAAGCGTGCGGGCGCACTGGCCGGCATCGAAGCCATTGTTCGTGCGCTTCTCAGTCGAGGACGATTCCGGCTGGGGCCCCGACCAGAGCGTGGCGCTGGCCAAGATCCTGAAGCCCAAGGGCGTCGACGTGATCGACTGCAGCTCGGGTGGCATGCGCGGCTCGCCGGTGGTGAGCGCGGGTCCCGTGACCTACGGCTATCAGGTGCCGTACGCCGAACGGCTGCGCAAGGACGCCGATATCATGAGCATGGCCGTCGGCCTCATTGTGCACGCCGACCAGGCGGAGCAGATCCTTCAGGAAGGTAAAGCCGATTTGATCGCGCTCGCCCGCGAGCTGCTCTACAATCCCAACTGGCCGATGGATGCGGCGCAGAAGCTCGGCGTCGACAAGCAGTTCGGCTCGGTGCCGGCGGCGCAGGCCTACTGGCTCGCCAAGCGCGCGCAGTCGGTGAAGAGCGTCGTGCCGTCGACCTACATGAAGGGCATGAACGTATGATCAAGCGACTCACCTTTGCGGCCCTGGTCCTGGGCTGCGTCATGGCAACACCGTCCTGGGCTGCCCTGAAGCCGGGCGATGCGGCGCCCGATTTCACCGCGCAGGCGGCCGTCGGGGGCGAGGATTTCAGCTTCTCGCTGGCCAATGCGCTGAAGAAGGGGCCGGTCGTGCTCTACTTCTTCCCCAAGGCCTTCACCAAGGGCTGCACGGCCGAGGCCCATGACTTCGCCGAGGCCGCGGAGAAGTTCACCGCGGCAGGGGCCACGCTGATCGGCATGTCGGCCGATGACATCGGCACGCTGCACAAATTCTCGACGCAGGAATGCTCCGGCAAGTTCCCGGTCGCGGCCGACCCGGACCTCAAGGTGATCCGTGCCTTCGATGCCGCGCTGATCCGCGTCGGCTCCATCGGTGTCGCCGACCGGATCTCCTATGTGATCGGGCAGGATGGCAAGATCGCCTACGTCCATGCCGACCGCAGCCCCGAGAAGCATGTCGAGAACACGCTGGCGGCGGTCCAGGAACTGCAGCGCAAGAAGTAGAGCCTTACGTGGCGCGTTTGCGCAGAAGGTGAGCGCAACCCATCAGAGCCACCGTCAGGACAATGGTAAGCGTCGAGACGGCGGCGATCGTGGGATCGATGGCGAAGCGCAGGTCATCCCACATGCGACGCGGCAATGTGACGGCACCGGAGCCTGACAGGAACAGCGACACCACCAGCTCGTCGAACGAGGTGATGAAGGCGAACAGCGCGCCCACCAGCACGCCCGGCCGGATCAAGGGCAGCGTCACCTGGAAGAAGGTGCCGATCGGTGTGGCGCCGAGGCTGAGCGATGCCTGCTGCAGTCGCGGATCGATGCCCGAGAGGCTCGCACTTACGCTCGTAACGACGAAGGGCACGGCGAGGCAGGTGTGGGCGAGCACAAGGGCCACCGGCGTGCCGACCAGGCCGTAGCGCGAGAAGGCGTAGTAGATGCCGATGGCCACGACGATCACCGGCACGATCAGCGGCGATAGGATCAGCCCCGAGGCGACCACTCTCAGCGCCGGCGGCAGACGGGCGATTCCCAGCGCCGCCAGGGTGCCCAGCAGCGTCGATAGAATTACCACGGCCGCCGCGACCCAGATGCTGAGCCAGGTCGGCCGCAGCCAATCCTCGTTGCCGAAGTAGGCTTTGTACCAGCGCAGGTCGAAGGCCGGCGGCGGGAAGGTGAGGTAGGTCGCCGACGAGAACGACACCACCATCACCACGACGATCGGGAAGATCAGGAACAGCAGGATCAGTCCGACGACGGTGGTCGGCAGGACGCGGCCGGCGATTGCCTGGACGAGGTTCATCGCGCGCTCATCTTGAAGGCGTTGCCGATGCCGGGCAGCCGTTGCGCCGCGCCGATGATGACCAGCGCCGTTGCCAGCAGCACGGCCGAGAGGCAGGCGGCATAGGACCAGTTGAGCTGGTCGACCTGCTGGGCGATCAGCATCGACAGCGTGATCTCGCGCGGGCCGCCCACCATGGCCGGGGTGATGTAGAAGCCCAGCGCCAGCACGAAGACCAGCAGCGTGCCCGCCGCCACGCCCGGCATGGAGAGCGGCAGGATCACCTGCCGGAAGGTGCCGAGCGGCGTCGCGCCCAGTCCCGACGCCGCGCGGGCGAGCGACGGATCGATCTGCCGCAGCGCATTGGCGATCGGCAGGATCATGTAGGGCAGCAGGATGTGGACCATCGCGATCTGCGTCGCGAGCGGCGTGTTCAGGAGGCGCATCGGTCGGTCGAGAAACCCGGCCGCCATCATCGCCTCGTTGATCAGCCCATGCCGGCCCATCAGCACCATCCAGGCGTAGCTGCGCACCAGCACGCTGGTCCAGAACGGCAGCATGATGACGATCAGGATCAGCGGCGCGAGACGCCGCGTCCGCACCAGCGCAAGCGCCACCGGATAGCCCAGCAGCAGCGTGCCCAGCGTGACGATGATCGAGGTGTAGAGCGTGTTCCAGAACACCTTGATGAACACGACGTCGTCGGGAAGGCTGGTGTAGTTCGACAGCGTCAGGCCGGGATTGAAAAAGCTGCGCATCAGCATCGACAGCACCGGCAGCGCATAGAAGACCAGCATGAAAATCAGCAGTGGCGCGGCCAGCAGATAGGGCACGGTGCGCTGCCATGCGAACGAAGCGGCGAACGGCCTGGAAACCGCCATCGTGCCGGAAGAGGCGACGGCTTCAGACAAGGATCGTATCCGCGACCGACCAGGCGATCTCGGTCCGCTCGCCGACGGCACGGCGGCGGATCGCGGCGCTCGACGGCTCCTTCAGCACCATGGCGGTGCCGTCGGCCGCCTGCAGCATGTAGCGGCAGCGTTCGCCGGCGAAGACGGCTTCGGTGACGGTGACGTTCATCCGGTTCTGCGGCGCGCTCGAGCTCCAGGCGCCATCGGTGAAGCGCAAGCGCTCGGGCCGCGTGGTCAGTAGCACCCTGTCGCCGCTGGCCGGCCGGCCGGGACAGATCGCGCGCACGATCGCACCCTCGCACTCGGCCACCACGACGTCGTCCTCCATGCCGCGCACGGTCGCGGGAAGAAAATTCGACTCGCCGATGAAGGCGGCGACGAAGCGGCTGCTCGGCCGGTCGTAGAGATCCTCCGGGCTGCCGACCTGCGCCACCAGCCCGTCGTTCATGACGGCGATGCGGTCGGACATGGTCAGCGCTTCTTCCTGGTCGTGCGTCACGTAGATGAAGGTGATGCCGAGATCGGCGTGCAGACGGCGCATCTCGAGCTGCAGGTTCTCGCGCAGCTGCTTGTCCAGCGCACCCAGCGGCTCGTCCATCAGGAGGAGCCGCGGCTTGAAGACGATGGCGCGGGCCAGCGCCACGCGCTGCTGCTGGCCGCCGGAGAGCTGGCGTGGATAACGCCCGCCGTAGCCCGGCAGATGCACCAGCTCGAGCGCCTCGCCGACCAGCTTGGCGCGCTCCGGCTTGGGCATGCCGCGCTGCTTCAACGGGAAGCCGATGTTCTCCTCGACAGTGAGGTGGGGAAACAGTGCGTAGTTCTGAAACACCATGCCGATGTTGCGGCGGTAGGGCGGCATGCCAACCACCGACGTGCCGTCGATGGCGATGTCGCCGGCCGTCGGCGTCTCGAAACCGGCGATCATCATCAGCGTCGTGGTCTTGCCCGAGCCGCTGGGGCCCAGCAGCGTCAGGAACTCGCCCGAGCGGATGTCGAGCGAGACCCCGGCGACCGCGGCGACGCGGTCGTAGCTCTTCTCCAGGTCGGTCAGCGCCACCGAGGCGCCGCGGCCAAGGGAGGTCATGCCGCTAGCTCAGCAGCCACTTGTTGAACTTCGGGATCACCACCTCGCGGTTGGCGATCCACCAATCGTAGTTGTAGTTGACGAGCTGCGACTTGATCGCGGGCGCGCTCGGCAGCACTTCCAGGCGGGCGGCCGGGATGAACTCGTTCGACTTGTTGTTGACCGAGCCGTAGGGGATGCCGAGCGCAACGCGGGCCTGCGGGATCGCCATCGTCGAGTAGGCGACGAACTTCTGCGCGTTGACCTTGTTCTTGGCGTTCTTGGGAATGCCCCAGGCGTCGCGCTTGAGCAGGCCCTGGTTCCAGTTGATGGCGGCCGGCACGCCCGCCGCCTGCAGCGCCGCCATGCGGCCATTCCATACGGTGGTCATCGTGACCTCGCGGTCGGTCAGCAGCTGGGTCGGCACGGCGCCGGTGTCCCACCACTTGACCACGTCCTTCTTGATCTTCTCGTAGCTCGCCAGCGCCTTGTCGACGTCGAGCGGATAGAGCTTGTCGGCCGGGACGCCGGCCGCCATCAGCGCGAACTCCATCTCCGGCCAACCACCGCTGTTGGTGCCAAACATGGCGCGCTCGCCGGGGAACTTCTTGGTGTCCCAGAAATCGGCCCAGCCCGTGGGCTTTGCGCCCTTGAACGCATCGGTGCGGTAGGCCAGCACCTGCGCCCACACCAGCATCTCGAGCCCGTACTCGAAGCGGTATTCCTGGCCAACGCCATCATCGACGAGCGAGTAGTCGATCTTCTCGAAGTAATCGCCGATCTTCATCAGGTTCATGATCGAGCCACGGCTGAGCTGCGCCATGTCCCATTCGACGTTGCCGGTCTCGACCATGGCCTTGACCTTGGTCGGATCGGAGCCGGGGAAGGCTCGGACCTTGATGCCGCTCAGCTTCTCGAAGGGCTCGAAGTAGGCCTTGATCTGCGTGTCCTGCATCGTGCCGCCGAAGGTGGCGATGCGGACCTCGCCGGTGCCCTTCAGGCTGTCCGGAATCGTTGTCTGCTCCGGCCAGGCCGCTTGCGCGAAGCTGGGCCGGATGAAGGGCGCCGCGAGGCCGGCGGTGACGAGGCCGAGGGCCGTGCGTCGGCCGAGATGCAGATGAGTCGGTTGCTTGCGCATGATGTTGGCTGCCTTCCTGCTCGAATGGTCAGAATGCGAGAAGATTGTCGCGGAACTGCTTGTGCTCGTAGGCCTTGCGCACGAGGCCGCGATCTTGAAGGGCGGGGATCAGCCCATCCTCGATCTCGGCCAGCGTGCGGCGGTTGACGTTGGGCATGGAGAAGAGGAAGCCGTCGCCGCCGACGTCCTGCATGACCTCGCCCATGCGGGCGGCCACGGCGTCGCATGTGCCGACCAGCTCGACGGAGAGATCGACGGCATTGAAGCTCGCCATCGTCTCGCGGATCGAGCGGCCCTTGGCCAGGGCGCGGAACTGCTCGAGGTTGAGCTGATGGCCGTTGGTCGTGACGTCGTCGGGCAGCGCCTTGTCGAGATCGAACTTGCCGAAGTCGATGTTGGTGACCTTGCCGAAGTGTGCCAGCCGTTCGAGCAGGCGGTCGTTGGCCATGCACTCCCGCTTCTTCTTGCGGTCGTAGGCTTCTTCCATGGTCTCGCCCAGGATCGGATTGATCAGGTAGAGCACCTTGCAGGTGTCGGGCTTGCGACCCTGGGCCACCATGTGCTTGCGCACGTCGTCGCGGTAGGCGCGCATGGCGTCGATGCCCTTGGCATTGACCACGATCGTGTCGGCATGGGCCGCGGCGAACCGGCGGCCGCGCGGCGAGCCGCCGGCCTGGGCGATGACGGGCTGGCCTTGCGGGCCGGGACCGGAATTGAGCGGCCCGCGGGTCTGGAAGTGCTTGCCGGCATAGTTGACGGCACGGACCTTGGCCGGGTCCACGAGCACGCCGCTCCTGCGGTCGGCAATGACTGCATCGGTGTCCCACGACCCCCAGAGGCCGCGGCAGACCTCCATATATTCGTCGGCCATGTCGTAGCGCAGGTCATGTTCGGGCATGCCGTTCATGCCGAAATTCATGGCGGCGAAATCTGAGCTTCCGGTGACCGCGTTCCAGCCGATGCGGCCGTTCGAAACCTGGTCGAGCGTCGCCACCAGGCGCGCCAGCAGATAGGGGTGATAGGCGTAGGTGCCGAAGGTCGGCACGATGCCGATGCGCGACGTCACCTGGGTCATCAACGCCGCCACGACCGACGGATCCTGCCGCGGCGTGGCGATGCCGTTCTTCAGGTAGATCTCGGTCGAGCCGCCGAAGCTCTCGCCGACATAGGAGGAGTCTTCCAGCAGGAGATAGTCGAAGCAGGCGCGCTCCAGGCTGCGCGCCATGTCGAGGAACAGCTCGGGCTGCCGCCACGTGGTGCCGATGTGCCCGGTCCAAGGCTCGCCCCAGGCCTGCACGCTCGATCCTTGCAAGAACCACGCGAGATGAAACGGATTGCCGGCCACTGTTCATTCCCTCCAGACGGATACGCTGAGCCCGGAGAGGCAAATACTGTGCCGATGGACGAAACGGCGCGCGGGGGAGCTGTGATGAACGTCCGGGTCGCGCTGGCGCGCGAGTTGCTCTAAAATCGTGGTCAGAATGTCGGCCGAACGCCGAGAAGGAGTACAGTATGGATACCGTCGTGCAAAAGGACAGCGTCGCCATGACCGACGCCGAGTGGCAGGCCCGTTGCGACCTCGCCGCCCTCTATCGCATCACCGATCATTTCGGCTGGACCGACACGATCGA
>CANIRG010000094.1 GCA_947469635.1 Rhodospirillales bacterium | reverse complement strand
GAACGCACCCATCCGGCTCGGCCCGGTGATCTCCAACCGCACCATCTATGTCCTGACCGACACAGGCAGGCTCATTGCCCTCCGCTGAGCCAGACGATCCCCCCGGTGCGGCGCCTACGAAGGCAGCCGCAAGGGTAGCCATCGTCGGCCGCCCCAACGTCGGCAAATCGACGCTGTTCAACCGGCTGGTCGGCCGGCGGCGCGCCATCGTCGACGACATGCCGGGCGTGACGCGCGACGTGCGCGAGCAGGAAGCGCAGCTGGGCGATCTCGCCTTCACCCTGCTCGATACCGCGGGCTGGGACACGGTCGGCGGCGAGGTGCTGGAGGCGCGCATGCGCCGCTTCACCGAGCGCGCCGTCGACAGCTGCGACGTGGTGCTGTTCCTGATCGACGCCCGCGCCGGCGTCCAGCCGCTCGACCAGAGCTTCGCCAGCTGGCTGCGCAAGCGCGCGGCCAAGGTGATCGTCGTCGCCAACAAGTGCGAAGGCCGCGGCGGCCAGATTGGCCTGGCCGAATCGCATGGGCTGGGGCTGGGCGAGCCGATTCCTTTCTCGGCCGAGCATGGCGAGGGGTTGAGCGACCTGCACGAGGCACTGGCCCGCCACATCACGCCGATGCCCGATCCTGACGACGTCGTCGAGCAGACCGACGAGGAGGCCGACGCCGAGCTCGCCAAGCGGCCTTTGCTGCTAGCCATCGTCGGCCGCCCCAACGTCGGCAAGTCGACGCTGCTCAATCGGCTGGTGGGCGAGGAGCGCATGCTGACAGGGCCCGAGGCCGGCATCACGCGCGATTCGATCCGCGTCGAATGGCAGTGGCAGGGACGACCGGTGCGCCTGGTCGATACCGCCGGCATGCGCCGCCGCAGCCGCATCGAGGCCAAGCTCGAGGCCGCCTCCGTGTCCGACACGCTGGACACGATCCGCCTGGCCGACGTGGCGGTGATCGTGCTCGACGCCGCCAACATGGCGGAGAAGCAGGATCTCGCCGTCGCGGGCTGGGTGATCGAGGAGGGCCGCGCGCTGGTCATCGCGGTCAACAAGACCGATCTGCTGGTCGACGACCAGGCGGGCGCCAGCAAGGCGTGGCGCCGGCTCACCGACCGGCTGGAGACGTCGTTCGCCCAGGTGAAGGACGTGCCGATCGTCGGCATCTCGGCGCTCACCGGCCGCGGCATCTCCGGGCTGATGCCCAAGGTCTTCGCGACCTACGACATCTGGAACAAGCGCGTCTCCACGCCCAAGCTCAATCGCTGGCTGCGCGAGATGGAGACGCTGCATCCGCCGCCGCTGCACAAGGGCAGGCGCGTCCGGCTGCGCTTCATCACCCAGGTCAAGATCCGGCCACCGACCTTCATCCTCTCCGTCAGCCAGCCCGACGGGCTGGGCGAGGACTACCTGCGCTTCTTGATGAACCGCCTGCGCGAGGATTTCGGGCTCCAGGGCGTGCCGCTGCGCCTCACCATGCGCAAGCCCAAGAACCCCTACGCCGTGCGCGCCAAGCCGCAACGGTAAACGCGGTCGCCTGGCTTCCGCACTGCCGGAAATACCGGAAAATACCGTCTCATCCCGCTGCATTTCGACTGCGGCCTTGCCCCTCCGCCCTTCGGGCACCTCCTCCGAAGACGGGGGAGGAAATCTCCTTTTTCTTTCTCCTCCCCCATCTTCGGGAGAGGGCAGGGAGGGCGAAAGCCACGCGGCAGAACTGGCGCCGGGCGCTCCGGCCGAATGACCCGGATATCGAAGATGCGACCATAGACCGACCATAGGCGCGTCCCGGCAACCGACCTATTACGGTTGCTACTGCCCAGGGTCCGCGGCTTTTCGGGCCGCCTCCTTCCTTCTAATATTTCCGTGGGATCGCAACCTGGGGAGGAAGCATCGTGATCGTCAGTACTGCCTCTGCCCTCGTCATCTTCATCGGCTGGACGCTCGCTCTTCTGATCGTCATGGAGCTGCTGCGCACGTCCCTGGTGCTGTCGAAGCGGATCGACGCCACGAAGTTCAAGTCGGGCAACGAAAATCTGTCGCCGTTCATGCAGCGTCTGGCGCGTGCCCATATGAACTGCATCGAGGGCTTGCCGGTGTTCGGCGGCCTGCTCCTGGTGGCGATCGCCACCTCCAGAACCGCGATCACCGATCCGCTCGCCGCGTGGTTCATCCTCGCCCGGCTCGTTCAGTCGGTCACTCACCTGATCTCAACGGCAGCCCTGGCCGTGAACATCCGCTTCACCGCCTTCAGCATCCAGATGGTGATCGGCGCGATCTGGGCGTGGAACCTGCTTGCCGCCCTGCGCTAGCTGGAGGGCTGTGCCCTGGCGAGTGCGGCGTCACCCGCCACCCACTCGCCGTTCATGGTGCAGGAGGGCAGCGCGAGCTGGATCAGGTTCTCGGCATGCGCCTCGGGCGTGGCCAGCGTGTCCTGGTCCTCGCCGGGGAAGGCCTGCTTGCGCATGGCGGTGCGCATCGGCCCGGGATTGTAGAGATTGACCCTCACCGCGGTGTGCGCGACCTCGGCGGCGTAGATGCCGACCAGCATGTCGAGCGCCGCCTTGCTGGTGGCATAGGCGCCCCAGTAGGGAATGACGCGGCGCGAGGCGCCCGAGGTGACGAAGATGGCGCGGCCCGCATCGGAGGCACGCAGCAGCGGGTCGAACGAGCGGATCAGGCGCCAGTTGGCGGTGACGTTGACCGCCATCACCTCGTCGAAGGTCTTGGGCTCGATATGGCCGACCGGCGACAGCACGCCCAGCAGGGCCGCATTGCCCAGAAGCACGTCGAGCTTGCCGAAGCGTTCGTGGATCGCAGCACCCAGCCTGTCGATGCCGGGACCGTCGGTGACGTCGAGCGGCACCAGCGTGGCGGTGCCGCCGATCGCCTTGATCCTGTCGTCGATGGCTTCCAGCCCGCCGACGGTGCGCGCCACGAGCACGCAATGCGCGCCTTCGCGGGCAAAGGCGACGGCCGCCGCCGCGCCCAGCCCGCGCGAAGCGCCGGTGATCAGCGCGATGCGGCCTTTGAGTTTCATTGCCGGGAGCGCGCCACTCCAGTGGCGCATCTTTCGTTGCTCGTCATGAGCGCCACGGGAGTGGCGCGCTCATAGGCGTTAACTTTAACGCCTCTTCCAAAGACAACCTCATCCTGAGGAGCGAGCGCAGCGAGCTTCTCGAAGGATGGACCACGGGCGAGGTCGTGGAAAAGCCGAGGTTGCAGCATCCGTTGCGTTGCCCACCCTTCGAGACGCGGCCCTGCGGGCCGCTCCTCAGGGTGAGGTTCTTCGCAAAGTTAGCGCCTATGAGTGGCGCGCTCCCAGCGATGATCACGCTGTTTCGGCGAGGAGGGAGAGCTGGCGATCCTCGATGCCGATCTGGTCGTCGAGCGGGATCGGATAGTCGCCGGTGAAGCAGGCGTCGCAGAAGCCCGGCGCCAGGGAGTTGCGGCCGGGCAGGCCCATGGCGCGATAGAGCCCGTCGATCGACACGAAGGCCAGCGAATCGACCTTGATGAGCTTGGCCATGCCTTCGACGCTGTAGTGGGAGGCCAGCAGCTTGTCGCGCTCGGGCGTGTCGATGCCGTAGAAGCAGGGATTGGTGGTCGGTGGAGCCGCGATGCGCATATGCACCTCGCGGGCGCCGGCATTGCGCACCATCTCGACGATCTTCATCGAGGTCGTGCCGCGCACGATCGAATCGTCGACCAGGATGACGCGCTTGCCCTCGATCAGGGCACGGTTGGCGTTGTGCTTCAGTCGCACGCCGAGATGACGGATATGGTCGGCCGGCTCGATGAAGGTACGGCCGACATAGTGGTTCCGGATGATGCCGAGCTCGAAGGGCAGGCCGGACTGGCGCGCGTAGCCGATGGCCGTGGGCACGCCGGAATCGGGCACCGGGACCACGACATCGGCGGCGACCGGGCTTTCGCGGGCGAGCTCCACGCCGATGCGCTTCCTCGCCTCGTAGACGCCGACGCCTTCGACCCGCGAGTCTGGGCGCGCGAAATAGATATGTTCGAAGACGCAGAAGCGGCTCTGCTGGCGCGGGAAGGGCTTGATGGACCGCAGGCCGCTGCCGTCGATGATCACGATCTCGCCCGGCTCGACGTCGCGCACGAAGCGCGCGCCCAGGATGTCGAGCGCGCAGGTCTCGGACGTCAGGATCCAGGCGTCCTCGAGGCGGCCGATCACCAGAGGTCGCACGCCCATCGGATCGCGCACGCCCAGCAGCGCCTCGTTGGTCAGCAGCAGCAGCGAATAGGCGCCTTTGACCTGGCCGAGTGCGTCGACCAGACGGTCGACGACGCTAGAATAGTTCGAACGGGCGATCAGGTGGTTGATCACCTCGGTGTCGGTCGTGGACTGGAACAGGCAGCCCCTCCGCACCAGCTCCTTGCGCAGGAGATAGGCGTTGGTGAGGTTGCCGTTGTGGGCTAGCGCCAGCCCGCCGAACTCGAAGTCGGCGAAGATCGGCTGGATGTTGCGGTCGGTCATGCCGCCGGTCGTGGCATAGCGGTTGTGGCCGATCGCGGTGTAGCCCTTGAGCTCTGCCATGATGGGCTTCTCGCCAAAGACATCTCCCACCAGGCCAGGGGCGCGGTGGGAGTGAAAGTGACGTCCGTCGTAGGTGAAGATGCCGGTGGCTTCCTGCCCGCGATGCTGCAGGGCATGCAGGCCGAGCGCGGTATGGGCGGCAGCATCCGATGTGCCGTAAATCCCGAACAACGCGCACTCGTCGTGAAATTTATCGCCAACATCCTCATCCTGAGGAGCGCGCGCAGCGCGCGTCTCGAAGGATGGGCTACGACGGATGGTGTGCTCGTTCCCACCCTTCGAGATGCGGCCTTCCAGGCCGCTCCTCAGGGTGAGGTCAGGGGCATCCAAAGGTTTGTGGGTGTCTGGCACGGCGGGGTTATATCTGGGGTGCCCCCGCCGCGTCATCAAGGATATCTCGTGGTGGCGATCACTTTATGCCGCCGGGCGTGGCCGGCGACGGCACGGGGATGGTGCCGCTGTCGACGGACCCCGGCCGTTGCAGGCGGGTTCGGAAGCCCGATGGCAGGTTCGGCTCGATGAAATTGGCCATTTCCTTGATCATCGGAAAGGTGGCGCCGCCCTCCACTGCCGGAGGCAAGGTGCGCGGCCCCAGGTAGGTGTAGAGCAGGAAGACGGTGCCGAGAGCCACCCAGGTGCACAGCACGCCGAAGCCCGCGCCCAGAAGGCCGTCGGCTCGCGCGAGCGGGCTTGCCCGGATCGACCGGGAGAAGGCGTTGGTCAGCATCACCAGCACGATCAGGGCGCCGACGAAAACTACGAGCATGGCGCCGAAATAGGCGATCTCGGTGCTGCCCACGAGCTTCTCGACCTCGGGCTGTATGACCTTCGAGAAGCGCAAGGCGAGGAAGCCGGCGCCGATCCACGAGGCGATGAACAGGGCGGCGTGGGCGAAGCCCGCCGACATGCCGATGGCGGCGCCGAACACGGCGGCGGCAATGACGGCAACGTCGAAAACGGTGATGCCTAGCTGTTCCATTGGGTCGGTACGCTCCGTGGGGGGCTACTCGCGCTTGCGATCCGAGCCACCCTCGCGCCGGGCGCGCTTGAGAGGACGATCGGCCGGCTGAAAACGCGCCACAAGGTCGGATAGATGCTCGATTTCGTCAATGGCGATACCGTCCGGCGCCCGCGGCGAAGGAGCCGACCCGGCACGTCCCTGCGGCACCAGGGCACTGCGGAAACCGAGCTTGGCGGCTTCGCGCAGGCGGAGTTCGCGCTGGCTGACCGGCCGGACCTCGCCGCCCAGGCCGATCTCGCCGAAAACCGTCATGTCGGGCGGCACCGGCTGGTCGGCCAGCGACGAGACGACCGCCGCTGCGACCGCCAGATCGGCTGCGGGCTCGCTGATCCTCAGCCCACCGGCGACGTTGAGATAGACATCGTTGGCGCCGATGGCGACGCCGCAGCGCGCTTCCAGCACTGCCAGCACCATGGAGAGCCGGTTGGAATCCCAGCCCACCACCGCATGGCGTGGCGTGGCGAAGGAGGAAGGAGCCACCAGCGCCTGGATCTCGACCAGGAGCGGCCGTGTGCCTTCGATGCCGGCAAAGACGCAGGCGCCCGAGACCTGGCCGCGACGCTCGGCGAGGAACAGGGCAGAAGGGTTGGAGACGTCCGACAGGCCGCGGTCGGACATCTCGAACACGCCGATCTCGTCGGTCGGGCCGAAGCGGTTCTTGACCGCGCGCAGGATGCGGAACTGATGGCCGCGCTCGCCTTCGAAGTAGAGCACCGTGTCGACCATGTGCTCGAGCACGCGAGGGCCGGCGATGGCGCCGTCCTTGGTGACGTGGCCGACCAGCAGGATGGAGATGCCGCGGCGCTTGGCGAGATCGACCAGCGCCTGCGAGGAGCCGCGCACCTGGGTGACCGTGCCCGGCGTGCTGTCGATCGTGTCGAGCCACATGGTCTGGATCGAATCGATCACCGCCACGCGCGGCGCGTCGGCGGCTTCGAGCGTGGCGATGATGTCGCGCACCGAGGTCGCGGTCGCGAGCTGGACGTTGGCGTCGGCGAGGCCCAGGCGCTCGGCGCGCAGCCGAACCTGGTCGAGCGCCTCCTCGCCGGAGATGTAGGCCACGGGCACGCCCTTGCGGGCGAGGGCCGCCGTCACCTGCAGCAGCAGCGTCGATTTGCCGATGCCGGGATCGCCGCCGATCAGCAGCGCCGAGCCGACCACCAGCCCGCCGCCGCAGGCCCGGTCGAATTCCTGAATGCCGCTCTGGTAGCGCGGCGGCTGCGGCGAGGTGCCGGTGAGGGCGGCGAACTCGATCCGCCGGCCTTTACCGCCACGGCTGAGGCCGCTGCCGGCGGGACCGGGTGCGGGGGCTGCTTCCTCGGCGATGGTGTTCCATTCGCCACAGCTTTCGCAGCGGCCGCTCCACCTGCTGGTGACGGCGCCGCAGCTCTGGCAGACGAAGCGCTTTTGCGTACGTGCCATCAGGGTTGCTGGGGGCGCGCGACTCCAGCCGCGCGTCTTTGCCGGTCAAAGAAATGATCGCGCCACTGGAGTGGCGCGCCCCCAGCCATGAGCGTGCTGGGTGAAATATCCATCAGTGAAGCTCGCGCTTGCTGAGGCACCATCCTCGGCCGTGCAGCCAGCACGACTCGTCGGCGTCATGAGCATCGCGGCGCAGCGACTTGAGGGCGCGTTGGCCGGCGAAGTCGGCGAGAGCTCGCGAGAGTGTTGACGCTTCGGCATCATCGCGTGCGCCGGCGCAGGGGAAGAAGCCGACGCGGCCGGCCGAGCAGGCAGCGATGTCCGCGCCGCGGCGGTCGAGGCGGAGCATGAAGCCCCAGCGTTCGCTGCCCGTCATCGGGATGAGCGCGCGCCCGCCATCGGCGAGCGAGTCGATCCAAGCGGCTGGCGGCGCGGTCGCGCCGGCGAAGGCGATGATGGCGTCCCACTTGTCTTCGAGAGCCACAATCCCCTCGACCTTGCGGATGGAGGTCTGCGGCCATGCGGCAAGATTTTGCGCTGCGGCCGACGCCAGGGACTCGTCGACCTCGAGGCCAAGCACATGACCTTGGGCGCCGACCAGCTCGGCTAGGATGGCCGTGAAATAGCCGGAGCCTGCACCCACCTGCAGCACGCGGTCGCCGGCATGGATGCCCAGCCGGCCGAAATGATGCGCCCACAGGGACGGCTCGCCTGTGTTGAGGCCGCGGCTCTCGTCGAGCGCGACCAGCACGTTGTGATAGAGCCAATGCGGATCCGGGTCGGGCGTCGTCCAATAGCCGTCGAACATGTGGAGGATGCGCCAGGGGCCGGGGCCGACAAAGCGTTCGCGCGGCACGGCGGCGAAGGCTTCGACGACTCGCGGATCGCTCACGTTGGCCACGACCCGCAGCTCGGCGGCGAACGACCGGCGCACCTCCTCGAGAGTGGCGGCGTGCATCGGCTAGAGCCTTCGCACCTGCATCCGGATGGGCCCCTCGGCACGGCCATGGATGAACTGCTCGACATGGGCGTTGCCCGAGCGGTCGATATCGGCGACCGGACCCTGCCAGATCAGCTGCCCCTCGTAGAGCATGGCGATGCGATGGCCGATCTTGCGCGCGCTTGCCATGTCGTGGGTGATCGACACGGCCGTGGCGCCGAGGTCGCTGACGCACTTCACGATCAGATCGTTGATGACGTCGGCCATGATCGGGTCGAGGCCGGTGGTCGGCTCGTCGAAGAAAATGATCTCGGGCTCGCGGGCGATGGCGCGGGCCAGCGCCACGCGCTTCTGCATGCCGCCGGACAGCTCGGAGGGAAAGAGCTCGCCGATCTCGGGGCCGAGGCCGACCGCGCCCAGCTTGGCGATGGCGACGTCGCGCGCCTTCGCCGGGGCCATGCCGTCGCTCTGGATCGGGCCGAAGGCCACATTCTCCCAGACGCGCAGCGAATCGAAGAGGGCGCCGCCCTGGAACAGCATGCCGAACTTGCGCATCACCCGCTGCCGCGCATTGTCGGAAAGCTTCGTGGTCTCCTCGCCATCGATGGCGATCGAGCCGAGATCGGGACGCATCAGGCCGAGAATGCATTTCAGCAGCACCGACTTGCCGGTGCCCGATCCGCCGATGATGACCATCGACTCGGCATGGGCGACGTCGAGATCGATGCCCTGCAACACTTTCTTCGATCCGAAGGACTTGGTGACGCCGCGCAGGGAAATCTTGGAAGGGGCCATGGTCCGGGCGCTCAGCGCGCGAAGAACGCTTCGGTGAGGAAGTAGTTGAAGGTGAAGATGAGGATCGAGGCCGACACCACGGCGTTGGTCGTCGCCATGCCGACGCCCTGGGCGCCGCCCTTCGACGTGTAGCCGTGGTAGCAGCCCATCAGCGTGATCAGGAAGCCGAAGACCGCGGCCTTCACCAGGCCCGAGAACACGTCCTGGAACTGCAGGAAGTCCATCGTGTTGCGCAGGTAGGCCGCGTCGTTGAAGTCGAGCTTGTAGACGCCGACCAGGAAGCCACCCAGCACGCCGATGATGTCGGAGACCAGCACCAGCAGCGGCATGGTGAGCGTTCCCGCGATCAGCCGCGGCGCCACCAGGTACTTGAAGGGGTCGGTCGACAGCGTGGTGAGCGCATCGATCTGCTCGGTGACGCGCATCGTGCCGATCTCGGCGGCCATGGCGGCGCCGACGCGGCCCGCCACCATGAGGGACGCGAGCACCGGCCCCAGTTCACGGGTCAGCGACACCACGACGACGTTGGGGATGGCCGATTCGGCGGAGAAGCGCGCGAAGCCGGTGTAGCTCTGCAGCGCCAGCACCATGCCGGTGAAGATCGCCGTGAAGCCGATCACCGGCAGCGAATAGTAGCCGATCTCCAGCATCTGATGGAGGATCTGGCGGTGGTAGTAGGGCGGCAGCACCGCGCGGCGCACGGCATGGCCTGCGAACGCCGTCACCGCGCCGATGGTGGCGAGGAAGGCGAGCGTCATGCGGCCAAGGGTGGTGATCAGTGGAATGCTCACACCACAGGCTCCTGGCCGTCGACATGGATTCGGGCATAGCGGCGGCCGAGCGCGGTCATGACCTCGTAGGCGTTGGTGCGCGCGCAATCGGCGAGATCGTCGACCGTCATGTGCGCGCCCAGCACCTCGACCATGGCGCCGGGCTGGCAATCGGCCTCGGGCACATCGGTCGCGTCGATCGTCACGAGATCCATTGAAATGCGGCCGATCACAGGGACTTTATGTCCTGCCAGATGCACGTGCGTGCGGTTGACGAGTATCCGGAAATAGCCGTCGGCATATCCCAGCGCGATAGTGGCCACACGGCTTGGCCTGGCAGATCGCCATGCCGCACCGTAGCCAACGGTCTGCAGAGCGTCAATTCGTCGGGTTTGCAGAATGCGTGCGTTCAGTGTGACGGTGGGCGCCATCGGGTTGGGCGAGCCCGGCTGCGGATTGATGCCGTAGAGTGCTGCCCCCGGGCGCAGCAGGTCGAAATGGTAGTCGGACCCGAGGAAGACACCCGACGAGTTGGCGAACGACGCCGGCGCGCCGGGCATCGCGCGCACGAAGCTGCGAAAACGCGAAAGCTGCTCGCCGTTGATCGGGTTGGCCGGCTCCTCCGCCACCACGAGATGGCTCATCAGCAGGGCGAGCCTGAGGCCGCGCAGCCGGCCGCGCTCGTCGATCAGGGTCTGCGCCTCGTCGGCGCCGAAGCCCAGCCGGTGCATGCCGGTGTCGAAATGGATCACCGCATCGAGCGGCCGGTTGAAGCGCTGGGCGGTGGAGCGCCAGGCATTGAGCTGGCCGAGATGATTGAGCACCGGCGTCAGCCCATGCTCGATGAAGTCGCCCTCGGTCCCGGCCAGCAGCCCATTCAGCACGTAGATCGGCAGCTCGGGCAAAGCGCGGCGAAGCGCGATCCCCTCGTCGAGATGGGCGACGAAGAAGTGGCGGCAGCCTTCGGCGGCGAGCCGCGGCCCGACGACGGTGGCGCCGGTCCCGTAGGCGTCGGCCTTGAGGACGGCGGCGCATTCGACCGACCGGCCTCCGGCGCGTCCGGCATCCCGCAGGCTCCGCCAATTGGCGGCGATCGCGCCGAGATCGACGGTCAGGAGCGCACCCGCGCGGCGCGCTGCGTCATCAACGGGCGAGGGCATCCTAGAAGGCGGGACCCGGCCCGTCCGCTTCGGCCGGCAGGTTGTCGAACTTGGTGTACTGGCCCTCGAAGGCCAGGCGCACGATGCCGGTGGGGCCGTGTCGCTGCTTGGCCACGATCACCTCGGCCTTGCCATACATCTGCTCGCAGCGCTGGCGCCACATCTCGTGGCGCTCGTTGAAGCGCTGGTCGTTCTCGTCGCCGCGCCGCTTGGGCTCCTCGCGCATGAGGTAATATTCGTCTCGGTAGATGAACATCACGACGTCGGCGTCCTGCTCGATCGAACCCGATTCGCGAAGGTCGGCGAGCTGCGGCCGCTTGTCCTCGCGCTGCTCGACCGCGCGGCTGAGCTGCGAGAGGGCGAGCACCGGGACGTCGAGCTCCTTGGCGAGCGTCTTCAGCCCGCGGGTGATCTCCGACACCTCCTGCACGCGGTTCTCCTGGCGCGTCTTGCCGGAGGGGGCGAGAAGCTGGAGGTAGTCGACGATCAGCAGCCCCAGACCGTGCGTGCGCTTCAGCCGTCGCGCGCGCGTGCGCAGTGCCGCGATCGACAGCGCCGGCGTGTCGTCGATGAAGAAATTCAGGTGCTCGAGCTCGTGGCTGACCGACAGCACGCGGTCGAAATCGGTGCTGATCAGCTCGCCCTTGCGGATCTTCTCCGAGGGCACGGCCGCCTGCTCGGAGAGCATGCGGGTGGCGAGCTGCTCGGCCGACATCTCCAGCGAGAAGAAGCCCACGACGGCGCCGTCGGCCGCCCGCGGCTTGCCGTCCTCGCCATGCTCCTCGCGATAGGCCCGTGCGGCATTGAAGCCGATGTTGGTGGCGAGCGCGCTCTTTCCCATCGCTGGCCGGCCGGCCAGGATGATGAGGTCCGACCGATGCAGGCCACCCAGCAGCCGGTCGAGCTGGAAAAGGCCGGTGGCCACGCCGGTGAGCTTGCCGACGCGGTGATAGGCCGCCTCGGCCGCAACCGTGGCCTCGGTGAGGGCGGTGCGGAACGCCTTGAAGCCGCCTTCAGTCTGGCCGGTCGTGGCGAGCTCGTACAGCTTCTTCTCGGTGACCTCGATCTGCTGCAGCGCCGTGTCGTCGACATCGCCGCCGAAGGCGCCGTTGACGACGCCCTCGCCCAATTCGATGAGCTGGCGGCGGAGGAAGAGGTCGTGCACGGCCCGCCCGAAGGCTGCGGCGTCGATCACATGCACGGAGGCGGCGGCGAGGCGAGCGAGGTAGGCCGCGCCGCCGACGGCCTTCATCGCCTCGTCCTGCTCGACATAGGTCTTGAGCGTGATGGCGCTCACGACCTGGCCACGCTCGATCAGGCGCGACAGCGAATCGAAGAGCTTGCCGTGCAGAGGGTCGGCGAAGTGCTCCGGCCGCAGGAACTCGGCGACCCGCTGATAGGCCGCGTTGTTGACGAGGATCGCGCCCAGCAGCGCCTGCTCCGCCTCGAAATTATGCGGCGGCTCGCGCAGGCGCACGTCTTCCGTGCCGGGGAGGCGTGTGACGTTAGAGTCTTTGAGGGGCTCCATGCAGAGCCTTTACCATCAATAAGTATACCGGGCCTATGGAAGGCGGGGACAAACCGGGGCCGAGGTCACTCTGCCGCGACCGAATGCGCAACATTGGCGCCCCTCTCGGTGTCGGTGATGTAGTCGCGGTTGAGCGGCACCGCATCCTGGCGGCGGGCAATCTGGAGCTGGAAAACCATCTGGTTCATGTAACGGAAGGCGATCTCGCAGCCGGCCAGGTAGAATTCCCACATCCGGCAGAAACGGTCGTCGTAGCCCGCCATCTGCTTGACCTTGTCGCGATTGGCGAGGAACCGCTGGCGCCAGTGGCGTAGCGTCTGGGCATAGTGCAGGCGCAGGATCTCGACGTCGGTGACATAGAGCCCGACCTTCTCGACGGCGGCCAGCACCTCCGACAGAGCGGGCGAATAGCCGCCGGGGAAGATATATTTCCGCAGCCAGACATTGGTGCCGCCCGGCGGCTCCATGCGGCCGATGGCATGCAGCAGCATGACGCCGTCGTCCTTCAGCAGCGCCTTCACCTTGGAGAAGTATTCGAGGTGATGGGCGGCGCCGACGTGCTCGAACATGCCGACCGAGACGATGCGATCGTAGAGGCCGGGCTCCTGTCGGTAATCCAGGAGCTTGAAGCGGACACGGTCGGCCAGTCCGTCCTCCAGAGCCCTGCGGCTCGAGAAGGAATGCTGCTCCGTCGACAGTGTCACGCCCGTCACGTCGGCGCCGAACTCGCGGCCGAGATAGAGGCCCATACCGCCCCAGCCTGACCCGATGTCGAGCACCTTCATGCCCGGCTGCAGCAGAAGCTTGGCGGCGATGTGCCGCTTCTTGTTCTGCTGCGCTTGCTCGAGCGTATCGGTGGGCGACAGGAAATAGGCGCAGGAATACTGCCGGTCGCGATCGAGGAAGGAGTCGTAGAGCTCGTCCTTGAGGTCGTAGTGATGGGCGACGTTGCGCTGGGCACGGCCGACCGGATTGTATTGCTGCAGGGCACGGATCAGGCGCTGCCAGCCGAACGACCAGCGGATCGGCGGCATGCTTTCGATCGCCGCCATGTTCCGCCCGAGAAGGTCGAGCAGGTCGTGGATGTCGCCCTGCTCGATGGTGAGGGTGCCATCCATGTAGGCCTCGCCCAGGGCGAGTCGGGGTCGCAGGGCAATCCTCACCCCGGTCCACCAGTCGTGGACGCGAATGGCGACCGAAGGTCCCTTGCGGGCGCCTTCGAGACGATGCGGCCGGCCGGCGGCATCGATGATGGTCAACTGGCCTTCGTTCAAGATGCGGCCAAGAACCTTGGCGAGCAACATCTCGGTTCCCCCAGGTGCTCCGTGTTGCCGTTCTAGATATTCCTCCAACTCCCAATTTCAACGCACGCCAATTGCAGCCGGTGTAAACCGATGCTATGTGACTGCGAATCACTTGCACTCGGAGGAATGTCATGAAGCGACGCGCCCTGGTCACCTCGGGATTGGCATTCGGTGCGGGCGTGTTCATCGCGCGGCAATCGCTCGCGGATGCAAAGCAGCTCAACCTCTATTCGGCGCGTCACTACAATACCGACGAGGCGCTCTATGGCAATTTCGCCGACCTCACCGGCATCAAGATCAACCGCGTCGACGCCGAGCCCGATCCGCTCGTCGAGCGTCTGCGGGCGGAGGGCGACAAGAGCCCGTGCGATATCTTCATCACCACCGACGCCGGCCGCATCGAACGCGCACGGCAGATGGGGCTGCTGCAGGCCGTTTCCTCCAAGGTGCTCGAGGCCAGCGTGCCGTCGCACCTGCGCGATCCCGACGGCACCTGGTTCGGCTTCTCCAAGCGCGCCCGCGTGATCATGTACAACAAGGAGAAGGTGAAGCCGGCCGACGTGCCGACCTACGAGAGCCTGGCCGATCCCAAGTGGAAGGGCCGGCTGCTCACCCGCACCTCGGGCCACATCTACAATCAATCGCTCACCGGTTCGATGCTTGCGGCCGTGGGACCGGAAAAGACCGAGGCCTGGGCCAAGGGCGTCGCCGCCAATCTGGCGCGGCCGCCGCGCGGCGGCGATACCGATCAGATCAAGGGCGTGGCGGCAGGCGAGGCCGATCTCTGCCTCGCCAACACCTACTATTACGCCAACCTGCTGCGCTCGAAGAAGCCGGAGGACCGCGAGCTGGCGGCCAAGGTCGGCATCGTGTTCCCCAACCAGGGCGATCGCGGCACGCATGTGAACATCAGCGGCGGCGGTGTCGCCCGCCACGCGCCCAACCGCGAAGCGGCGGTGAAGTTTCTGGAGTATCTGCTGTCCGCACCGGCGCAGCGCTACTTCGCGGAAGGCAACTCGGAATATCCGGTGCTGGCGAGCGCAGAGCCGTCGGCGGAGCTGAAGTCGCTGGGAACCTTCAAGGAAGACCAGCTGAACGCCCGCGTCTATGCCCAGAACAACGCCGAGGCGCTCAGGATCATGGACCGCGCCGGCTGGAAGTAGAGATCGCGCGGCTGAGCAGGATCACCGGTACCAGCGAGGCGGCGACGATGGCCAGCGCGCCAACCGCCGCCTCGGCCAGCCTCTCGTCCGAGGCGAAGCGGTAGACGCCGACGGCCAGCGTGTCGAAATTGTAGGGCCGGATGAGCAGCGTCGCCGGCAGCTCCTTCAGGACTTCCACGAACGCCACGATGGCGGCGGTCAGCGTCGGGCCGCGCAGCATCGGCAGATGGATGCGGCGCAGGATCTGCGACGGCCGGGCGCCGAGGATCTGCGCGCTCGCATCCATCGCCGGATCGATGGCCGCCAGGCCGGGACCGACATTGGCAATGCCCACCGCGAGGAAGCGCACGATGTAGGCGAGCACGAGCGCGAAGGCCGTGCCGCTCAGCAGGAGTCCCGTGGAAAGGCCGAAGAGGCGCATGCCGGCCTGATCGAGCGCGCGGTCGGCAATCGCCAGAGGCAGCAGGATGCCGACGGCGATGATCGCACCGGGGATGGCGTAGCCCAGCGACGCAAGCTCGATCATGCGATTGAAGGCGCGCCGGCGCACCAGGCGACCGGCATAGGCGAGGAAGATGCCGAGCGTGACGATCGCCGCCGCAGCGATCGTCGCCAGCACCAGGCTATGCAGGGCATCGCGCAGGAAGAGGTTTGGCGCGAACGAGGCTCCGGCCCGCAAGGAAAGTTGCACGAGGTGCGCCACGGGGAGTGCGAAGCCCAGAAGGATCGGCAGCGTGCAGAACAGAGCCGCGAGCGGAGCGCGCCATCCGGTCAGATCCGTGGGATGCGGGCTCTCGCGCAGGCTCGATGAGATATGGAAGCGCGCGCGTCCACGCGAGCGGCGCTCGATCAGGAAAAGGACGATGGCAATGGCCAGCAATGCGACCGCGATCTGCGCGGCGCCGTCACGGTTCCCCATGCCGTACCAAGTCCGGTAGATCGCCGTCGTGAAGGTCTGGACGCCGTAGTATTGAACGGTGCCGAAATCGGCGAGGGCCTCCAGCAAGGCCAGCGTGGTGCCGGCGGCGACAGCCGGCCGTGCCAGCGGCAGGCCGACGCCAAGGAAGGTGCGCCAAGGGCCTTGGCCCAGGATGCGGCTCGCCTCCAGAAGAGACTGCGACTGGGCGAGGAATGCTGCGCGCGCCGCGAGATAGACGTAGGGATAGAGGACCAGCGTGAAGAGGACCGCGACGCCGCCGGCCGAGGCAGGCTCGGGAAACCAGTAGTCGCCGCGCTTCCACCCGGTCGGTGCGCGCAGGGTGCCTTGCAGTGGTCCGGCGTAGGCGGTGAGGTCGGCGTAGGCATAGCCGATGATGTAGGTCGGCATCACCATGGGCAGCAGCAGCGCCCATTCCAGCGTCCGGCTGAAGGCGAAACGGTGCATGGTCACGAGCCAGGCGGTGCCGGTGCCGATCACGACCGTACCGACGCCGACACCCACCAGCAGCACGACCGTATTGAAGGCGATGCTGGCGAGCTGGGTCTCTGCCAGGTGCCGCCACATATCGCCCTGCCAGGTGAGCAGGCTCGAGGCGACCCCCAGCAGCGGCAGGGCGACGAGCGCGGCGATGGCGATCGCCCCCAGGCGCCAGATCACGCTGGCCTCGAAAGAACCGGCCTCAAAAGAAAACGCATGCCATCGGGTAACGATGGCATGCGTCTGTCGTCACGCCCAAGAGGGAGCGCGCTATTTTTCTTCGGCCGGGGCTTCCTCGCCGGCGGCGGCCGCTTCCGCATCCTTGGCGGCCTTGGCCTCGAACAGCGCGGCAGCCTGGTCGGCCGCCCGCTGGGCGGCTTCCGCCGCTTCGAAGGCAGCGCGCTCGTTCTCGGCGACCAGCGTGCCACCCTTGGCGAGGAACTCGGCCTCGTCCGGGGAGCGGGCGATGATCGCGGTGATCTCGATCGCCACTTCCGGATGGAGATGGACCTTGATCTTGTGGGCGCCCAGCGCCTT
>CANIRG010000093.1 GCA_947469635.1 Rhodospirillales bacterium | reverse complement strand
GGCCAGATCGGCGGCGGCGGCCTCATCCCCATCGCCTTCGGCTCGCCGCGCGTGTCGCCGCTGTTCGAGAAGCTGCCGCTGATCTCGCAGACCCTGCCGGGCTTCGAGGTGGTGAACTGGTTCGCGGTGTTCGGCTCGAAGGGCCTGCCTGCCGAGCTCACGGCCGTGTGGAACAAGGCGTTGCGCGCGGCCGTCGCCAAGCCCGACGTGCAGAAGCGCTTCCTCGAGAACGGCATGGATACGGTGACCGGCTCGCCCGACGAGCTGAAGGCCGCCATCGTAGCCGACCGCAAGAAGTGGGCCGACGTCATCCAGTCCGCCGGCATTCGCGCCGACTGATGCCGCTCGCCCAGACCGCTGAAGGGGCGTTGCACTACGAGACGCTCGACGCCGCAGCACCTTGGCTGAGGCGCGGCACGCCGATCCTGTTCCATCACGGGATCGGCAGCAGCTCGGCACTGTGGCGCGGCTGGTATCCGGCGCTCGTCGACCGCTACAGGCTCGGCGTGTTCGACATGCGGGGCTGCGGCCGCTCGCACATCCTGGTGGCCGACTTCGCCTGGTCGCTCGACCTGATGGTCGCCGATCTGTTCGCCGTGGCAGATGCGGCGGGCTTCGAGCGTTTCCATCTTGTCGGCGAATCCATTGGCGGTACGGTGGCGCTCGCGGCCGCGCTCGCACGCCCAGGCCGGATCGCGAGCCTCACCGTCAGCAACGGCGCGCATGTCGGCGGCTCGATCCAGGGCGTCAAGGCGTGGCGGCAACAGCTCGACGAGGGCGGCGCCAAGGGCTGGTCCGACGCCTTCATGCCCCGCCGCTTCCACGACGATGCGCTCGATGCGGAGAGCCGGGCGTGGTTCGCCGCCGAACAGGAGCGCTGGACGCGCGACACGATCCTCAATGCGCTGGGGGTGTTGGTCGGCACCGATCTCACTGCGCGGTTGGGTGAAATAGGCTGCCCAACGCTGCTGCTCCATCCCGACGGCAGCCCCTTCATCCCGGTGCCGGTGATGGCCGAGCTGCACCGGCTGCTGCCAAACGCCGAGCTGCATGTGTTCGGCCATGCCCGTCACGGCCTGCCATTTTCGCATGCCCGGCAGTGTGCCGCAGCACTGCGCTCTTTTCTCGACTCGCGCACGGCGGGCTGATAACAGGGCGCCGGAGTTGTCTGACAACTACCAAAAGGGGAAACAATGAGACGCGCAATAGCGGCTGCAGCCGCACTGGCGATTGCCCTGTCCGCAGGGCAGGCCTTGGCCCAGGAAAAGCTCACCGTGCTGTGGGTGAAGGGCTTCTACAAATCCGAGGACGACGCGCTCTACGCCGCGATCAAGGCCTACGAGACCAAGAATCCGGGCGTCAAGATCGAGCTGTCGCAGTACGCCGTGCAGGACATGATTCCGAAGTCGGTGGCGGCCCTCGATGCCGGCGCGCCGCCGGACATCGCCTACTCCGACACCTACGACGTGCAGGTCGCCGGCAAGTGGGCCTTCGACGGCAAGCTCGAGGACCTCACCGACCTCATCACGCCGATGAAGGACCGCTTCGAGGCGGTCGCCCTCTCGACGGCCTTCCTCTACAACGACAAGGCCAAGAAGAAGTCCTACTACGCCTTCCCGATCAAGCAGCAGACGCTGCACATCCAGTATTGGAAGGACATGCTGGCCCAGGCCGGCTTCAAGGAAAGCGACATTCCGGGCACCTGGAAGGAATACTGGTCGTTCTGGTGCGAGAAGGTCCAGCCGGCCTCGCGCAAGGCCACCGGCCAGCGCACCTACGGCATCGGCAGCCCCATGGGCGTCGAGTCGACCGACTCGTTCCAGTCGTTCCTGAGCTGGGTCGACGCCTACAACGTCAAGCTGGTCGACGATTCCGGCAAGCTGCTGGTCGACGACCCGAAGGTGAAGGCGGGCCTGGTCAACGCTTTGCGCGACTACACCGAGGTCTACACCAAGGGCTGCTCGCCGCCGTCCTCGACGACCTGGAAGGATCCCGACAACAACGTCGCCTTCCATAACCGCACGACGGTGATGACGCACAACTACACCATCTCGATCGCCGCCAAGTGGCTCGACGATGCCAACAACGAGCAGCTGACGGCCGAGCAGCGCGCCGCCGGCCGCAAGGCCTACGACGAGCTGATCGCCACCTCGGGCTTCCCCAAGAAGCCGGACGGCTCGCCGATGGTCTATCGCACCGCCGTCAAGGTGGGCGTGATCTTCCAGGACTCCAAGAACAAGGCCCGCGCCAAGGACTTCCTGAAGTTCATGCTCGAGGAAGCCAACCTCCGCCCCTACGTCGAAGGCGCGCTCGGCCGCTGGTTCCCGGTGACCAAGGAGAGCCAGAAGTCGGCTTTCTGGCAGGCCGACAAGCATCGCAAGGCGGTCTACGACCAGTTCACGGCCGGCACGACGCCGTTCGAGTTCACCAAGAACTACAAGTTCACCATCCTCAACAACGAGAATGTGTGGGCCAAGGCGATGAACCGCGTGGTGAACGAGAAGGTCTCGGTCGACAAGGCCGTCGACGAGCTGATCGCCCGCATCAAGGAAGTCGCGGGCTGAACCTCCCACCTCATGGGTAAGCGTTAAGTGACTGCGACAAGCATCGAGACGGCCCGCCGGGACACCACCCGGCGGGCTCGTTCGTCCCAAGGCCTCTCCAAGGAGGCCTGGGGGCGGATCTTCGTCACGCCCTACGTCCTGATCTTCCTCAGCCTCGTCGTCTTCCCGGTAGGCTACGCCTTCTGGCTGGCGCGCGATCCGCAGCTCTATGTCGAGCTGGCGAAGGATCCGGTGTTCCTGCGCACGGCGATCAACACGCTGATCTTCCTGCTCGTGGCCATCAACGTGAAGATGATGGTGGCGCTCTTCCTGTCGGGCTTCTTCACGCACAAGCGCTGGTGGGTGAAGGTCCTGGCGGTGCTGTTCGTGCTGCCATGGGCGGTGCCCTCGATCCCGACCATCATCTCGATGCGCTTCATGCTCAATCCCGAATGGGGCGTGATCAACCAGCTCATCTTCAAGCTCACGACCGAGGACGGCCCGAACTGGCTGAACGACCCCACCCTGGCGCTGTCGCTGTCGATGGTCGTCCATATCTGGAAGTCGCTGCCGTTCTGGACCCTGATCTTGCTGGCCGGCCGCCTCGCCATCCCGCTCGAGCTCTACGAGGCCGCGTCGGTCGACGGCGCGGGCCCGTGGCACCGCTTCCGCTTCATCACCTGGCCGTCGATGCGCACGCTGTACGTCACCTGCACGCTGCTCTCGATGATCTTCACGGTGGGCGACTTCAACAGCGTCTACCTGCTGACGGGCGGCGGCCCGGCCGATCTCACGCACGTGCTGGCGACGCTCGGCATCCGCTATCTCCGGCTCGACCAGGTGGGCCTGGCGATGGCGACCATCGTGGTCGCCCTGCCGTTCGTGCTGCCGCTGGTGTTCTTCATGATGAAGCGCCTCTCACGATAAAGGGGCCACGATGAACACCCGCAAGCTTCTCAGGAACGTCAGCCTCGAATCGGGGCTGCTGCTGATCGGCATCCCCGTCTTCCTGTGGACGATGATTCCGCTCTATCACATGTTCCTGTTCGCCATCTCGCCCAAGGACGCGGCCTTCTCGGGCCAGCTGTGGCCCACCAACCCGACGCTGCGCAACTTCGAGATCGTCTTCCAGCAGAAGCACCACTTCCTCTACAATTTCTGGCTGCAGATGTGGAACTCGCTGTGGATCTCGAGCGCCACCGCCGTCATCACCCTGATGGTCGCCAGCGCCGCCGCCTTCGCCATCAGCCGGCTGCGCATGAAGGGCGGACGGCTGGTGATGAACTTCGCGCTCTTCACCTATTTCATCCCGGCCGCGTTCCTCGCCGTGCCGATGTACAAGACGATGACGATCTACAGGCTGCAGGGCAGCGACCTGTCGTTGATCCTGGCGATGGTGACCATCGCCTCGCCCTACGCCATCTGGATCCTGCGCCAGGCCTCGGACAAATTGCCGGTCGAGCTCGACGAGGCGGCGCTGATCGACGGCGCCTCGCCGTTCCAGCTCTTTCGTCTCGTCTATATCCCGCTGATGGTGCCGTCGCTGATCGCCGTCGGCACCTACGCGCTGCTGCTGGCGTGGAACGAGTATCTCTATGCCTTCCTGCTGCTGCAGAGCGAGAAGACGCTGACGCTGCCGGTGGCACTCGGCAACTTCCTGTCGGCCGACGACTCGCCGTGGGAGCTGCTGATGACCGCCGGCTTCATCTATGCCCTGCCACCGGCCGCGATCTACTACGCCTTCCGCCGCTACATGTCCTCGGGCCTCACCGCGGGCGCGGTGAAGGGCTAGCGAAGCCGGGCAAACGGCCGACGGCGAATGGCCGTTGCTGGCCTTTGCGTCGATGTCATACCTTCGCGTCATGCAAGCAGGTTTGTCAGCAAAGCAAGCGCCGCCCAGGAATCCTCCCGGCAAAGGAACGCGAAAGGGCCGGCGCGCCCGGGCCGTCCTCGATCGGCCGCCGCCCCCTCAAGGCTGGGATACCAGCGACGAGCATGAGATCGAGCTGCGACGCTGGCGCGGACGCACGGAGATCACGGTGGTCGAGGCGCTGGAGCCCGCGCATCCGATGTTCGGATCGTTCCGCACTCGATCGGAGAGCGGGACGGCCTATGACGTCGAGATCCGCTCCCTCGACGGCTTCGACAATGCCTGCGGCTGCATCGACCATCAGGTGAACGGCCTGGGCACCTGCAAGCACATAGAGGGCGTGCAGGCGGGCCTGCGGCGGCAAGGCGTTCGCGCCTTCCGCGACGCCGCAGCGCTTGGCTCTCCGCGCGTCGAGGTGTTTCTCCGCCGGACGACGGACGCGCCGAGCCCGATTGTGATTTGGCCGGGCGCGAAGGGTAGGAAGCTCGAGGTGGTCGAGGCCTGGCTGGCGCCCTATCTGGATGGCGATCGGCAGCTGCGTACCGAGCCTGGCGAGGTCGAGGCGCTTGTCGCTGCCTTCGCGACCGCGCCGGCGCCGGTACGCCGTCGCTTGCGCGTATCGGCGCATTTCGGCCCGTGGCTGGAACGCCATCGTCGGGCGCGGTCGCGGCAGGCGGCGCGATCGGCTTTCATCGCCGAGGCCGAGCGCGATCCGGCGCGCTTCGACATGCTGCGTCATCCGCTGCTGCCCTACCAGCGCGAGGGCATGATGCATCTGGCCTTCGGCGAGCGTGCGCTGCTGGCCGACGAGATGGGCCTCGGCAAGACCATCCAGGCCATTGCCGCCTGCGAGCTGCTGGCGCGCCGCGCCGGGATCGAGCGCGTGCTCGTCGTCTGCCCGGCGTCCCTGAAGGCCGAATGGGAGGAGCAGATCGCCCGCTTCACCGATCGTCCGACGCGATCGGTGTACGGTCCGCGGGCGGCGAGACTTGCGGCCTATCGGGAGCCGCCGTTCTTCACCATCGTCAACTACGAGCAGGTGCTGGGCGACGCCGGGGAGATCAACGATCTGCTGCGGCCCGACATCGTGATCCTCGACGAAGCCCAGCGCATCAAGAACTGGCAGACCAAGACGGCGCGCAAGGTGAAGTCGCTGCGCTCGCCCTATGCCTTCGTGCTGACCGGCACGCCGGTGGAGAACCGCATCGACGAGCTTTACTCGATCGTCCAGTACCTCGATCCGGAGCTGCTCGGGCCGCTGTTCCGATTCAATCGCAGCTTCTACGAGCTCGACGAGCGCGGCCGGCCGGTGGAGTACCGCAACCTCGCCGATCTGCGCCGGCGGGTCGAGCCGGTGCTGCTGCGGCGGCGCAAGTCCGACGTCGAAACCGAGCTGCCGCCGCGCAACGTGAAGACCTATCTCGTCCCGATGGTCCCCGAGCAGGCGGCGCGCTACGAGGACTATCGCGCGCCGATGCTGCAGCTCGTCGCCCGCGCCCAGCGCCGCCCCCTCACGCCGGCCGAGTTCGACCGGATGCAGATGCTTCTGGCCTGCATGCGGATGGTCTGCGACACGCCGGCGATCCTCGATCCCGAGTGCCGAGTCTGCCCCAAGCTGGAGGAGCTGGAGGGAATCCTGGGCGACCTGCTGGAGGAGCCCGACCGCAAGATCATCGTCTTCTCCGAGTGGGAGCGGATGCTGGAGATGGTGCGCGAGCTGGCGGGCGAGCTTGGCGTCGAGGTCGCCTGGCATACCGGCTCGGTCCCGCAGCTCCGCCGTCGCGAGGAGATCAATCGCTTCAAGCAGGATCCAAGCTGCCGCCTGTTCCTGTCCACCGACAGCGGCAGCGTCGGCCTGAATCTCCAGGCCGCGAGCGCGGTGGTGAACATCGACCTGCCGTGGAATCCGGCCAAGCTGGAGCAGCGGATCGGTCGGGCCTGGCGCAAATTCCAGACCCGCTCGGTGACGGTGGTCAACCTGGTCACGGAGGGCAGCATCGAGCACGCGATCATGCATCTCCTGAACGTCAAGCAGGCGCTGGCCGATGGATTGCTGGACGGAAGGGGCGATCTCGGCGCGCTCAAGATGCCGTCGGGCAGGGGCGCGCTCGTCGATCGCATGCGCTCGATGCTCGATGCCGCCGACACGCTCGGCCCCCGCGTCGTCGCGCCGGAAGAGGCCGTGATGGAGGAGCTTCGTCATCGGCATGGGGACAGCGTGCTGCGGATCGAGGTTCAGGGCGGCCCGGGCGGGGCATTGCGCATGCTGGCCGTTCTGGATCTCGATGCGGAGGCCCTGGCGAGCGAGGCCGACCGTCTCGGCCGGCGTGCCGAGGCGGCGAGCCTGCCCATCGAGGTCGTCGATCGCGCGGCATGGCTCGCGATCCAGCGGCTGTCCCGGTCGGGCATGGTCGAGCTCTCCGGTGGGGCGCGGCGCGTCCTGTATGTCTCCCCCGAGCTCGCAGATCTCGAGCGCGCGACCGACCGCCCCGTGGCTCCGTCGAGCCGGTGGCGCGACGAGGCGGATCGGGCGCTGAGGATGGCCTCGGTGCTCGCGGCAGGCGGCTTTCCCGAGGAAGCGCCGTCGCTGTTCGGCAAGGCGCTTCGCTGCGCGATGGCCGCGCGTCTGGGCACGTCGGAGAAGGCAGCCGGTCCGCCGCCGAGCCAGCCTGACGAGATGCGCCGCCTCATCGAGCCGATTGGCCTGCCCGCCGAGGCTGAAAGCGTGCTGGCCTGCCTGCAGCCGGACGCCGCCCCGCCGACAGCGGCCGATGCGGCCGATCTCGCCCGATCCACAGGCAGGCTGGTCGCCGCCCTGATCGCAGGTCAGGGCTCGCCTGCGGCTGGGGGATAGCCCGAGCCCGAGCCGAATCTCGCCGCTGGCGGCTTCCGGTGCTAGACTGCGCTCATGCGGTTGCTAGCAGCGATTCTGCTGTGCGTGGTCGGATTGTCTGCTTCGACATTGTCGAGCCGCGCCGTCGACGATCCCCTGCCGCATGACGCCTATATCTGGCAACGCCTCTGGACCCCCGGCGTGATCGCCGCCGCCCAGCAGTCAGCCGACGTCGTTCGCACCTGGCGCGTGCTGCTGGCCGAGTCCGACAGGTCGGGCCGCTGGACGACCGTCGCCGTGCCCTGGTCCGAGATCGTCGCCACCGGCCGGCCGATCGTCGCGGTCATCCGTATCGACGGCCGGCTCGACGAAGCCCGCATGTCGGCGATGGTGGAGCACGTCGCCTCCACGGTCGAAAAGGTCCCCGGGAGGTTGGCAGGGGTCGAGATCGACTACGACTGCCCGACCTCGAAGCTGCCGACCTATTCGCGGTTCCTCTCCGCCTTGCGCAGCCGTCTGGCGCCGGCGCTCGCATTGTCGATCACCGCCCTGCCGACCTGGATGGGCTCGCCGCACCTCGACCGGCTGGCGGCCGATCTCACGGAAGTCGTCCTGCAGGTCCATGCCGTCGACGATCCGCGCCGCGGCCTGTTCGATCCGGCCCGGGCCGAGCGCTGGGTGCGGGAGTTCGGCCGGCGGATCGGCAAACCCTTCCGGGTGGCGTTGCCGGCCTACGATGTGCGCGTTACCTGGCAGGCCGACGGCCGGCTGGCGAGTGTCGAAGGCGAGATGCCGCTTCTGGCCGGCACGGCCGAGGGCGAGGTGCTCGGTGCCGCCCCCGAAGCGATTCTCGGTTTCTTGCGCTCGCTCGATCGTTCTGTGCCGGAGGGATTGGTCGGTGTCGTGTGGTTCCGGCTGCCGACCGATGCAGACGCCCGCTCCTGGAGCACCGACACCTGGCGCGCGGTCGTCGCCGGCCAGTTGCCCTCGGCCCGCCTGAGCGCCGGACTCGTGCCGACGGACACACCGGATCTCTGGACCGTCACCCTGTCGAACGACGGGCTGGTCGACGCGGTGCTTCCCCGGCAGGTGCGGCTCGATGCGGCCTGCGCGATGGCCGACGGCGCCAATGGATTTCGACTGAAGCGACGCGAGGGCGAGTCGCTCGCCCTCGAAGCGACCGGCGGCGGCCGGCTGCGCGCGCACCGCAGCCGCGTCGTCGGTTGGGCACGATGCGTGGAACCAGGGAGACAGTTGAATGTCGTTCAATAAAGCTACCTGGGCTGCTTTGGCCGTTGTGGCCGGCATCGGCGGCGCGCTTGCCTGCGGCCCCGACTTTCCGTGGCAGTTGCTGGATAATCGGACGCAAACCGTAGCCGAGCCTGTAGGCCTCAGCTTCACCGCCGAGGCCCTGCGCCTGGTGCCGGCGCCCCAGGACGGCTTGAAGGTCGTCGAGCAGACCGATCCACCCTGGGCGGATCGCGACAACGCGGAACCCGAAGCGGTGATCGCCGAGCGCCAGGAGGTGCCCTCGGAGGAGCTGCTCGCGAAGCTCAAGGCCGCGCGCGAGGCGCCTGATGGCAAGTCGGCCCTCGAAGCCGGCGCCGGCCTTCCCGTCGCCGTCGTCGAATACATCGCCGGCGCGATCGAATTCCGCGCCGATCGCTTCGACACGGCCAAGGAGCATTTCGAGGCGATCGACCGCCTGCCGCCGGAGGAGCGGGCAGTCCGGGCGGTCGCGGCCTCCTACATGCAAGGCCGGGTTCATCAGCGGACCGGCGACATGAATGCCGCTCGTGCCGCCTTCCAGGCGGCGCGCGAGCGGGCGCGGGGTGGCGCCCCCGATCCGCTGGGGCTGGCGGTGGCGAGCCTGGGCGAGGAGGCGCGCATCGATCTCGTCGAAGCGCGGCTGGTGGAGCCTCCTCTCGCCTGGTCGGTGCCGGCGTCGAAGGACGACGATGCAAAGGCGGCAAGTCTCGTCGCCAACGCCGTTCGTCTCTATGCCGAGCAGGCGGCGCGCGGATCGAAGATCGGCCTCCTGTCGCTGCGGCAGGTGGCCGAGCTGCTGGTCGCCGACGCGCTGCTCGAACGCGCCCTTGCCGATCCCTTGGTTCGGCGGCTGGTGGTGGCCTATATCGTCGCGCGCGATGGCGAATCGCCGTGGGACTCCAACGGCCCGCCGTCCCCGGCGGCCGGTCCGGTGATCGACGCCGTCCTCGCCCAGCGCGACCTGCCCGCGGGCGACGATCTCGACCGGCTGGCGGCGGTGGCCTACCAGGGCGGACGCTATGAGGTCGCCGAGAAGCTCACCGAGGCGACGGACCGGCCGCTCGGCCTGTGGGTGCGGGCGAAGCTCGCGCTGCGGCGCGGCGACCGCGCGGCCGCGGCCCGGGACTGGACGGCGGCGCTCAGCGGAGCCGAAGGTGCCGCTGCTGGCCTGGACGCGCCGGCCACGAGCCGGATGCGCGGCGAGCTGGCCGTCGTGCGGCTGAGCCAGGGCGAATACCGCGATTCGCTGCGACTGCTGTATCCCGTCGCCGGCACCTATTGGGGCGACGTCGCCTACATCGCCGAACGCGTGCTGACCGTCGATGAGCTGAAGTCCTTCGTCGACGGCCTGCCCGCCGCGCCGGCCAAGGTGCCGTCGCCCGACGACGGGCGGTCGTCCATGATGGTCGCCAGCCCGCTCGAGAGCCTGCGTGCCCTGTTGGCCCGGCGACTGATGCGAGAGGGGAGGGTGAGCGAAGCGCTCGCCTATTTCGCGTCGGCACCTCGCCGGCCGACCTCCGATCAGACCGAGCAGGAGCGCCCGGTCGCCGAGGACGCTCGCGACTATCTCGCCGCCACTGAGGCCGCGCGGCCGGCTGCCTGGCCCTGGCAAAACGTCACGCGCGCAGAAGCCGTGTTCAAGGTGGCCATGCTCGCCCGCAAGCGCGGCATGGAGCTGATGGGCACCGAGGGACCGCCGGACCAGGCGTCGCTCGACGGCATGTATGAAAGCGGCATCGGCCAGACGAGCCCCTTGGGAGGCGTGCCCGAGTCGGTCTATGGAGACGCGACGCTGCGGGCGGAAATGCGCGCCAAGGCCGAGAAGAACCGCGCCCTGCTGGGGCCCGACGAGGCGGCACGCTTCGCCGCGAGCGCGCCCAAGCCCGACGTCCGTTTTCATTACCGCGTGGTCGCCACCGACCAGGCGCTCGTCGCGGCCGATCTCCTGCCGCAGCGCTCGCAGGCCTATGCCGCCACCCTGTGCTGGGCGACGCGCTTCGCCTTCGACAGCCGCGACGATGCCCGCGCGGCGCAGATCTATCGCCGCTACGTGGCGACCGGCGCCTACCAGGCGTGGGCGGCCAAGCGCTTCGGCCGGGTCTGCCCGCAACCGGACTTCGCCGCGGCCCGCTACTTCTGGCCGAAGCGGATCGTGGCCTGGCCGGGCGAGGCCGCCGGTGCGGCCTGGCGCAGGATCAGCGGATTGTGGCGCGCAAAGCCTGCTTGAGCCGGCCGCGGTCCATGTCGCTGCTGATCTTCTGAGCGTTCATCATCAGATCGCACTTTTCGAGGACCGCGATCTGCTTGTCGGCTTCGGTGTTCAGCGTCCGCATGGTCTCGCCGAGATAGTCGTTGATGCTCCTCTGCACCTGCTCGCGGATACCGAGCGGCAGGCCGAGGAAGGCATTCTGGATCTGGTCGAAAGCCTCCTTCGGTCCGCCCTGCACCACCGTGACCTGCTCGCGCCAGTCGCGCAGCTTCTTGTCCAGCCCCACCGCCACGACGCCGTTGATCGTGATTTGCCATTTGTCGGGCTCGAGCAGCGCCGTTTCGGTGGCGGTGCTGAGGCCGCCCAGGAAGCGGCCGTCGTTGGCGCGGTAGAAATCCTCGAAGGCCTTCTCCGTTGCCACCTTCCGGCTGTCGAAGATGTCCTTCAGGCTCTTGCGCAGATCCGACCAGTCGTATTTCTGGCCCTCCGTGCGCAGGCCCGACTCGATGCGGTCGAGCGCCGCCGTGGCCTCGGTGTGGCTTGCCCGCGTGGTGTCGAGGTTGCAGTCCTTCAGGAACTTGTCGACCTGCTGGCGGACGCCGCCGAAGGCCACGATGACCACGCCCTCGTTATCGAGCTGCGCCTTGTAGCGCGCCATGTAGTCGTTGTAGCGGCCCTCGACCAGGGTACGCAGCGGCCGGGCGGCCTTTTCCAGCACGCCGGTGACAACGCCGACCTGGGCATCGCTCTCGGGCTTCAGCCGGTACATGACGTAGCCGCCGACGTTGATCGAGCGGATCAGGTTGATCGTCTTCTCGACTACATCGACGGACACGCCCGCGAGCTTGCCGACCGAGACGAAGAAGGCCATGTCGTTGGCGATCGACGCCGCCTTCAGGAGCACGTTCAGCACGTCCTCGTTGCAGCCGGCGCCGACCAGCGCCGCCTTGACGTGGTCGGTGATGGTGCGGGCGACCGAGCCCCACTTGTCCTTCAGCCAGATCGCGCCGGCGGCGGCCTGGATGTAGAGCGGCATCGCCTCGGCCAGTGCCTGCTCGAGCATCTCCTTGATGTCGCGCGCCGCCTTCTGCTCGGCCTCCTCGACCCGCAGATCCTCCTCCTTGAGGTTCTGCCATCTCTTGTCGAGGGCGGCGATCAGCTCGCGGACGTTGCGGCCGTTGATGACCAGCGCGTCGCGCGCTTCGGCGATCTTCAGGCTGCCCAGCAGGCTCCAGAAGGCCATCTCCTCGAAATCGACGCGCTCGCGGAAACGCACCGCGGCCTCGCTGGGGTTGTTGAGGCCGGACAGCATGTTGTCGAGCTTGCTTTGAGCGGCCTTGCTCATGTCGTTGAATTTCGAATTGTAGTCGCGTGCCAGCGGCTCGGCGGTCTCGTCGCCCAGCACCGCCGTCATCATGGTGAGGACGGCGTCGCGGGCGTTCTGGTAGTCGGCCAGGACGCCGGCGATGCGGACCTGCTCGGCGCTTTCCAGGCTGGTGCCCAGTGCCACCAGGGCCTCGCGCATTTCCTTGCCGCGCTTCTCGAAGGAGGGCATGGGCTCGGCTCCTCTAGATCGGCTGGAGGCTGGTGATGCGCCAGGGCCCCATGGCGGCGTCCGCCATGCCCAGCCGCTGCAGCTTCCACCAGCGATGCACGGTGACATCGACAAAGGCGCGATAGGAATCGTCGAAACGGCCGATATGCTGCATCTCCACCGTCACCTCCTCGAGGCGCATCTGGCCGGGATATTTGTCGCCGGGGATGACCACGCGCACGTCGTCGGTCCAGAGGGGCCGCATCTCGCAGACCCGTTCCATGATGCGGCGGCGGGCCTCCTCGAAATAGCTGTCGGGCTGATGGACGGCATTGGCGTTGAACAGCACGCGGCCGTCGCCCGTCCATTGCACGCTCCAGGGGGCGAAGAGCGACGTCCACAGGCGCTGGTCGGACTCCTTCAGCGCGTCGATCATGGCCTGCAGCACTTCTACGGGCGACGCCGAATCGGGCGGCGCGGCGGCGCCGAGCTGGCGGTAGATCTCCTCGCCGGCGAAGCGGGCGACGCGGCCTTCGGTCTTGCGCATGTCGACGAACATGGCGCCGCCGATCAATCCCGCGACCGGTTTCAGCTTCAGGCCGAAATAGGCCCGCTCGCGGATCACCAGCTGGGCCGGCTCCTCCTGGATCTGGCCGATCAGCTCGTAGGTTTCGGCGATGTTGGGCAGCACCAGCCGGCGATAGCGCGACAGGGCGTCGAACATCATGACCGCCTCGCGGCCCTCGGCGTCGGCGAAGTACCAGCCGTCGCGGGCGCCGCCCGATACGAACCAGGTATGGCCGGCCTCGGTGATCCAGTCGCGATTGCGCATCGGTGGCAGCACGACGTACTTGCCGGCGACGCTGGCACGATCGCCATGCACGGGATGAACCGCGGGGAAGGGCTGGGCCAGGGTCTGGCCCGCAATCTCGGCCTGGAGCGCCGCCCAGCCCGTCTGGGCCTTCTGCCGGACCTCGTTGGCCCGCGCCTCACCCAGCTCGCGGTAATGCAGCACGTCGGCGGGCAGGGAGATGGCGGGGCCTTCCAGGCGTTCCAGCATGGCCTCGAAGTCCTGCATCGCGGCCTTGGCGAAGGGGCCGGGGTACTTGCTCACCAGAAGCTGCACCCGGGCCTGGCGGTCGAGGTGCTGCTTCAGCTCGTAGCGGGTGCTGAGCGACAGGGCATGGAGCGGATCGTCCAGCACCGCGCTCGCAGATTTGGCCAGCGCGTCGGCCCAGGGTTGCCAGGCGCCATCGAAGCCGTCGTTCTGGTACATGGCCGGCGGGCCCTTGGGCCCGAGCAGGATGCGGTTGTCGGCCGTCCGGGAATTGTCGGGCGCCTGGAGCGTGCCGGTGACGTCCAAGGTCCGCCATCCCTGTCCAGGCGTGGCGCGGCGGCGCACTTTCAGCACGACCTTGGCGCCGGGACCCTTGCGGGCCTCGGCCCAGCGCACGTTCTCGCCGGTGGCGCCGATCAGCTTGTAGGACGTCCGCTGCGCTTCCTGGGCATTGGCTGGCTTGGTGACCGGCACGCCGTCCACCGCCACGATCTGGTCGCCCACCTTGAGGCCGCTGTCGCGAAAGCCGCTGAACCAGCCGATGCTCGTGACGCGAAGCGCAGGCGGCGTGGCGTCCAGCATCGCCGTGATGCCGAGACCGGTGGAGACGTCCACCGCCGCCAAGGCTTCCGTTGCACCGAGACCGGTGATGCCCACGCCCAGGGCGAGCGCGGTACGACGACTGACAGCCATGCATTCCCCCCGGTTGCAGAGGGTCGACGATAGCGCGCCGTGGGGAATGCGTGAAGGTGTCGAGCATTCCTCCCCGTTCAAATGGGGAGGAAAGAGATTCTGAGTCAAAATTCAGGGGGGAGAGTCGTGAGACTCTGAGACTCGCGCCTAAAAGGCCTATGGCATCGGCATCGGAGGTGTCTCACCCCCGTGAGACTCGGTGAGACTCCGTGAGACGCCTCAGCTGCCCTTTTCCAGGCCCGCCATGAAGGCCTTGAGGCGGGCTGCCCATTTGGCGGCGTCGAGGCCCGAGGCGGAATGGCCGAGCTCGCTGTCGATCTCGAAATAGTCGGCGTTGACGCCCACGGCGCTGAGCTTGGCCATGGTGGCGGGGGCGATCGAGGGCGGGAAGAGCTTGTCGGTGCGCGACAGGACGTAGAGCACCTTGGCCTTCATCTTGGGGAAATCCTTCTCGGCGTCGAAGCGGACGCTGGCCTTGCGCAAGGTCACCAGCGAGTTGCCGTCGAACTCCTTGGCCCATTTCAGCGCCCGCTTGGCGACCTCGGCGTCGCGTGCGGCCTTGTCGGGGAACTGCCCGGCGAGCTGCTCGTCGATGCCGTAGCGCTTGAGCGTCGCCGTGCGCATCTCGACCAGCACGGCGGTGATGCCGCCGTTGTCGTAATAGTGGCCGCCGTTCCAGTTGGGGTCTTTGGCGAGCTGGTCGACCAGCGCCTTGACCGAGGCGTCGCCGCCCGAGCCCTTGGGCGCGCTCACCACGGGCACCAGCCCGTCCATGAAGTCGGGGTAGGAGACGCCCCACTGGAAGGTCTGATAGCCGCCGAACGACGGGCCGGCGACCGCGACCAGATGCTTGACGCCGAGCGAGTCGAGCAGCGCCTTCTGGGCGTTCACGATGTCGACCAGGGTGATGTCGGGGAACTCCGGCCCGTAGGGCTTGCGCGTCGCCGGGTTGAGGTGCGCCGGGCTGGTCGAGCCATAGGACGAGCCCAGCATGTTGGACGAAACGACGAAGAGCTTGTCGGTGTCGATCGCCTTGCCCGGACCGACCAGCCCGTCCCACGAACCTTCCGCGCCGTTCTCGCCGTAGCGACCCGCCATGTGCTGGCTCGAGGTGTAGCCGTGGGTCAGCAGCACGGCGTTGCGGCCGTCGGGCCGCAGCGTGCCGAGGTCTCGTAGGCGACCACGATCTCGGGCATCACGCCGCCGCTCTGCAGCTTGAACGGCTTGGCGGTGAAGGTGCGTTGCTGGACGTTCATGAGGGCTCCTTCGGCGCGCGCTCCGCCAGCGATCAGCAGGGACGCCAGTGGCAGGGCGGCGAGCAGGGGGCGTCGGGAGAGGAGACTCTGCATGATGTTCCTCCTTGTACGGTCTCAGGCACGGGCGGGCTGCAGCGTCGTCACGGGCACGGCATGCGCGGCCAGCCGCTTGCGATCGGCCTCGGGCCGGATGAAGAGGAGCCCGATCAGGCCGCCCACGATCAGCATGACGCCCAGGATCACGTAGCCGGTCTCGTAGCCCGCCATGCGCGTGACACCGCTCTCGATGACCGAACCCATCGCATAGGGCGCGATGATGCCGGCCGAGGTGATGAGCGAGGTCGTGATGGCGAGCATGCCGGCGCGCTGCGATTGCGGCGTCAGCTCGCTCACGATCATGGGCGTCACCACATAGATCGTGCTGCCGACCGCGGCGCCGACGACCAGCACCAGGATCTTCAGCTCGGGCGACGGCATGCTGCCGACGAAGGGCAGGATGCAGCCGCCCAGCAGCACCGTGGCGGCGGCGAAGGCGCCGCGGCTCAGCCGGCTCGAGACGCCGGCCACCTTCATGCGCTGCGAGGCGAAGCCGCCGCCCAGCACCACGAACAGGCCGAAGACCCAGGGCAGGATGGTGAGGTTGCCCGCGACCGTCTGGCTGTAGCCCAGGCCTTCGCGCAGATAGGAGGTGAACCAGGTGAGGCCGAGCGCCAGGCCCCAGTAGCTGGCGAAGCCGGCGCAGCAGGCGGCGAGGAGGGTGGGGCAAGTCAGCAGGTAGCGGTAGGGCACGCGCGTGTCGCCACCATCGGCCGCGCTCACGGGCGGATCGACCAGTGTGCCTTCGCGGCCGAGGAACAGCCACAACACGGCCCACAGGAGGCCCACGATGCCCAGCGCCCCGAACGCCCAGTGCCAGGAATGGTTGACGATGATGTAGTTGAGCGCCGGCACGGCCACGATGACGCCGAGCGCCGAGCCCTGGGCGATGATGGCGGTCGGCAGGCCGCGCAGCGGATCGGGAAACCACTTGTAGATGGCGTGCGTGGCGACGGGCGCGGCCGGGCCTTCGCCGGCGCCGAGGATGACGCGCGAGGCGATCAGCACCTCCAGGCTCACGGTGCCCAGCATGGGGAACTGCACCAGCGACCAGACGATCGCCATGATCAGCAGCATGTGGCGGGTCTGCACGCGATTGGCGACGAAGCCCACCACGACGGCCGAGACGGCGAACAGGAAGAAGAACGACGAGCCGATCAGCCCGAACTGCTTGGGCGTGAGGCCGAGCTCCTGCCTGATCGGCTCGGCGGCAAGGCCAACGACGACCTTGTCGGCGAAGTTGATCAGCATGAAGAGGAAGATCAGGGCCGTTATGCC
>CANIRG010000092.1 GCA_947469635.1 Rhodospirillales bacterium | reverse complement strand
GCGCGGTCTGGGTCAGCACGTAGTTCAGCGCGCCGGCCTTGAAGCCCTTCATCACGTCGAAGTGGAAGAACTTGAAGCGCGGTCCGAGCGAGGCGCAGTAATCCTGCACCGGGCGCCACACCGCCGGGTCCTTGGTGTTGTTGTCGATGACGATGACTTCGAAATCGGGATAGTCGAGCGCGGCCAGAGATTCGATGGTCTGGATCACCATCGCCGGCGGCTCGTTGCAGATCGCCAGGTGCAGCGAGACCTTGGGCCAGACGCGATCGGCCGGCTGCCGGGCGATCATCTCGGCCGCCGGCAACGCCTCGCGCGTCCAGCACCGGCGCCACACCGTCTCGACGAGTTCCAGCGCCTGGGCGAGCGCCATGCCGAGGCTCAGCACCAGGAAGAAGGCGAGCACGCCCCAGCCCACTTTCTCCGACGTCACCATGTAGGTGCCGGCGACACGCGCCCCACCATAGACCACGGCGCTGGTGCACAGCACCACCAGGCCACAGAAGGCGAGCTGGCCCACCGTGCCGAGCGTCCGCCAGTGCCACAGGAACAGCAGCATCAGCGGCAGCGCCGTCGCGAGCGACCAGGCCGCGCAGGCCAGCCACTGCGGGAAGGTCTCGATCGGGCCGGCCCAGGCGAATTTCTGCTGACGATCGGCGTTCCACAGGCCCCAGTAGCCACCCGCCTTGCCTTCGAGATCGTAGGCCTTCCACGGCTGGTCGACGGCTTCGACGACGAAATACTGGATGTTCTGTTGCTTCAGCCACGCCACCGCGTCGCGGATGTTCCTGGCCTGCTCGGCCGGCGTCGCATATTTGATGAGGCCGGTCGCCGGGCTGCGGCGTTCGGCGCCGTTCGACGGCCAGCCAACCTCGGTGACGATGATGTTCTTGTTGGGATAGGCCTGCCGCAGCTGGCCGATCTTGTTCTTGAGATACTCGAGCGGCGCCTCGCTCGACTGCTCGTCCCAATAGGGCAGGACGTGGACGGCGAGATAGTCGACCTCGCGCGCGAGCTCGGGATAGTGCAGCCAGACGTGCCATGGCTCGGCGGTGCTGACCGGCACCTTGACGTTGCGCTTGACGTTCCTGATCTCGCGGATGAGCTGGGCCGGGCTGGTGGCATTGGGATCGCGGAGGCTCTTCTGGCCGTCCCAGCGCAGGATGTTCTCGTTGCCGACCAGCACCCGCTCGATGTTGGGATTCTGGTTGGCCATGCGGATCAGCGCCCGGGTCTCCTCGGCGTTGACCTCGGCGGCCTCGCGGCCGAACTGCAGCTTGGCTTCGGTCGGACTGTAGATCCACGCGCCGGGCACCAGCTTCAGGCCGTTGCGGGCGGCAATCTCGGGCATGATATCGCCGCCGTCGACGGCGCGATACGTCCTGACGTAGTTCACCTTGCCGGCGAGCATGGCGAAGTCGCGCTCGATCTGCTCCTTGCGCGGCTTGATCGCGGGTGCCGGCTCCTCGTTGATGGCCGTCCGCAGGAAGCTCAGGATGCCGCTGGCCTTGGCCTCGATCGGATCCTGGTCCTTGGCCCAGGGGGCGTAGGTCACGCCATGCAGCGGACCTTCGACGGACGCGGCATCGATGCGCTCGTCGAACAGGCGCCAGCCCGCGAATGTCGCCGCGGCCGCAAAAACCAGAACAAGCCCAAGACGGAACATGCGTTCGGCGATCGCCCCGGCAAAACACTGTTGGCATCGACGCAAGGATTGTGCCGGAGCGACTCTCCCCCTTGCAGCGAACGCGCGATCTATAGCCCGCGTCACGGACGACGGTAAAGAGACCGCGCGCAATCATGGCCAAAATGTCAAAATTGACTCCACATGAACAATCCCGATCCGACAGCGGCGCCGGCCGGCGTCCCGGCCAATCTCGCCAACACCCATCGGCCGGCCGACCGCTATGGCTTTGTGCAGGCCGCCGGCGCCCGGCTGCGGTTCGCCTGCTGGAACAGCTTGGCAGCCGCCCGCGGCACCGTCGTCGTGCTGCCCGGCCGCGGTGAGTTCATCGAGAAGTACGCAACCGAAGCGGTGGGCAAGCTGCTGGACCGGGGCTTTGCCGTCCATGCGCTCGACTGGCGGGGCCAGGGCCTCAGCGATCGGCCGCTGCCCGATCATGACAAGGGCCATGTCGATAATTTCACCACCTATATGGCCGATCTGAAGCTGTTCCTCGATACGATCGTCACGCCCACGGCGCCCCGGCCCGTCCTGGCCGTCGCCCATTCCATGGGCGGCCATATCCTGCTGCGGCTCCTGGCCGAAAACGGTGCCGGTCCGCTCGCCGCCGCGCTCACCGTCTCGCCGATGACGGGGCTGCACCGCCAATGGCTGCTACAGGGGGTTCTGACGATCGCGCCCGAGCTTCCGACCGTCGATCACTGCTACCTGCCCGGCGGCGGCCCCTTCGCCCGCGAATCGCGCACCTTCGCGACCAACATCGTGACCCACGACGAGCGGCGCTTTCATTTCACCGACGACTGGTTCCGCGCCGATCCGCGTCTGACGCTGGGCGGGCCGACCTTCGGCTGGGGCCGGCAGGCCTTGCGCTCGATGGCGGCCTCGCTGGCGCCGGGGACCCTTGAACGGATCGATCCCCCCATTCTGCTGGTGAGCGCCAGCGGCGACCGGCTGGTGGATATCGCCAGCCACGGGCCGGTGATCGCCCGCATCCGCCATGGCCGGCACGTCATCATCGAGGGAGCGGCGCACGAGATCATGATGGAGACCGACCCGCTCCTTTCGCAGTTCTGGCAGGCGTTCGACCGGCTGGCGGACGAAGTCGCGGGATAGCACTATGCCCCCAAGAACGAAGGGGAGGGACGCATGTCCCATGACTGGCTGCAGGGTTCGGCCGACGATCTCGCGGCCCGCGTTCCCGACGGCGCCAAGATCGCCATCGGGGTCGACACGGCCGGCGTCGCCATGGAGACGACGCGCGCGCTGATCCGGCGCGGCGCGCGGGATCTCCATCTCGTCTGCGCCCCGATGGCCGGTCTCGCGGCCGACCTGCTGATCGGCGCGGGCTGCGTCGCCACGCTCGAGACCTCGGCCATCACCTTCGGCGAATACGGCACGGCCCATCGTTTCCATGACGCGCTGAAGCGCGGTGCGATCAAGCTGATGGATGCGACCTGCCCCGCGATCTATGCCGCGCTCGAGGCAGGCGCCAAGGACATCCCCTTCATCCCGCTGCGCGGCCTGATCGGCAGCGATCTCGCCGCTCATCGTCCCGACTGGAAGGTGATCGACAATCCCTTCGGCGAGGACGATCCGATCCTGCTGCTGCCGGCGATCCGGCCGGATTATGCGCTGATCCATGCGCCCTACGCCGACCGCAACGGCAACCTCTTCATCGGCCGTCGCCGCGATCTCGTGCTGATGGCGCAGGCCTCGCGGCAGGGCGCGCTCGCCACCGTCGAGGAGGTGCGCGACGTCGACCTGTTCTCCAGCGAGGAGACCGCGGCCGGCACGCTGCCTGCGATCTACATAGCGTCGACGGCCGTCGCGGTGCGCGGCGCGTGGCCGATCGGCCTCGGCGATCACTACGAGGTCGACGAGGCGCATTTCCGCCGCTACGCCGAGCTGGCGCGGACCGCCGACGGCTTCGCGCGCTACCTCGACGAGTTCGTGCATCGGCGTCGTCAGGCGGCGGAATGAACGTCTCGCGCCAAGAGCTGTTGATCCACACCGTCGCGGGTCTTCTGCTGCCCTGCCGTAGCGTCGCGGTCGGCGCCTCCTCGCCCATTCCCGGCGCCGGGGCGCTGCTGGCGCGGGACTGGGCGGCACGGGAGATCCCGTCGCGACGGCTGTTCCTCACCATCCTGGGCAGCCGGCGCCATAACTCCATGACCAGCGGCGGCGTCGAGCTGTTCGACATGGCGGCCCAGGGCCGGCTCGATGCCTTCTTCCTGGGCGGCGGGCAGATCGACGGCGAGGCCAACATCAATCTCGTCGGTGCCGGTGGCACCTATCCGCAGACCGCGGTGCGTTGGCCGGGCTCGTTCGGCTCGGGTTATCTCTATTATCTCGTGCCGCGCGTCATCCTGTTCCGCGAGGAGCATACGCGCCGCGTGCTGGTGCCCAAGGTCGACTTCATCTCCGCGCCGGGTCCGCGCAACGACGGCGTCTATCGACCGGGCGGCCCGATCGGCCTGCTCACCAACCTCTGCTGGTTCGCCTTCGACAGAGCGCGGCGGCGCTTCGTGCTGGAGACGGTCCATCCCGGCCATACGGTGGAAGAGGTCCACGACAACACCGGCTTCGATTTCGACGGCGCGGCCGATGTGCCGACGACGGCGCTGCCCGATGCGACCGCCCTCGCCGCCATCCGAGGGCCGATCGCGCGGCAGATCGCCGAGGCCTATCCGCGCTTCGTGGCGCAAGTCTTCCCGAACGCCGCCTGATACAAGCCCATCATCATGACCGTCACGCAAATGCTGGTGGTGGCCGGCGCCTTCCTCATTGCCGGCATCGCCAAGGGCGCCGTCGGCATGGGCATGCCGCCGATCGCCATCGGCCTCATGACCTTCGCCCTGCCGCTCGACCAATCGCTGGCGATCATGGTGCTGCCGACCATGCTCACCAACATCTGGCAGGCGATCTACGGCACGGGTTTCCTGCGGCTGCTGAAGCGCTTTTGGACAATGGCCTTCATGTCCGTCGCCGGCCTGTTCGGCATCGCCGCGACGGTCGGCGACCTCGGCTCGCCGCGCGCGCTCGCCTGGGTCGGCGTGCTGCTGGTGCTCTATTCCCTGCTGGCGTTGACCAAGTGGCGGCCGGCGGTGTCGCGCAGCACCGAGCGCTGGGCCAATCCGGTGATCGGGCTGACCAGCGGTGTGGTCGCGGGCTTCACCGGCGTCGCGGCGGTGCCCTTCCTGCCCTACATGCAGTCGCTCGACATCGACCGGCACGACCTCGTCCAGGCGCTGGGCGTCATGTTCCTGTTCATCATCGGCGCGCTCACCCTGGCCCTCGCCTGGCAGGGCGCCTTTCACATGACGACGACGGCCAGCGGCATCGCCGCCATGGTGCCGACCATGCTGGGCGTCTGGCTGGGCCAGAAGGGCCGCAACGCCCTCTCGCCCGACACCTTCCGCCGGATCTTCGTCTTCGCGATGCTGGCGCTCGGCCTCAACATGGCGCGCGGCTTGTTGTAGAAGGAACCCATGCCCCTCCCCAGCCACAAGGTCACCATCTGCGGCATCCCCGAGCTGCCGCAGCATTGCTCCGTCGGCATCAGCCACGTGCTGTCGATCATCGACACGCACGAGCCGCGCCCGTCAGCGCTCGACGACTATCCGGGCATCGAGCATCTGCTGATCCGCTTCGACGACGTGGTGGCGGAATATCCCGGCTTCGAGGCCTGCACGCCGCAGCACATCGAGAAAGTGCTGGAATTCGGGGAACGGACGCATGCCAGGCCCGAGAGTCATGTCCTCGTTCATTGTCATGCCGGCATCTCGCGCTCCACGGCGGCGGCGGCGATCCTGATGTGCCAGCACGCGCCCGGCCAGGAGGAGGCCGCTTTCCTGAAGCTGCTGAGCCTGCGCAAGCACGGCTGGCCCAACACGCGCATGGTGGAATTCGCCGACACGCTGCTCGACCGGCGCGGCGCCCTCCTGAAGGCGCTCGTCACCTATCGTCGCGCGCTCCTGGAGGCCAAGCCACACCTCAGTGAAGTCGTCCGCAACATCGGCCGGGGTCACGAGCTGCCGGTCTGATACGCCTGCTGCCGCGCCTCGCACGTCTGCTTCAATGTATCGAATGTATCCGGCGCCGCTCCGAAGGAGTGCGTGAAGAGGCGCGTGCGCAGGAAGGTGTGCGGCACAACCTGATGGATGCGCGTGCTCGTCACGCTGAGGAGCGGGCCGCACCTCGTGCCGTCCTTCAGTTCCTCGACGACGATCTTCCAGTTGCAGGCCATCTCGGTGATCACCGTGCCGCTGTAGGGCACCGACGGTGCGGCGAGCTCGGGCAATGCGGCCGGCGTGCCGAGGCTGAAGAAAACCATGCCCCCCACTTTCGCCAGCGCCAGCACCTGAAGGTCATGCTCGGGCCCTGGCTTCGCCGGCGACATCGGCGGAGGGGCTGCGAGGAAGTGTCCCTGCAGGTCGTAGACCCAGCCATGGAAGCGGCAACGGAAGGTCTCACAGTTGCCCGACGGCGTGCCGACGACGGGCATGTTCTGGTGGCGGCAGGCATTGCGCAGCACCCGCACCGCGCCGTCCTTGCCGCGCACCACGACGACGCTCCAGCCGCCCACCGTCACGGTCAGGAAGTCGCCGGGCTGCGCGATCTGGCCTTCGGCGCAGACGGGAAGCCATTCGGTCGAGAAGAGCGACATCTTCTCGGCCTGGAAGGCGTCGCCCTTGGTGTAGTCCTCTGGGTTCATCCTCTCTGTATACAATAAAGCTTGCATTCACGCCACATTCGAGAAATCATCGCCATATTGTATACGATACAGGAGGCTGGCATGGCAAAGAGTGCGTTCCGTCTGGCTCTGGAAGACGCGATCGAGCAGCGTCACTCGGCGGTGCATCCGTGGAGCGAGGCCTGGACCTCGGGCAAGCTCGACCGTCGCCTGCTGGGCGAATGGGTGAAGCAGCATTATCACTACGTGAGCCACTTCGCGGAATGGGTGGCGGTGGTCTATGCCAACTGCCCGCACCAGGAAGTGCAGCACTTCCTGCTGGAGAACGTCACCGAGGAGGAAGGCCTGGTCGGCATGGGTGGTGCGGCGCCGGTGCGGCATTCCGATCTGCTGCTCGAGTTCGGCGAGACCTGCGGCATGAAGCGCGAGGAAGTGCTGGGCGCCCAGATCAACGGCCAGCTCCTGCCCGAGACGTTGGGCCTGCAAAGCTGGTGCACGGTGCAGTCGCGCAAGCCCTACGTCGAGGCGCTGTCGGGCCTGCTGATCGGCCTCGAAAGCCAGGTGCCGCGCATCTACAGCAAGACCACGCCGCCGCTGCTCGAGAAGTACGGCTTCAGCGACGACGAGGTGACGTTCTTCTCGATCCACATCGTGGCCGACATCGAGCATGGCGAGAAGGGTTTCGAGATCGTCGAGAAGTACGCCACCACCGACGAGCAGCGCGCGACCTGCGTCCGCACCGTCAAGGAGGCCACGATGATGCGCCGCCTCTACCTCGACGGCGTCTATCGCACCTTCATCGAGAAGCCGCAGGCCGAGAAGCGGAAGCTCGCCGCCTGATGCTCACCGTCAAGACGCTGACGCTCGCCGAGGCGCATCTGATCCTCGACGCGGCGCAAAAGAAGGCGGAGGAGCTCGGCGTGCCCGAGGTCCTCTGCGTCGCCGACAATGCCGGCTACCCGATCGCGCTGCGCCGCCTCGACGGCGGCAAGGTGACGAGCGTGCAGATCGCCATGAACAAGGCTTTCACGGCAGCAGGCCATCGCAAGCGCACGGACAACTACAAGAACTCGCTGCCGGGCGAGGAGGCCTTCGGCATCTGGACCCAGCACGGCGGCCGCTTCACCGTGTTCGTGGGCGGCTTCCCCATCTTCGTCGACGGCCAGTGTGTCGGCGGCATCGGCGCGAGCGGCGGCAACGGGGAGCAGGACATCGCCTGTTGCGAGGCCGGCATCGCGGCCTTCATGGCGACGCTCGGCACATGACATCGCTGTCGAAGGTCGTGGGCGACAGTATCCGGGGCAAGATTCTGGCGGGCCAGCTCCGGCCCGGCGAGCGGCTGGTCGAGGACAGGCTGTCGGCCGAGCTCGGCGTGTCGCGCGTGCCGGTGCGCGAGGCCCTGCTCGCGCTCTCCATGCAGGGCCTCGTGAATATCGAACCGCGGCGCGGCGCCTCGGTGGCCGAGGTGACGCCCGAGACGGTGGCCGAGCTGGTCGAGGTGCGCGCCCTGCTGGAAGGCTTGAATGCCCGCCTCGCCGCGCGCCATCACGAACCCAACATCGTGGCACAGCTGCGCGACACGCTGCGGCGCGGCAACGAAGCGGCGGAGTCGAGCCCGCCCGAGGCGCTCGCGCGACTCAACTCAGAGTTCCACGAGCGCCTGGCGGTGGCCAGCCGCAACGTCGTGCTGTCCGAGGTCATGCGCTCGCTGCGCGACCGCACCAGCCTCGCCTTTGCGCTCAACAGCCGCACACGTGCGCGCGAGGACTGGAAGGAACATGCCGGCATCCTGGCCGCCGTCATCGACGGCGACGAGGAGCTGGCGGCCCTGCTCGCCACCCGCCACGTCCACAACGCGGCGGCGGCCTTTGCGGGCGCGAACGCCTGACTAGCGCGCCTTCATCGGCAGCATGCCGAGATGCATGCCGGAATCGACGATCAGGAACTCGCCGGTGATGTTCGACGCGCTGGTGAGGAAGAACAGCACCGCCTCGGCCATCTGCTCCGTCGTGCCGGCCTGGCGCAGCGGCGTCGTCTCCTCCTGCATCGTCTTCATCTTGTTGTAGTTCTCCTCGCCCATGCCTCCCAGCAGCCAGCGCGTCTGGATGAAGCCCGGGCACACGGTGTTGACCCGCGCCGCCGGCGAGAACCAGCGTGCGAGCGTCAGCGTCAGCGTGTTGAGCGCGCCCTTGGAGCAGGCGTAGGGAATCGAGCTGCCGACGCCCATGACGCCCGCGATCGAGGAGATGTTGACGACCGAGCCGCGTTCCTTGCCGGTCTCCCACTGCTTCTTCATCGCCGGGAACACCGCGCGGCTCATCATGTAGGGGCCGGTGACGTTGACGCGCAGGATGCGGTCGAAATCCTCCGGCGTCACGCCGTCGAGGTCGCCCTGGGCCTGGAACTTGGTGGTGCCGGCATTGTTGATGAGCCCGTCGATGCGGCCCCACTTCTTCATGGTCTCGTCGGCAAGGCGCTTGCAGTCGGCGTCCTGGCCCATGTCGGCCTGCACCAGGATCGCGTCGACGCCCTTGGCCTTCACGGCGGCATAGGTCTCGTCCGCCTCCTTCTTGCTCTTGGTGTAGTTGATGGCGAGGTTATAGCCCTTCGCCGCCAGCTCGAGCGCGCAGGTGGCCCCCAGTCCCGTCGCCGACCCCGTCACGATTGCTACCTTGGCCATGCTGCTCCCCTCCCGATGATTGCGATATGAAGACGCGATTCATAGGCTAGGATGACGCCCCATGGCAGACCTCTTTTCGATGAAGAACCGCGTCGTGCTGCTCACCGGCGCCTCGCGCGGGCTGGGCCGCGACATGGCGCTGTGCCTGGCCGAAGCCGGTGCCACCGTGCTGTGCGCCGGCCGCGTGGTGAAGGACCTCGAAGCCACGGCCAAGGCGATCGCGCGCAAGAGGGGCAAGGCCTTCGTCGTGCCGCTCGACATCACCGACGACGTGGCGGCAAGCGCCACCGTCGCGGCGCTGATCAGGAAGCACCGCCGCATCGACGTGCTGGTGAACAACGCCGGCGTCATCCATCGCGAGAACATCGTCGATACCGCGACGCAGGACTTCCGCAAGGTGATCGAGACCGACCTGATCGGCCAGTTCGTGCTGGCGCGCGAGGTCGGCCGTCACATGCTGACGCGCAACTACGGTCGCATCGTCAACATATCCTCGATCATGGGGGTCGTGGGCCGCGGCTCGGTGGCGGGCTATGTCTCGGCCAAGCACGGGCTGATCGGCCTCACCAAGAATCTCGCGGCCGAGCTCGGCCCCAACGTCACGGCCAACGCGATCGCGCCGGGCTACATCCGCACCGAGCTCAACGTGCCGCTGCAGCAGAACGCCCCGTTCAACGCGATGCTGGAGCAGCGCACGGCCGCGCACCGCTGGGGCGTGCCGGCCGACCTGCGCGGCGCCCTGCTGCTGCTCGCGTCGGACGCCGGCGCCTACATCACCGGCCATACGCTGGTGGTCGACGGCGGCATGACGACGATACTCGCGTGAGATGGGCATGACCGGGCTGCCGCGCTGGGTGATCCTGCTCTTGGGCGGCGCGCTGGTGCTGTTCGGCATCGGCGTCTCGCAAGGCTGGATCAGGGATCCGTCGCTCGCCAAATCGGACTATATCGGCACGATCGACGTCTCGACCGAGGAGCAGAAGACCTACCGCGCGGTGCCGTTCGAGTGGCGCGTGAGCAGCAACGCCGGCAGCTTCACGGGCAAGGACACGGCCTGGGTCCGCATCGACCTCTCGGGCGAGCGCCCCGTCCTCTGCGGCTGGCTGCGGCTCGACAAGGCCGGCGCCTCGATGCGCGCCGCCCGCTGGCTCTCGGACTCGCGGCTGCAGGTGGGCGAGCTGAAGGTCTCGGCGCTGTTCATCGCGCCCACCGACAAGCCCGCCGGTGAAGCCCTGTACGCCGGCTGCCTGCGGCTCGACGAGGGCAAGCCGGCCGCCGACGCGCCGCTCAAGCTGGAAGGCGAGGCAGTCCGGGAGTAGCGGAAGCCGTCTCAACCGTCTCAAACCGTCTCACCGGGCGTGAGACACCTCCGATGCCGATGGCATAAGGTTTTTCGAGCGATTCGTCTCACGTCTCACGACTCACACCCTCGGAAAATGCGCAAATTCGTTCGTGACGCTTCTCCCCGGAGCCCTAACGGACGCAAGTGCCTGATTTCGCTCCCTAAATCCCCTTAAGGATCGCCTGCCGCGCCTTGCGGATGTTGGCTTCGTTGCGGCGGTAGAAGGTCCACTGCTTGATGCGCTTGGCTTCGACCAGATCCGCCTGCGCCAGGATCTTCAGGTGCTCGCTCACCGTCGGCTGGCTGACGCCGAGCTTGGCCGCGATCAGGATGCCACAGACGCCGTCCTCGACGAGATCGCCGTCGACCTGCGGCGGGAAGTGGGTCCGCGGGGCCTTCAGCCATTCCAGGATCTGCAGGCGACGCTCGCTCGCCAGGGCCCGCGCGATCTGAACGATAGACATATTGCTAATTAGCCAATCGACGAATTACTGTCAACGCGCAACTGGAACAGCGCAGAGGCAGCTCATGCTCGGGGAAAACGAAATCGGCCGCGACGACATCGCCGCCACGGAACGCATCATCCGGCCCCATATCCGCACCACGCCCGTGCTCGATGCCGACGGTGCCGACTTCGGCCTCGCCGACACGCACCTCACCTTCAAGCTCGAGCTCCTCCAGCATGCCGGCTCGTTCAAGACGCGCGGCGCTTTCGCCAACCTGCTGACCCGCGAGGTCCCCGCCTCGGGTGTCGTCGCCGCCTCCGGCGGCAACCATGGGGCCGCGGTTGCCTATGCCGCCATGAAGCTCGGCATTCCCGCGAAGATCTTCGTACCCACCATCTCCTCGCCGGCGAAGATCGAGCGCATCCGCAGCTACGGCGCCGACCTCGTTGTGGAGGGCGAGCGCTACGCCGATGCCCTGGCCGGCAGCATCGCCTGGGCCGCGCAGTCCGGCGCCCTGCCCGTCCATGCCTTCGACCAGCGCGAGACCCTGCTCGGCCAAGGCACGATCGGTCTGGAGCTCGATCGCCAGGCGCCCGATCTCGATACGTTGCTGGTCGCGGTCGGCGGTGGCGGCCTCATCGGTGGCATCGCCGCCTGGTACCAGCGGCGGATCAAGGTCGTCGGCGTCGAGCCCGCGGCCTCCCCCACCCTCACGCGCGCCCTGCAAGCCGGCAAGCCAGTCGATGCCGAAGCCAGCGGCCTTGCCGCCGACTCGCTCGCGCCCAGGCAGGTCGGGCAGCAGGTCTTCCCGATCGCCGCGCGCCATGTCGACCGCGTGCTGCTCGTCTCCGACGACGCCATCCGTCGCGCCCAGGAGGCGCTATGGTCGACGCTGCGCATCGTCGCCGAACCGGGCGGCAGCGCCGCCTTCGCCGCCGTCCTTGACGGCGCCTACAAGGCCGAGCCCGGCGAGCGCGTCGGCGTGGTCCTGAGCGGCGGCAATACCGTCGCGGTCAATTTCGCGGCGTGATCAGGCGCTCTTGCAGATCGCCCCGAGCGGATCGTGCTCGACATCGTCCTTGCGCTGCTCCGATGCGAGAAGTGGCGTGCCAGCACCACCTTGCCTATTGCGCGGCGTCTTGCCGCCGGGCCGGCGGACCGTTGCCGCCGATCTCGGCATCCCAAGGGCCTGGAAAGCGACCGCTCCCGGTCTTCTCGCGAGTGAATACGTTGTAGTCGACCGGCCACTCGGCCCGCGGCATCTCGTAGAACACTTCGACGCCGTTTCCGTCGGGGTCGCGCAGGTAGATTCCGAGCGAGATGCCGTGGTCGGAGATGTGATCTATCGGTTGTCCCTCGGCCTTGATCTTCTCGTAGAACTCCTTGAGGTCGTCGAGACTCTCGAGGCGCCAGGCCATGTGATTCAGGCCCACCTGGCGCTTTAGCTGCAGTGGCGCATCCTCGCCCAACTGCATCAGCGCCACCTCGTGCGACTGCTCCTCATCGGCCGTCAGAAAGGCGGCCCAGCCCGGCCGGTATTCGTAGACGTGGAGGCCGAGCAGGTCCTCGTACCATTTCTTCGACCGCTCGACGTTGCGGACGTAAATATTGACGTGCTGCAGATACATCGGGCGTTTTGTCATGTTGTCCTCGCGTTCCGACCGATTTCACGATTGCGGCCAGGCGGCGCGGCTCACGTGCCAATGGAATTTCCACGCCTCCCCACCGTGGATCGTAAGGCGGCACAATCGGCTGGGCAACGGTCCCCCGAAGCGGCTTCCCCATGTCGCTTACTGGCACGTCCCGTCATCTCGCCGGGCTGCGGAATTTGCTCGCTATCGGGGCATGGCGGACGCTGACCGCGTCCTGGCTACTCGCTCTTGCGGATGACGTAGTCGCGCTCCTCGTCGCCGTACTTCTTCTCGAGCTGGTCCTCCAGCAGCAGTGCCTGCTCGAGCTTGTTGATACGCTCGTAGCCCACCAGCTGCGTGATCTCCTCGATGCCGACCAGCAGGTCGGGCCGGGCGACCGCGCCGCCTTCGCCGCCGTCCACGATGGGACCTACAAGGCCGAGCTGGGCGACCGCGTCGGCATGCTCCTGAGAGGCGGCAACACCGTCGCGGTCAATTTCGCGGCTTGATTAGGCCCACCACGAGATCAGATGATACCGGTCGGCCGCAGACAAACATCGAACCCTAGCGCATCACAACGAATCTCCAGCACCTGCGATCCACCGAGCAGGTAAGCAGCGATGCCGGTCAGAAGGAAAAACAGACAAACCATGAGGAGGCGCTCTTGCAGGGCGGCAGACTTCACCGTTGCTCCCTTTAGCAGTTAAGCCGCGACCGAGCAGATCCGGTCGTCACAGGACTGCGTCACCGTTACACCTTCGCTGGAACGCAGCATTCTCGGTCATAAGACCAGTCCGGCTTCTCAAGCCAATTCATCCGAAAGCGCCGCGAATAGTCGTAAAACTCCATTTCCTGCGCTCCTTTCTTCTCTTCGCCCTCACGTAGTTGGAATACCGTCTCGTTCGGCCGCATATGCAAGAAGCCTGTCCTTCGGCGCCATTCTCCGTCGCTCCAACCTTCCAGCTCGCTCATGACCTCCGGAGTCCATCGGCTCGCATTTTCGATCAGCGCTCCGTCGGGTCCCGGGGTTATCTCGTCGTCAAAGGTTACGGACTTACCCTGCGCGCTTAGTCGAACCTCCACGACGCCATTCGACTTTGTTAGCGCGACCCCAAGGCGAGGGTGATAAAGCGGCCGACCGCTTGGATCCCGCTTTAGTGAAAACAGACAGGCAGCGTCTATTTCCGCCTGTCCAAAGAACTGCACGACATCGAATGTGCTGCCCCTTTCCCTCACCAAATTTTGGAGGGTGCGTTCCAATGACAGCGGAAGAGGATATCCACCCACCGCCATCAGCATGTGAGGTGGGAAGGATGAATGTCTCTCGGCGTACTCGAGCAACACACGCGCCGCGAGAAGCGGCGTGGTGCAGAAAAGCGCCGCGCGACTTCTATGAACTGCCAATTGCAGAGCGCGTATGGCTGTGGGTATGTGACAGTACGTATCGAGTCGCGGCCCTACTTTGCGCACGTCCAGTGTTGCAGGGTAAACTTGGATAACAAGCGGCGGGGCTTTCTCGACGATATCGATCAAGTCTGGCGCATGCTGCATTATCGACGAGAGCAATCCCTCGATGGGCGTTACGATCCTGTATTTCGATGGATCTCTCGACCGACTTCCAGCGGAATAGGTGAGCGTCGTATCGACTGTCCACCCGTCAGAGGCGAGGTCGACGTCGTTTCCCTGTTGCAGTTGTCGGCGCATCTGCGGTGCCACCACGGCGAACATCTGCTCGACGATCAGCAGACAAACCTTCGGCGCATGCCGCCTGTCGTAGTACGAACCCCACGCACCGATTTCCTCCGCGCTGAGCACGGATGGGGATGCTACGCAAAGCTCGTCCACGATGAACCCGAGTCGACGGAAAACGAGACGGACCGTCCGCGTGGCTGTTAGCAGAAGGTACTTGTATCCTTCTGCATAGGCGGATGCCGCTGCGAACCGGAGCAGAGGTTCGACGATCCCAGGATGCTCCACTGCGAGAGAGCCTCCTTCTACAATGTCGTCATTCGTCAGCCGCTCATCCCGATGGAGGGCCATCCAAGCTTCGACGGGCATGCCCAAGTATCGTTCCGATAGGCATTCGCCCGACCCTCTCGTCGGGCGAACAGCAATGACGCCGACGATACGATCGCTGCCGCTGGTGGCGACCACGTACCGGGATGCGGGAGCAGTCAGGTGAGCTGAAAATGCCTGGTTGAAGTGAACCTTTGCGAAGCTGAAGGCGTCGGCACATGCCTGCGTATGAAAGACTTGCTTGCACCGAACTGCATTGTTCGGCTGTCGTCGAAGAACTGTTTGGGGCTTTGTGGCCGAAGCCTTTCCATCGGCAACTACAACCTCAAGCTTAGTACTGAAGGCGTGCCGGCCGGTCATGGAGCCCTCCGATGCGCTAGCATGTGGGAGCTACTGACACCGCAGTCCCATATGAGAATGGCGAGCGGCGCCATTAAGTCTGCCGCCGGGTACAAGCAGCCGTGCCAGATTGCGGATCGTCGGCTGGGAAGACATGCAGTAGGACTCACCCGATAAGACTCACCCGATGCCCTCGCTCGACGAGTTTCATCAAAGGACGTCATTTTCACCCCTCACACACCGAATTCTGGCGCGTTCCCAATACTTCGGATTTTTAAGGGGTCGCGTTACAACCCGCGTCGCGCAATTGCATGAACACATACAGCCTAAAATTTGGACGAGGTCGCAGCCTGCTCGCGTCCTTATCCGTTGTCGGGGGCTGTCTCCATGTGGAAGTGGACTGTCATGCAAATGGATGACAGATCATGCTCGCGAACTTTTCAGTATGGCCGTCATAGCGGTTGCATGAGGTGCGTATGATCTCGCGAAGTGAGAATAGGCTTATCGAATCCCTGTATGAAGCCGCGCTCGGGCATCAGTCGTGGGACGAGGCCGGCCTGCAAGTCGCGGAGAATCTGGAAGGTATAACCCTCATGCTCTCGACGCACGATCCGAGAAGCTCTGCGGTCGATGTCGTCACCACCCTAGGAATGAGTTCCAGGCAGATCCAGGAATACGGGCACTTCGCCGGACACGACCTCTGGGCGCTGGGCGCCGCCGAGCAAAAGCTGTTCGGCAAGGCATTAACCGGCTCCCAGATCGTCGACGACCGAAAGCTGGTGCAGAGCTATATCTACAACGAATATCTGCGGCAGGTGGATGTCCGGTACCTGGCCGGATCGTTGCTCCCGATGACCGGGGGTCAGTATGCCGTGATCGGCATCCATCGCCCCCACGACGCCAAGGATTACGCACCGCAGGAGGTCAGGCGCCTGCAGCGGCTTCTACCCCATGTGCAGCGGTCACTGGAAGTTCGGCAGAAGCTCCAATCCGCCAATCAATCCAACCGTTCGGCCTATTTTGCCCTCGATCAGCTCAGCCTCGGGGTCATCCTGGTGGCGGCGACGGGACGCCTGCTGCATGTCAACACGGCCGGAGAGGCGATGTTGCGCGCCGGAGACGGCCTCGTGCGCACGCCCGATGGCTTACGGGCGAGCAACAAGGAGGACGACAAGCTTCTGCAAAAGCTGATCGCCGGCCTTCGCCACGGGGGGGGGGGTACGCTCCGCAGGCGGTCACTTGCGTGTGCAACGGCCATCGGGCCGGCGAGCCTACGCGATCATGCTGACGCCGGCAGGTCCCAGCCTCGTCGGCGCAGGAAAGACATCGCCCGCCGTCCTGCTGTTCGTATCGGATCCCGGCGCCAAGATCGTCTCCGACCGGAAGGTGCTGACCGAACTGTTCGGCTTCACGCCCGGCGAAGCCCGGCTCGTTCTTGCGCTGCTCTCCGGCACCCCGCTCCCCGAGTACGCCCGTCAGAGCGGCGTTTCCTACAACACGGTGCGGACGATGCTTGCGCGGGCCATGGCGCGAACCGACTCGCGCTCGCAGGTCGAGCTTGTGCTCCTGGTGGCACGGGCACTGGGAGGCATCGCGCCGCGCGTCGCCTGAAGCGGGCCTGGAGGCCCGCGGTCCGGGAGAGCATGAGGAGTGTCAGGCGCTCTTGCGGATGACGTAGTCGCGCTCCTCGTCGCCGTACTTCTTCTCGAGCTGGTCCTCCAGCAGCAGCGCCTGCTCGAGCTTGTTGATGCGCTCGTAGCCCACCAGCTGCGTGATCTCCTCGATGCCGACCAGCAGGTCGGGACGGTCGGCGGTCTTGCCGGTCGCCATGCAGTCGAGCATGACCTCGAGCGCCTTCT
>CANIRG010000091.1 GCA_947469635.1 Rhodospirillales bacterium | reverse complement strand
GTGACCAAGGAGATGGTCCAGTCGATGGCGGCCAAGCCGATCATCTTCGCCATGGCCAACCCCGATCCCGAGATCACGCCGGAAGACGTCCGCTCGGTGCGCGGCGACGCCATCATCGCCACCGGCCGCAGCGACTACGCCAACCAGATCAACAACGTGCTGGGCTTCCCCTACATCTTCCGCGGCGCGCTGGACGCGCGCGCCCGCACCATCAACGAGGAGATGAAGGTGGCCGCCGCCGAGGCGCTGGCCGCCCTCGCGCGCGAAGACGTGCCCGACGAGGTCGATCGCGCCTATTCCGGCCGTCGGCTGCGCTACGGCCCCGAGTACGTCGTGCCGGTGCCGTTCGACCCGCGCCTGATCTCGGCCGTGTCCTCGGCCGTCGCGCAGGCCGCGATGGATTCCGGCGTGGCGCGCAAGCCCATCGCCAACATGGCGGAGTATCGCCGCGACCTGTCGGGCCGCCTCGATCCGACCAGCCATTGGCTGCAGAGCCTGTTCGACCAGGTGAAGGCCAACCCGCAGCGCATCGTCTTCGCCGAGGGCGAGGAGGAGCGCACCATCCGCGCCGCCGTGGTGTTCCGCGACAATGGCTACGGCACGCCGGTGCTGATCGGCCGCGAGGAGCAGGTGCGCGAGACCATGAAGACGCTCGGCATCAAGGACACGAGCGGCATGGAGATCCACAATGCGCGGCTCTCCACCCGCAACGCGCCCTATACCGACCTGGTCTACAAGCGCCTGCAGCGCGACGGCTACCTGCGCCGCGACGTGCAGCGCATGGTCAACCAGGGCCGCAACGTCTTCGGCGCCTGCATGGTGGCGATGGGCGACGCCGCGGGCCTCGTGACCGGCATCACGCGGCGCTTCCCGGAGTGCTACGCCGACGTGAAGCGCGTGGTCGATGTCGAGCCGAACAAGGTGCCGATCGGCTATTCCATCGTCGTGTCGCGCCACGGCACGGTGTTCCTGGCCGACACCTCGATCAACGAGACGCCGACGCCCGAGCAGCTCGCCTCGATCGCGAAGCAGATGGCGAAGAATGCGCGCACCATGGGCCACGAGCCGCGCGTGGCGTTCCTCTCCTTCTCCAATTTCGGCAGCCGCGAGATCGAGCGCATCGACCGTATCCGCAAGGCGATCCGCCTGCTCGACACGGAGAAGGTCGACTTCGAGTATGACGGCGAGATGCAGGCCGACATGGCGCTCGACTACGAGCTCCTGCGCGAGACCTATCCGTTCTGCCGCCTCACTGGCGCCGCCAACGTGCTGGTGATGCCGGGGCTGCATTCCGCCCATATCTCGTCGCGGCTGATGCAGCGGCTGGGCGGCGTCACGGTGATCGGCCCGGTGATCGACGGTCTCGCCAAGCCGGTGCAGATCGTGCCGATGGGCGCCACCGTGAGCGATCTCGTGAACCACGCAGCGCTCGCCGCCTACGGCGCGCTCAACAAACGGAGCTGATCATGGCCGATCTTGTCATTCGCGGCGCCACCATCGTCGACGGGCTGGGACACGAGCCGCGACGCGCCGACCTCGCCGTCACCGACGGGCGCATCAGCGCCATCGGCGAGATCAAGGACAGCGGCGCCGAGACGATCGATGCCGGCGGCCTCACCCTGTCGCCCGGCATCGTCGACGTGCACACGCATTACGACGCGCAGGTGACCTGGGATTCGACGCTGTCGCCGTCGCCCTCGCTCGGCGTCACCACGGCCGTGATGGGCAACTGCGGCTTCGGCATCGTGCCGGCGACACCGGCCGGCCGCGATCTCGTCATCCGCAACCTTTCCGTCGTCGAGGGCATGGACCTCGACGCGCTGCGCACCGGCATCAACTGGGATTTCGAGAGCTTCGGCGACTATATGGCGATGCTGCGCCGGCGCGGCGCCTACGCCAACCTGGCCGTGCTGGCCGGCCACTCCACCATCCGCACCGCCGTCATGGGCGAGGCCGCCTCGCAGCGCGCCGACGCCACGCCGGAAGAGCTCGCCAAGATGCAGGCGATGGTGGTCGATGCCATGAGCCACGGGGCCATCGGGCTCGGCGCCTCCTATTCGCTCAATCATTCCGGCTACGGCGGCGTGCCGATGCCGTCGACCATCGCGCCCATGTCGGAGCTCGACTCGCTCGTGGGCGCCATGGGGCCGCGTGGCAAGGGCCTGATCGCCATCGCCTCGGGCGTGAAGACGCCGGAGGAGCTGGAGCCGATGGCCGCCAAGTGGGGCCGGCCGTTCTTCCAGGGCACCGGCATGGCGATGTACAACGAGCAGGAGCCGGCGCGCGCGATGCGCATCTTCGACGCCTGCGCCGCCGCCATCCATCGCGGCAACGGGCTCTATATCCAGATCCCCTGCCAGCCGCTGTCCTTCGACTTCACGATGGGCAACGCCTATCCGTTCTACAGCCACTCGGCCTTCGACCCGATCAAGGCCTACACGCCGGAGCAGCTGAAGGCCGTCTATCGCGACCCGTCGTGGCGCGCCAAGTTCCGCGAGAACGCCAGGAACCCGCGGCCCGGCATGATTTTCCAGGGCAACTGGGACCGCGTCATGGTGGCCGTGGCCCAGAATGAATCCAACGCCAAGTACGTCAATCGCTACCTGCACGACATCGCCAGGGACGAGGGCCGCGACCCGCTCGACATCATGCTCGACCTCAGCCTCGACGAGGACCTGGAGACGGCGTTCCTCGGCCGCTTCCTCAACGTCGGTGACGACGGCGTGGCCAAGCTGCTGAAGCACGAGGCGGGCGTGGTGGCGCTGTCCGACGCCGGCGCCCATCTCATCTATATGTGCGACGCGGGCTTCGGCCTGCATTTCCTGGCACGCTGGGTGCGCGAGCGCGGCGACTTCGACATCGTCGAGGGCATCCGCCGCCTCACCTCCCATCCCGCCGATCTCTACGGCATCCAGAACCGCGGCCGCATTGCGCTCGGCGCCCAGGCCGACCTGCTGCTGTTCGATCCCGCGACCGTGGGCGTGAGCCCGGCGCAGCGCGTCGCCGACCTGCCGGGCGGCGGCCGTCGCACCATCCGCAAGCCCACGGGCGTGCATGGCGTGTTCTGCAACGGCATCAAGACTTTCGACGGCAAGGACTATGTCCCGCACGCCAAGGGTCCCGGCCACGTGCTCGACCGGTTCAGCGCGTCGCAGGGCCAGCACAATCTGGCGATGGCGGCGCAGTGAGAGAGGCCGTCGCTGGGGGCGGGCCACTCCAGCAATGACCCTCCAAACCTGGTGGCTCTATCTCGGCGCGGTGATCCTGATCTCCTGCACGCCGGGACCGAACGTGCTGTACGTCACGACGCGCAGCATCCGTTTCGGCTTTGGCCGCGCCATGATCGGCACCTCGGGCTGCCTGATCGCCCTCGTGATCATGCTGAGCGCGTCGGCGGCCGGATTGAGTGCCGTGCTCCTGGCCGCGCCCGGCTGGTTCGAGGCGCTGAAATACGCCGGCGCCGCCTATCTCGTCTGGCTCGGCATCCAGACCTGGCGCGCGCCGGACGATCCGCTCGATGAAACGCAAGACATCATATCGCAGCGCGAACGCTCGCCTTGGGCGGTCTTCCGCGGCGGCTTCCTGGTCGGCATCAGCAACCCCAAGCTGCTGATCTTCGCGGCCGCCTTCTTCCCGCAGTTCATTGCCCAGGATGCGCCCTGGGCACCGCAATTTGCCGTGCTGGTCACGACTTTCGTGGCCGTCGAATTCTTCTTTTACATAACCTATGCAGCGAGCGCCCGGCGGCTCAGCGTCTGGCTGGCGCGCGGTGCCTGGCGTCGACGATTCAACCGTGCCAGCGGCGCGATCTTCATCTGTTTCGGATTTGCCCTGTTGCGCTATCGGCCATAGGCTTCCTCCAAATCAATCGCCTGGGAGGGCGCCATGACGACGACCATGAAAATCAGCAGCCGGAATCTGCCTGCCCTTCGCCGTCGCAGCGTGCTGCACGGGGGCCTGGCCGGCATCATCGCCACGGGCCTGGCGCCCGGCATCGCCCGCGCCGCGCCCATCAAGCTGGTGATGGCGCATCTCAACGCCTTGCCGGAGTCCGCCGCCGTCGCCTTCGACTGGCAGGCGCAGGAAGTGCGCAAGCGCTCCAACGGCGAGCTCGACATGCAGTTCTTCGGCTCGACCTTGATCAGCAAGGAGCTGGAGATCATGAACGCCGTGAAGTCCGGCAACATCGCCATGGGCAACCCGGGCGGCGCCGCCGCCACGGTGTTCCCCGAGATGGGCGTGTTCCTGGTGCCGTACCTCGTGCAGAGCTACGACCAGGCCTACAAGATGTTCAACGGCAAGATCGGCGACACGCTCGATAAGCAGTTCCAGGACAAGTACAAGCTGAAGACGCTGTGCTTCTTCGACTACGGCTTCCGCCATTTCTGGACCAGCAAGAAGGCGATCAAGGAGCCCAAGGACCTGCGCGGCGCCAAGATCCGGGTACAGCAGGCCAAGGTGTTCGGCGACACGATCAACGGCCTCGGCGGCAACGCCGTGCCGATGGCCTGGGGCGAGGTCGTCTCGGCCGCCAAGTCGGGCGTCATCGACGGCGGCGACCTGCCGATCGTCAACCAGATCGCGCTCAAGATCTACGAGGTCTCGAAGTATTGCTCGATGACCTTCCACAACTACGGCCCGACGCTCAACACCATGAACCTCGGCGTGTGGGAAGGCCTGTCGGCGCCGCACAAGAAGCTGATCCTCGACACCAGCCGCGAGGCGCAGGAGAAGTGCCGCCAGCTCACCGAGTCGGTCGACAATTTCGCGGCCGCCAAGAAGGAGCTCGAGCCCAGGGGCATGACGGTGGTCGAGGCCGACGTGGCTGCCTTCCGCAAGGTCGCGCAGGAGAAGATCTGGCCGGCCTACAAGACGCAGTTCAGCGGCCTGTGGGACGAGATCGCTGGGTTCAAGGCGTAATGGCGGCTTTCGTCCCGATGCCGAGATTCATCCAGGAGATCCCCAAGATCGTCGTCGCCCTGCTGCTGGTGGCCGCCATCGGCAACCTGCTGGTCGGTGTCTTCCTGCGCTACATCATGCTCAAGGTGACGGATCTGCTCGACGTCGATCCGTTCCGCTTCACCTGGGTGGAGGAGGCGGGCGAGATGATGCTCGCCTGGCTCACCCTGATCGGGGCTGCGATCGGCGTGCGCGAGCGCGCGCATTTCACGCTGCATGTCTTCATCGAGCGGCTGTCGCCTGAAGCACAGCTCCTGATCGAGCGCATCCATCACCTGCTGATCGCGGGCTTCGGCGCCATCGCGGCCTGGTACGGCGTCAAGCTCTGCATGCTCAACTACACGCTGGTGACGCCCAGCCTCGAGATCAACCTCGCACTCCTCTATGCCTCGTCGGTGGTGGGCGGCGTGCTGCTCGTCGTCTACGCCGTCTCCATGATCGTAGCGCCGCCGCCGCGCGCTCCCGACGCGCTGCATTGAACCCGCCCAGTGGATCGAAGCAAACACTTTGCGTCCGACGCTTTACCTCACCCTGAGGAGCGCCCGCGGGGCGCGTCTCGAAGGGTGGGCAACAGGCACCGCGTGTGTGGCGCATGCCTCGAGACGCCACGCTTCGCGTGGCTCCTCAGCATGAGGTTGGCTTTGTCACGGCGACGGAAAATCCAATGATCCTTCTTTTCGTGGCGGCGGTCTTCATCGTCCTGATCGTCTTTTCCATGCCGATCGTCTTCGCGCTCGGCGTGTCCGGCGTCGCGGGCCTGCTGGTCGGCGGCTACGACATGCAGGTTCTGTCATCGAGCATGGTGTCGGGCTCGCAGAGCTGGGTGCTGCTGGCCATCCCGGCCTTCGTCTTCGCCGGCGGCCTGATGGAGAAATGCGGCATGAGCCATGCCCTCGTCGACTTCGCCCGCGCGCTGGTGGGCTGGGTCAAGGGCGGGCTGGGCATGTCGGTGATTGTCGTGGCCTATTTCTTCTCCGACATCTGCGGCTCGAAGATGGCCGAGGTCTCTGCCCTTGGCTCGACGCTGATGCCGCCGCTCACCAAGGCCGGCTACAAGCCCGCCGATTCGGCCTCGCTGATCGCGGCCGGCACGGCCATGGGCATGCTGGTGCCGCCCGCCATCTTCATGATCGTCATCGCCCAGGTGACCAACACCTCGGCCGTCGCGCTGTTCCTCGCGGGCTTCGTCCCGGCCGCGACCATCATGGTCTGCCTGATGGTGCTGGTGTACCTGCGGGCGCGCGAATACGACTGGCCGGTCGACAGCAAGCCCAGCGCCGCCGTGCTGTTCACCTCGGCCAAGGGCGCCGCCGTGCCGATGGTGATCCCGGTCGTCATCCTGGGCGGCTTCTTCCTCGGCGTGTTCACGGCGACCGAGGCGGGTGCCGTGGTGGCGGGCTACGCCTTCCTGGCCGCGCGGTTCTATTACAAGAACGTCTCCTACCGGCAGATGGCCAAGCTCGCCTACGACAGCGCCATCCTGACGGCGGCCGTCGTGTTCCTGCTCGCCGTCGCTTCGGTGTTCCAATATCTGATGGGCGTGTCGGGCGTGCCGGCGATGCTGGCCGACGTGCTGGGCCCGCTCAAGACCATGCCCTGGCTGTTCCTTCTCGCCACCGCCCTCATCACCATGCTGTTCGGCATGGTGCTGGAGGGCCTGCCGGCCGCGGTGGTGCTGATCCCGGTGGTGTTCCCGATCGCGGAAAAGATGGGCATCGATCCCATCCACTTCAACATCGTGCAGACCGCCGCCGTCGGCATCGGCCTGTTCCTGCCGCCGATGGGCGTCGGGCTGTTGATGGCGCTGAAGTTCGCCAACCTCACGGTCGGCCAGCACTGGCGGACCTACATGCCCTATGTCGGCGCGCTGATGATCGGGCTGATGCTGATCATCCTGTTCCCGCAGCTCTCGCTGTTCCTGCCCAAGCTGGCGGGGCTGATCAAGTAGCCTCGACCTTCAGCACCTTGAGCTGGTGGCGGTGGCCGTCGCGCGCCGTCCAGGAGATCGACTGGCCGACGCCGAGCCCGATCAGCGCCGCGCCGATCGGCGTCATCACCGAGAGCCGCTGCTCATCGATGCTCTCGTCGACCGGATAGACCAGCGTCATGCGCCGCGTGTGGCCGTCGTCCTGCTCGAAGGTCACGGTCGCGCCCATGCGCACCACGTCGGACGGCACGGCCTTGGCCTCGACCACCTTGGCGCGCTCCATCTCCGCCAGCAGCTCGTTGGCGACCTCAGGCAGGCGCTCGGCCGAGGCGGTCGCGAGATCGGTCAGCCGTTCGTAGTCGGCGGTGCTCACGACGATATGGGGAACCTTCCGGCTCCGGACGATGTCACGCATGGGGAAACCCCTGAATTCACGAGCAAAATGTCGAAGAAAGGCGCCGCGGATACGCGGCAGCCACTCCGACAGATGGGCACGCAGGAGCGGGGTTTCAACCGGCGACGCGCCGGTCCGCCTACTTCGGGGTCGGCAGGCCGCCGCGGGCGCGGCGCGCGAGATAGACCTGCAGATGGGCGTAGGCGAAACGCAGGTTGGGGGCCGCGATGCCGGCCTTGCGCGCCCGGCCCAGCATGTCGCCCACGATCTGCTGACCCTCGACCGGGCCACCCTTCTCGAGGTCGCCCAGGATCGAGGCCACGGCCTTGGAGCCCTTTTGCGTCAGCATCGACTGGATGCCGGCCAGCACCTTCTCGCCGGGCGGGTAACCTTCGGAGGCTGCGACCTTGCGGCATTCCTCCAGCGTCTCGAGCATGATCGTGGCGCCATCCTCGGCCTCGACGATGTCGCCCACGTTGCCGCGCATGGCGCAGCACATGGGGGCGATCGTGGCCAGCATGATCCACTTGTCCCAGAGGTCCTGGTTGATGTTGGCGTTGAGGCCACCGTCGATGCCGGCCTTCTTGCAGGCGGCATCGAGCGCCACCAGCGAGGCCCGCGCGGGCACGGCCGAGCGCTCGCCGAAGGACACGCCCGAGGCGCCGGAATGCAGGATCTCGCCGTTCGGCCCCAGCATGCCGGAGATGCGCGCGAGCCCGCCCGCCACCCTGCCGGCGCCGAACTTCGAATCGAGCGTGGCGAAATGGGCATGGCCGTTCAGCATCGGCACGATGGTGGTGTCGGAACCGATCGCGGGCGCAATGGACTCGATCGCGGAGTCGAGGTCGTAGGCCTTGCAGGCCAGCACCACGACGTCATAGGGCGCACCATCGTCGCCCCTGGTCACGACCTTGACCGGCAGGGTCGCATCGCCGCGCGGGCTCTTGACGACCAGGCCTTCCTTGCGGACCTTCTCGGCGCGCTTCTCGCGCAGCAGGAAGGTGGTGTCGATGCCGGCCTGATGCAGGCGGGCGCCCCAATAGCCGCCGACCGCACCGGCGCCGAGAATGAGAATTTTCACGCGTTACGCTCCGTTCGTTACAGCGCCGGCTTGCCGATGCCGCCGCGGGCACGGCGCGCCAGGTAGACCTGCAGATGGGCATAGGCCAGGCGCAGGTTGGGCGTGGCGGCGATGCCCGCCTTGCGGGCGCGGGCGAGCATGTCGCCCACCACATGATCGGCCTCGACCATGTTGCCCTTTTCGAGATCGTGCAGCATGGAGGCGGCGAAGCGCGAGCCACGCTGGGTGAGATAGCCGCGCACCGTCTCCATGCCCTTGTCGTTCGGGCCGTAGCCGGCGGCGGCCGCCACCTTGCGGCATTCCTCGACGGTCTCCAGCACGATGGCGCGGCCCTCCATCGCCTCGAGAATGTCACCGGCCGTGCCACGCATCAGGCAGCACAGCGAGGCCAGCGAGCACAGCATGATCCACTTGTCCCACAGATCCTGGACGATGCTCTCATTCAGGCCGCCATCGATGCCGGACGCCTTGATCGCTGCGTGGAGCTCGACCAGCGCGAGACGCGCAGGCTTGCCGTCGCGCTCGCCGAACGAGATCGAGGCAAAGGGGCTGGTGTGCAGGATCGTGCCATCCGCCGTCATCGCCACGCCGACGCGCGCGAGGCCGCCCGATACACGCTCCGCACCGAACTTCGCATCGAGCACGTCGAGATGGCGCATGCCGTTCAGCAGCGGCACGACCGTCGTATGAGGGCCGACGGCCGGTGCAATGGCCTCCATCGCGGTGTCGAGGTCGTAGGCCTTGCAGGTCAGCAGAACGATCTCGTAGGGGCCACCGTCGGCACCGCCGAGCACCGTCTTCACCTTCTGGGTGATGTCGCCCTTGGTGCTCTTGATCACGAGACCGTCGCGGGCGAGCGCTTCGCCGCGCGCGGGGCGGACCAGGAAGGTCACGTCGGCGCCGCTCTGCTGCAGCCGGCCGCCGACATAGCCGCCGATGGCGCCGGCCCCGAGGATGAGGATCTTCACGCCGTTCTCCGCTGGGCAATCCAGTCCGCGAGCCAGGTCGCGAGATCGTCGGTCTGATGATGGATATGGCCGAGGTCGAGGTCGGCGGCGCGCTTCACGCTTTCGTCGGTGCGGATCCACACCGTGCGCATGCCGATGTCGGCCGCGGGCTTGAGGTTGATCGCGATGTCGTCGGCGAAGCAGGCCCGGGTCGGGTCGACGCCATGCTTGCGCACGAGCTGGTCGTAGATCTGCGGATGCGGCTTGGGCCAATAGTCGCCGGCCACGATGTCGAAGATCGCCTCGAAATGATGCGCCACGCCCAACCGCTCCATGACCCGCTCGGCATGGGGCACGTCGCCGGCGGTGAAGATGATCTTGCGGCCGGGCAGCCTGGCCAGCGACGCTTCGAGGTCGGGCGCGGCCTCGACCGGCGAGTAGTCGATGTCGTGCACGTAATCCAGGTAGTGCTTGGGGTCGACGCCATGCAGGCTCATCATCCCCCGCATCGAGGTGCCGTGGTCGCGCCAATACTGTTTCTGCACGACGCGCGCCTCTTCCGGCGTCACCTTCAACCATCCCGAGATATAGGCGCCGATGCGCACGTCGATCTGGGAGAACAGGTTGCAGCGCGCCGGATAGAGCGTGTTGTCGAGGTCGAACAACCAGACGTCGGGATCGTGGGCGGGGGGTGTGTAGGCCGGGGACATGGGGGTGGATTAGCCGCCGGCCGTGCGCTTGTCGAGCCGCCCGCCTATAAACGGCTCAATGGATACCTTGACGATCGTGCTGCTGGCGGCCGTGGCCCTGCTGGCCGTGGCGCTGATGACGTCCCTCCTGCGGCGGGGCGACAATCGCGAGGCCGAGGCCGTGCGCCATCACCTCGAGCTGGCGCTCAGCCAGCAGGCGGAGACCGTGCAGCGGGTGGAACGATCTCTCCGCGAGCAAGAGCAGGCGCTGAGCAGGGTGGTGAGCGAACGGCTCGACCGCAGCGAGCTCGCGACCGGCCAGGTCGTGACCGACCTGCGCGAGCGGCTGGTGCGGATCGACGAGGCGCAACGCAAGATCGGCGAGCTCTCGACCCAGGTGGTGAGCCTGCAGGAGGTCCTGTCCAACAAGCAGGCCCGCGGCGCCTTCGGCGAGGTCCAGCTGAACGACCTGGTGCAGAACGCCCTGCCGGCCCAGGCCTATGAATTCCAGTGCACCCTCTCCACCGGGGTGCGCGCCGACTGCGTGCTGAAGCTGCCCAACCCGCCGGGCTCGATCGCCATCGACGCCAAGTTCCCGCTGGAGAGCTACCAGCTCCTGCGGTCGGTCGCGTCCGGCGACACGGCGGGATTGGCCGCGGCGCAACGCGCCTTCCAGCTCGCCATGCGCAAGCATATCAACGACATCCGCGACAAATACATCGTGCCCGGCGAGACGGCGGAATCGGCGCTGCTGTTCCTGCCCTCCGAAGCGATCTACGCCGAGCTGCACGCCAACTTCGCGGCCGTCGTCGACGAATCCTACAAGGCGCGCGTGTGGATCGTGTCGCCCACGACCATGATGGCAACGCTGAACACGGTGCGTGCCGTCCTGAAGGACGTGCGCATGCGCGAGGAGGCCGGCAAGATCCAGAAGACGGTCGGGCTGATGCTCGACGACGTGCGCCGGCTCGACGAGCGCGTCGGCCGGCTGAAGAGCCATTTCGCCCAGACCGAGAAGGACCTGCGCGACATCGAGACCTCGACCACCGCGATCACGCGGCGCGGCGAACGTATCCTGGAAGTCGAGCTGGGCGAGCCGCCGGCCGCGCTGCCGCCCAAGGTCTAGGCACCCCCTGCCAAGGAGAGAAGGTTTTGTCGGACTCGATCCTCTGGGTAAGCATCGCAATCCTGCTGCTCGCCGTCGTCTCGGCAATCCTCCTTCCTCTCTGGCTCGGCCGAAAATCCTCTCCCGGCAACCTCGGCGAACTGCTGCGGACGGAAGGCGACCAGACACGCCGCACGGTCGCGGAAGAAATGCGCAACCAGCGGCAGGAGCTGGCGACGAGCCTGCGTGATTTCCGCACCGAGCTGCTCACGGAGCTGGCGCAGTTCCGCGAGGCCGTCGGTGCGAAGCTGGACAGCGAGCTGAAGCGCCTGGGCGACGAAGCCACGGCCAATCGCGACAAGCTGCGCGAGACCATTTCCAGCCGGCTCGACGAGCAGTCGGCGGCACAGGCAAAGGCGGGGCGGGAGCTTCGTGAGGAAGTCACCGGCAGCGTCCAGAAGCTCCAGGAGGGCGTCCTGCAGGTCGCCGCCGACCAGCGGATTGCGCAGGAGACCCAGTTCGAGGGGTTCGGGCGGCGGCTCACCCTTGCGAGCGATACGCTCAACACGGCGATGACGGCCCTCACCGAAGCCTTGGCGAAGGCCGGCATCGACCTGAGGGAAGAGGTGACCAACATCTTCCAGGCGCTGGGCGACACGCTGTCCAAGACGATCAACCAGATGAGCGAGCACCAGAAGGAGCGCCTCGCGACCGTGGACCAGACGATGCTGCAGCTCAGCCAGAAGCATCACGAGGCAGGGGAGATGCTGAAGGCGACCGTGGAGGAGCGGCTGGCCGCCCTGCAGCAGAGCAACGCCGCCAAGCTCGACGAGATCCGCAAGACGGTCGACGAGCAGCTCCAGCAGACCCTGCAGGATCGGCTCACCTCGTCCTTCAAGCTGGTGAGCGACCAGCTCGAGCAGGTCTACCGCGGGCTGGGCGAGATGCAGAAGCTGGCCGACGGCGTCGGCGACCTCAAGCGCGTGCTGGCCAACGTCAAGACGCGCGGCATCTATGGCGAGGTGCAGCTGGCGGCGCTGATGGAGCAGGTGTTCTCGCCGACCCAGTACCTGCTCAACGCCCAGGTCAAGAAGAGCACGCAGGAGCGGGTCGAGTTCGCGCTACGGCTGCCGGGTCGCGAAAGCGAGGAAGACGTCCTCCTGCCGATCGATTCCAAATTCCCGATCGAGGACTACGATCGGCTCCAGGAAGCATCCATGCGCGGCGACGTCGATGCCGTTGCCGCAGCCAGCGGCTTGCTCGACCAGCGCATCCGGTCCTTCGCCAAGGAGATCGGCGACAAGTACGTGAACCCGCCCATGACCACGGATATCGCCATCCTGTTCCTGCCGACGGAAGGCCTCTATGCCGAGGTCATCCGGCGGCCCGGCCTCGTCGAGAGCATGATGGAGAAGCATCGGGTCACGATCGCAGGGCCAACGACCCTGCTGGCGATGCTGTCGGCTTTCCGCATGGCCCTGCGCGCGGTCGCGGTTCAGAAGAGGTCGGCCGAGGTCTGGAACGTGCTGAGCGCCGTGAAGACGGAGTTCGGGAAGTACGGCAACGTCGTGACCAAGCTCCATGCCCAGCTCGAGACATCGCTCAAGACAGTCGGCGATTTGGAGACACGAACCAAGGTGATGAACCGGCGGCTGGGAGCCGTCGAAGGGGTCGAGATGACTACCGAGGACGCGCAAAAGCTCCTGGGCGTTGCGGCCGGCGAGCCGGTCTAGGCATCGGCCGCCGACAGGAGATCACCCCCACGGGCCGCGGCGCGGCGGCGCCTGGGGCGCGGCGTTCCATGGGTTGGCGCGCGCACTGCGGGCATAGGCGGGCTGCGCCTGCGGGGCGCTCCGATACTGGCCGGCCATCGCCTGAAGGCGCGCGATACGCTCCTCCATCGGCGGATGGGTGGAGAACAGGCTCGCCATGCCGCCGCCCGACAGGGGATTGTCGATGTAGAGATGCGCCGTCGCCGGATTGGCTTCGGCGGTGGCATTGGGGATCGCCTGGGTGCCCTGGTGCAGGCGCGCCAGCGCCGAGGCGAGCCACAGCGGCTGGCCGGAGATTTCCGCGCCCAGGCGGTCGGCCTCGAATTCGCGGCTGCGGCTGATTGCCATCTGCACCAGCGAGGCCGCGACCGGCGCCAGGAACATCGCGGCGATGGCCACGATCGGGCTCACCAGCGGGCGGCCGTTCTCGTCGCGGCCACCGCCGAACAGGCCGCCGAAGCTCGCCAGCATGCCGATGGCGCCCGACAGGGTGGCGGCCACGGTCATGGTGAGCGTGTCGCGGTTCTTCACATGGGCAAGCTCGTGCGCCAGCACGCCGGTGATCTCCTCGCGGCTGAGATGGCGCAGCAGGCCCGTGGTCGCGGCCACCGCGGCATGCTCGGGGCTGCGGCCAGTGGCGAAGGCGTTGGGCTGGTCCTCGTCGATGACATAGACCCGCGGCATGGGCAGGCCGGCGCGGCCGGCCAGGCCCTGGACGATGCCATAGAGCTCGGGCGCCTCGTTCGGCCCGACCTCGCGGGCGTTGGCCATGCGCAGCACCATGCTGTCGCTGTTCCAGTAGGCGAAGAGGTTCATGCCCAGCGCCACGACCAGCGCGATCATCAGGCCGGCCTTGCCGCCGAGCAGGTAGCCCACGACCAGGAAGAAGCCGGTCAGGGCGGCGAGCAGGAGGGCGGTACGGAAGTAGTTCATGCGCGAAAAGATGGTCTGCGACTGTGGCGATTCAAGGCTTAGACCGGCATCATGCAAGCCTTCATTGTCATCCTGAGCGCAGCGAAGGATCTCATTGCGCCGGCGGCCGTGAGATCCCTCGCTGCGCTCAGGATGACAAGTGTCCCCAACCAGCGAGCAGCCTGAGATGCGTACCGATATCTTCCATCCCGACTTCAAGGCCCAGCCCTGGTGGTGGGAGGCGTGGACGCCCAACAACGCCTTGTCGGTCGACCCGCCGGCCAAGACGGACGTGGTCATCGTCGGCGCGGGCTACGGCGGGCTCTCCACGGCGCTGGAGCTGCGGCGCAACGGCGTCGGCGCGGTGGTGCTGGAGCGCGGCGTGTTCGGCATCGGCGCCTCGACGCGCAACGGCGGCATGATCTCGGGCGGCACCAACCTCGGCAAGGGGCTGGGTGGCAAGAGCCCGATCGCCGACGAGTTCGAGCGCAACAAGGCCGCCCTCATGGGCGCCGGCGCCGATTCGCTCACGGTGCTGGAGGACATCATCGCCCGCGAAGGCATCGAGTGCGGCCTGCACAAGAACGGCCGCTTCGTCGGCGCCTGGACGCCCAAGCACTATGCCGACCTCGCGACCAAGGTCGACGTCTACAACAAATACGCCAACGCCGGCGCCTCGATGGTGCCGCGCGAGCGCCAGCGCGAATTCATCGCCTCGGACTATTACTACGGCGGCATGCATGCGACGCGCGCCGGCCACCTTCATCCCGCGCTCTACTACAAGGGCCTGCTGGAGGCGGCGCACAAGGCGGGCGCGATCCTCTGCGCCGACGTGGAGGCCGAGCGCATCGAGAAGATTTCTACTGGCTGGCGCGTGCTGACGCCGAAAGGGCCCGTCGAGTGCCGCGAAGTCGTCGTGGCGACCAACGGCTATACCGGGGAGCTGACGCCGCGCCTGCAGCGCCGCGTGGTGCCTGTCGCGAGCCACATCATCGCCACCGAAGAACTGCCGATGCACGCGAGCGAGCTCATCCCCGAGATGCGCGCCGTCGGCGACACCAAGCGGGTGCTCACCTATTACCGGCCCTCGCCCGACGGCAAGCACATGATCTTCGGCGGCCGCGCCCGCTTCACGGCGGCCCCGCCGGAGGTGAGCGCCCCGGCGCTCTACCAGTACATGATCGACCGCTTCCCGCAGCTCGACGGCATCCGCATCACCCATGTCTGGACAGGCAATGTGGCCTTCGCGATCGATTACATGCCGCACATGGGCACCGACGAGGGGCTGCACTATCTGCTGGGCTGCAACGGCAACGGCGTCGCCATGATGACCTATCTCGGCACGCAGACCGCCAAGAAGATCGCCGGCGGCCGCAACGAGCCCGTCAACCCGCTCGACGGCCGCGCGTTCCCCGAGCATCCGCTGTACAACGGCGACCCCTGGTTCCTGCCGATGATCGGCGCCTGGTACCGCACGCGCGACTGGATCGACCGCCGGCTGGCCGGCTGATGGCCGCTCCCCTTCCGGTGTCGCTCGCCGACGTCCGCGCGGCGGCCGAGCGCATCAAGGGCGCGGTCGTGCGCACGCCCTGCCTCAGGAGCGAGACGCTGTCGCGCATCGCCCGCGCCGATGTCTGGATCAAGTTCGAGAACCTGCAGTTCACCGCCTCCTTCAAGGAGCGCGGCGCCCTCAACACGTTGGTGCAGCTCGATGCAGAGGAGCGCCAGCGCGGCGTGATCGCCATGTCGGCCGGCAACCACGCCCAGGGCGTGGCCTATCACGCCGGCCGGCTGGGCATTCCCGCGACCATCGTCATGCCGGCCTTCACGCCCAACACCAAGATCCGCCACACCAAGGGCCATGGCGCGCGCGTGGTCCTGCACGGCAACACGCTGGCCGAGGCGGGCACGGAGGCCCATCGCATCGCCGACGCCGAGCGGCTGGTGTTCGTCCATCCCTATGACGATCCGCGCATCATCGCGGGCCAGGCCACGATGGCGCTGGAGATGCTGGAAGACGCACCCGAGCTCGACACGCTGGTCGTCCCGGTCGGCGGCGGCGGGGTGATCGCCGGCTGCGCTGTCGCGGCGCGCGGCCTCAAGCCCGACATCAAGATCATCGGCGTCGAGACCACGAGCTATTCGGCAATGCGCCAGCTGCTCGCCAACGAGACGGTGACGGCCGGCGGCGACACGATCGCCGAGGGCATCGCCGTGCGCGATATCGGCAAGCTGCCGCTCGCCATCGCCCGCGCCATGGTGGAGCGGGTCGTGACGGTCGACGAGGTGGCGATCGAGCATGCCATCTCGCTGCTGCTCGAGGTCGAGAAGACGGTGGCCGAGGGGGCGGGTGCCACGTCGCTGGCCGCGCTGCTCGCCTATCCCGAGCTGTTCAAGGGCCGCAAGGTCGGGCTGGTGCTGACCGGCGGCAATATCGACACCAGGCTGCTGGCCTCGGTGCTGCTTCGCGGTCTGGTACGCGACGGCCGCATCGTGCGGCTGCGGCTGATGATCAGGGATCTTCCCGGCCAGCTCGCGCGCGTCGCCGGGCTGATCGGCGGCGCCGGCGGCAATATCGTCGAGGTCCAGCATCAGCGGCTGTTCGGCAGCGTCGTCGCCAAGGCGACCGAGCTCGACGTCACGGTGGAAACGCGTGGCCGCGACCATGCCCGCGAGCTGGTCGCCGCCCTGCAGGCCGACGGTTTCACTGTGCGAGTGCTGGAAGGCGTCGACGCCTAGCTAACCGAGCCAGGGAGTCTCAACTGTCTCAAACGCCCTGAGACGGCTCCGATATCGATGGCATAAGGCTTTTAGGGGCGGAGTCTCACGTCTCACGACTCTGCCCCTCGGAGAAAGCGCAGATGCTTCGGCCGGGACCGAAACCTGGAACGCCGCGGGCGGGTCATGT
>CANIRG010000090.1 GCA_947469635.1 Rhodospirillales bacterium | reverse complement strand
GACGAGGATGTCGTGGCGAAGCAGGCGGGGTATTCCTCGCGCACGATCTCCATGGCGCGCTTCTCGTGGCTTGAATCGAGATAGGAGAAGAGGAAGCAGATGGCGATGGCCTCGACGCCGGCCTCCTTCAACTCCCGCACCGCCTGACGGACGCCTTCTTCGTCGAGCTTCTCCAGCACCTCTCCACGCGGCGGCACCAGCCGCTCCGTCACCGTCTTGCGGTGGCGGCGCTTCACCAGAGGGCGGTCCTGCCAGGGAATGTCCTGCATGATCGAGTAATGCTGCGGCCGCTGGTGGCGGCCGATGTGCAGGATGTCGCGATAGCCGCCGGTCGTGATCATGCCCGTCACGGCGCCATTGTGTTCCAGCACCGCATTGGTGGCGATGGTGGTGCCGTGAAACACGGTGTCGATCGTGTCGCGAGCGATGCCGAATTTATCGCAGAGGGCTGTGAGGCCGGCCACGACGCCCCGAGAGGGATCGTCCGGCGTGGTCGAGATCTTGTGGACGGCGGTCTGGCCGGCTTCGGTATCGGCATAGACCAGATCGGTGAAGGTCCCGCCGACATCCACGCCAATCAACCGCATCGCCTGCCTCCCGGAATTCGATTGTCGAGGGTGGCAGCAAGACACGGGCCAACGCCGTCGTCCATCCCTCCACCCATCCCCAGACATGCAGACTTATTCTACAGTGCTGGCATGGCACTTGCTTCTCACGATCCCATGGCGAAAAAGCCCGACATCGAATTGGTGGCCCTGACCAAGCGCTACGGCGAAGCTGTGGCCGTCGATTCAATCAATCTACGCATACCTGCCGGCTCCTATTGCTGCCTGCTCGGTCCTTCGGGCTGCGGCAAGACCACGACGCTGCGCATGATCGCAGGCCATGAGGAGGCAAGCGAGGGCGACGTCATCCTGGGATCGGAGAACATCACCCATTTGCCACCGGCCGCGCGCGGCACGGCGATGATGTTCCAGAGCTATGCGCTGTTCCCTCATCTCGACTGCACCGACAACGTGGCCTTCAGCCTCAAGATGCGCGGCATCGACAAGGACACGCGTCGCGCCCGTGCACTCGACATGCTGAAGCGCGTGCAGATGGAGCCTTTCGCGGGACGTTTGCCGGCACAGCTCTCTGGCGGCCAGCAGCAGCGCGTGGCCCTGGCACGCGCGCTGATCACCGATCCGCAGGTGCTGTTGCTCGACGAGCCGCTGTCGGCCCTCGATCCTTTCCTGCGCATCAAGATGCGGGAGGAGCTGAAGTCGCTGCAGACGCGGCTCGGCATCAGCTTCATCCATGTCACCCACAGCCAGGACGAGGCGATGGCGCTGGCCGATCTTGTCGTGGTGATGAATGCCGGCAAGATCGAGCAGGCGGCGCCGCCGCGCGAGGTCTTCAATCGGCCGGCCTCGGCCTTCGTCGCCCGCTTCATCGGTGGGCACAATGTCCTGCCGGCGGCCGTGGCGCGGGCAGTGGGGGAGGGCGCCTTCGTCGCCATCCGCGCCGACCGCATGTCGGTGCAGCCGGGCGCGGCGACACCCGATACCACGTCGCTCAGCGGCGTCACGCGCTCGGTCGAGTATCTCGGCTCGACGGTGCAGATCGGCGTCGACGTGGCCGGCCTGGACACGCTGACGGCCGTGCTGCCCGAGGCGCGCTTCGATGCGGCGCCGGTCAAGCCCGGCCAGGCCGTGGTTTTGTCTTGGACGCCCGGGGACGTGCACGTCCTTGGACGATAGAGGGAGGCGGCCCCGTGCCGTCACGATAGAGGGAGAATTATAGATGGCTCGGAAGATGAACGATCTCGGACGCCGCAAGGTCCTGAAGGGCGCGGCCGGCCTGGCTGGCGCAGCGCTGGGCAGCGGTGTCATCGGCGCACCGATGGTCTGGGCGCAGAACAACAAGAACATCGTGCTGCGTCAGTTCGGCACCGGCGTGTCGAACCTCAACGACATCGCCGACAAGTGCAAGGCCGATACCGGCATCACGATCCAGATGACGGCGCTCGACTCCGACGCCTGCGTGCAGCGCGCCGTGACGCAGCCCAACTCCTACGACATCGCCGATATCGAATACTGGATGATCAAGAAGATCTGGCCGGCCAAGGTGCTGCAGCCGTTCGATACCAAGAAGCTGACCTACTACGACAAGATCGTGCCGCTCTTCAAGACCGGCAAGCTGAAGCCCACCAGCACCATCGCGCAGGGCACCGCGCCGCACACGGTGGGCTTCGTCGAGAAGGCCGATTCGACCACCTTCGCGAAGCAGGAGACGCAGTGGTTCACGATGGTGCCGACCATCTACAACGCCGACACGCTGGGCATCCGCCCCGATCTCGTCGGCCGCGAGATCACGCAGTGGAAGGACATCCTGGACCCGAAGTTCAAGGGCAAGACCTCGATCCTCAACATCCCCTCGATCGGCATCATGGATGCCGCGATGATCTGCGAGTCGGCCGGCATCCTGAAGTACGGCGACAAGGGCAACATGACCAAGGCGGAGATCGACAAGACGATCGACTTCCTGATCAAGACCAAGAAGGACGGCCAGTTCCGTGCCTTCTGGAAGACCTTCGACGAATCGGTCAACCTCATGACCTCGGGCGAGGTCATCATCCAGTCGATGTGGTCGCCGGCGGTCGCCGCCGTCCGCTCGAAGGGCGTCGCCTGCAAGTATCAGCCGCTCAAGGAAGGCTATCGTTCGTGGGGCGACGGCCTGGCCATCGCCAAGCACCTGTCGGGCGCGCAGCTGGGCGCTGCCTACGAGTATATCAACTGGTACCTGTCCGGCTTCACCGGCGCCTACCTCAACCGCCAAGGCTACTACTCGGCCGTCCTCGACACGGCCAAGAAGAACATGTCGGAGGACGAGTGGGGCTTCTGGATGGAAGGCAAGCCGGCCAAGGGCGACATCAAGGACCCGAAGGGCAAGCTCATGGAGAAGGCCGGCACCGTGCGCGACGGCGGCTCGTTCGACGAGCGCATGGGCGCCGTGGCCTGCTGGAACGCCGTGATGGATGAGGACCGCTACATGGTCCAGAAGTGGAATCAGTTCATCGCCGCTTGACTTGGTTTCCTCCCCGGTCAGCTGGGGAGGTGTCGCGAAGCGACGGAGGGGTCGGAAGCCTCAGCATGACTTATGACCCCTCCGTCGGCGTGAGACGCCGACACCTCCCCTGCGCGGATGCCGCGCAGGGGAGGAGGAATTGAAATGAAACGTTTTAGTGTCTGGATCACGTACCTGCAGGTGGCGCCGCTCGCGCTGGTGTTCCTGCTGTTCCTCGTCGTGCCGATCCTCACGATCGTCATCGTGAGCTTCTTCGACTACACCACGACGCAGATCATCCCGGCCTTCATCCTGCAGAACTACGAGGAGCTGCTGTTCTCGGAGACGACCTGGAAGACCTATCTCCAGACGCTCGAGTTCACCGCCATCGCCTGGGCGCTCACGCTCGTGATCGGCTTCACCGTCGCCTATTTCGTGGCGTTCCACGTGCGCTCGCCCACGATGCAGACGGTGCTGTTCCTCCTCTGCACCATCCCGTTCTGGACCTCCAACGTCATCCGCATGATCTCGTGGATCCCGTTCCTCGGACGCAACGGCCTTGCGAACTCGACGCTGATGAGCATGGGGCTGATCAACCAGCCGCTGGAATTCCTGCTCTATTCGAATTTCTCCGTCGTGCTCGTCTATGTGCACCTCTACACGCTGTTCATGGTGGTGCCGATCTTCAACTCGATGATGCGCATCGACCGCAGCCTGCTCGAAGCGGCGCGCGATGCCGGTGCCACGGGCTGGCAGACGCTGATCAACGTCATCCTGCCGCTGTGCAAGCCGGGCATCGCCATCGGCTCGATCTTCATCGTCACCATCGTCATGGGCGACTTCGTCACCGTGCGCATGATGAGCGGCGGCCTCAGCGCCTCGGTGGGGCTGATGATGGCCAACGCCATGTCGCTGCTGCAGTACCCGGCCGCCGCGGCCAACGCCGTCGTGCTGCTGCTGGTGGTTCTCCTCGTCGTGGCCGCCATGCTTCGGCTGGTCGATATCCGCAAGGAGCTGTGACGTGCAGCACGGCAAGCGCGGTCCCGCCTTCTATTTCCTCGGCGCCTTCTTCGTCCTGTTCGTGCTGTTCCTCTACGGGCCCACGCTGACGATCCTGGTGCTGTCGTTCCAGGGCCCGACCGGCGGCCTCACCTTCCCGATGGTCGGCGTCTCGACCTACTGGTTCACCAACCTGTTCGAGCGCCAGATGGTCGGCGACTTCGCCGGCTCCTTCCAGCGCTCGATGATCCTGGGTGTGCTCAGCATGCTGGTGACGGTGGCGGCCTCCTTCGCCGCGGGTCTTGCGTTCCGCGCCCGCTTCCGCGGTTCGGCCGTCATCTTCTATCTCGCCATCGCCAGCCTGATCGTGCCCTCGATCCTGATCAGCCTCGGCATCGGCCTGCTGTTCCGCGTGCTCGGCTGGGATCCCACCTGGTACACCTCGGCCTTCGGCGCGCACCTGACCTGGACGCTGCCCTTCGGCCTGCTGATCATGTTCGCCGTCTTCAACCGTTTCGACCGCCGCTACGAGGAGGCTGCGCGCGATCTCGGCGCGACCTCGTGGCAGACCATCCGCCATGTCGTTATCCCGATCCTGCTGCCCAGCCTCATCGGCGTCGGCCTGTTCGGATTCACCCTCTCCTATGACGAATTCGCCCGCAGCCTCTACACGGCCGGCACCTTCAACACCCTGCCGCTGGAGATCTACGGCATGACGACCAATGTCACGACGCCGGTGCTCTATGCGCTGGGCACGGTGACGACCGGCGTGTCGTTCCTGGTGATCGGTGTGGCGCTAGGTGCGGTGATCCTGGTGCAGCGCCGCCGCGCCCGCCACGGCAGCGACGCCGGCAAGGCCGCCTGACATGGCCCTCCGCGCGTCGGTCCTGCGTCTGGCGACGGCGGGACCGGGCGACACGGCCGCCCTTGCCGCCGCCATCGATGCGGGCCAGGTCGATCCCGCGACCATCGTGGCCATCATCGGCAAGACCGAGGGCAACGGCTGCGTCAACGACTTCACCCGCGGCTATGCCACGCTGGCGCTGAAGCTCCTGCTGGCCGAGCGGCTGAGGTGCGCGCCGTCGGAGGTCGAGAAGCGCGTGGCCGTCGTGATGTCCGGCGGCACCGAAGGCGGGCTGTCGCCGCATCTGCTGGTGTTCTGTCGGGAGGAGACTGCCGCTGCTGCCTCGGCGGCGCGACTGGCCATCGGCGTCGGGCTGACACGTGCCTTCGCAGCGGAGGAAATCGGCCGCCAGGCGCAGATCGATGAGACGGCCGCAGCCGTTGCTGGCGCGATGAAGGATGCCGGCATCTTGTCTCCGTCCGATGTCCATTTCGTGCAGATCAAGTGCCCGCTCCTCACCAAGGAGCGCATCGAGGAGGCGGAGCGCCGCGGCGCCATCGTCGCCACTCCGGACACCTATCACTCGATGGCCGTGTCGCGCGGCGCCTCGGCGCTGGGGGTGGCGCTGGCGCTGGGCGAGATTGCACGCGCCGACGAGGCCTCGGTCTGTCGCGATTGGGCGCTCTATTCCAGCGTCGCCAGCACCTCGGCGGGTGTCGAGCTGCTGCGCAACGAGATCGTCGTGCTCGGCAATTCGACGGGCTGGGCCGGTGACCTCACGATCGACCACGACGTGATGAAGGATGCCATCGATGCCGAAGCCGCGCGCCGCGTGCTGGCGCGGATCGGTGGGGAGACCGTCGCTGTCCTCGCCAAGGCCGAGGCCGCGCCCTCGGGTGCCATCCGTGGCCGGCGACACACGATGTTGGACGACAGCGACATCCATTCGACGCGCCACGCCCGTGCCCTGGTGGGCGGTGTGCTGGCGGGCGTGATCGGCGACACCATGCTATATGTCTCGGGTGGTGCCGAGCATCAGGGCCCGGCTGGCGGTGGACCTGTCGCGATCATTGGACGACTCTGATCCTTATTCGAGCCTGGGCGTTCGCCGCCGGATCAATGCCGCCGGCGCGCTGACGCGGCTGGGTGGTGCGGTGATGGCGCCGGAAGTCGTGGCGGCGATGGCTGCCGCATCGCGCGCCTCGGTCGATATCGGCGAGTTGCAGGATGCCGCCAGCCGCCGCATCGCCGAGGCGACGGGAGCCGAGGCGGGGCTGGTGACGACGGGCGCGGCGGCGGCGCTCACCCTGGCCGCGGCGGCATCGATCGCGCGCTGGGATGTCGCCAAGATGGCCGCCCTGCCTCACGCCGACACCTTTCCCCGCGACATCCTGATCCCGCGCACGCACCGCACCGGTTATGCCCATGCGCTGGCGGCGTCGGGCGCGCGGCTGATCGATGTCGGGCACAACGATCGCGGCACTGGCGCCGGCGTGCGCGGCCTGGAGGCGTGGGAGATCGAGACGGCGTTGTCGCCCTCGGTCGTGGCCGTCGCCTTCTCGGTCAATGCCACCAGCATCGTCGACTTTGCCACGACTGCCGCGGTGTGCCGCGCCAACGGCGTGCCGCTGATCGTCGATGCCGCCGCCCAGCTGCCGCCCAAGGAGAACCTCAAGCGCTTCATCGCCATGGGCGCGGATCTCGTGGCCTTCTCCGGCGGCAAGGCGCTGGGCGGGCCGCAGGCGTCGGGCATCCTGGCCGGCCGACGCGACCTCGTGGCCTCGGCGCTGCTGCAGCAACTCGACATGGATGTGGCGCCCGAGACCTGGACGCCGCCCCGGATGATTGATCGCGCCAACCTGCGCGGCGTGCCGCATCACGGCATCGGTCGCGGCTTCAAGGCGGGCAAGGAGGAGATCGTGGGCCTGCTCACGGCGCTCGATCGGTTCGTCATTGCCGACGACGGCAAGACCAACGCAGCACTCGAAGCGCGACTGAAATCGATTGCGTCAGCGCTGGACGGTCTCGACGTGAAGCTGGTGCCGGCGTCGGTGACGGGCCGCACGCCGGTCCTCGAGATCGCCGTTGCCGATGCGCTGGCGATGAGCGCACGCCTGCAACGCGGCGATCCGCCGGTGCATCTGTCGGAACGCCATTCGGCGCGTGGTGTGCTGACCCTCGATCCGCAGGTACTGCTACCCGAGCACGACGCGCCGCTCGCCGCGGCGATTCGCGAAGCGCTCCAATAGTCTTCCGGACCGGGAGCTCTACTTGCAGCGCAGCGGGTAGGTGAGAACCAGCTGGTCGGTCGGATAGGACTTCGCGGGATCGAAGCAGCCGACGATCGCCGACATCGGGTCGAAAGTGCCGTCCAACTGGCCGTCGTTGCGTGGGGACATCCGGTCTTGCAGGCTGAAGTGGAGCTGGGGCAAGGGCTCGGCCGGGAAGATCGCGCGCATCGTCGGCTCGCCGGTGGCGCCGAACGCGCCGATGAGCTGGCCGCGTTTGACCCTATCTCCCACGCTGACCTGCATCTTGCTGAGGTGGCAGTAGAGGGTGAAGCGGTCGAAGCCGACATGCTGGATCCAGATGCCATTGCCGCAGAGCTGGGAGTAGGTCGCGTAGGTCACGGTGCCGTCGGCCGCCGCCAGCACCGGATCACCGACGCGGCCGGCGAAGTCGATCGCCGGATGCGCGCCGCTGCGCAAGCGGCCCGACCCGGCGTGCATCGACTTGTAGGGTGAGAGAATCTTCGGCTGTTGCTGCGCTAGCGCCGTCCTGCCGACCGGCATCAAATGCAAGACGACGCCGGCGGCGACCAGCAGAACGGCAATCGCTCGCACGGCTATTCGACTGCGACTCCGTCGTCGCGATAGGCCCAGCAGGCATCGGCGGGCAGGGTGAGCGCGATCTCGCCGTCGCTGGTGTGGCGGGCCGCCGTGCCGAGTTCGAGCACCTCCAGCCGCTGGCCGCCCATGTCGACGTCGTAGACCGTCTGCATGCCTTGGTAGCGCCGCTCGATCACCTTGCAGGTGAAGGCGTTGGTCGCGCCGCTCTCGCCCAGCCGGGCGTTCTCGGCGCGCAGCGCCACGCGCACATTCTCGCCGGCGGCGAGGTTCTGCGGCGTCCAGGCGTCGATCTTGCCGACGGCGCCGAGATCGATGGTGGCCTTGTCGCCGGTGCGTCCCAGGACGCGGCCGCGCAGCACGTTCGAGGCGCCGGTGAAGTTGGCCACGAAGGCATCGGCCGGCCTGTTGTAGATCTCGTCGGGCGGCGCCATCTGCAGGAGCTTGCCGTCGCGCATCACGCCGATGCGGTCGCCCAGCACCACGGCCTCGGACTGGTCGTGCGTCACATAGAGACCGGTCATGCCGGTCTGCTTCAGGATGCGGCGCAGCTCGTCACGCAGACGCACACGCAGCTTGGCGTCGAGGTTGCTGAGCGGCTCGTCGAGCAGGATGAGCTGCGGCCGGTAGACCAGGCTGCGGGCCAGGGCCACGCGCTGCATCTGGCCACCCGACAGGGAGACCACGGGACGTTCGGCATAGTCGTGAAGCCCGACCAGTTCGAGCGTGTCGTTCACCTTGGCGATGATGTCGGTCTTGCTGTTGCCGCCGCCGGCCCGCCGATGCTTCAGCGGATAGGCCACGTTCTGGCGCACCGTCATGTGCGGCCACACGGCGTAGGACTGGAACACCATGCCGATGTCGCGCTCGCGCGGCGGCACCAGCACGCCGCGTTCCGGCTCCGATACGACGCGGCCGCCGATCGAGATACGGCCGCTGGTGGGATGCTCCAGCCCGGCGACGCAGCGCAAGGTCGTGGTCTTGCCGCAGCCCGACGGGCCCAGCAGCACCACGATCTCGCCCGGCGGCACGTCGAAGCTCACGCCGTCGACCGCCGGCTTGGCGCCGGCGGTGAAGCGCTTGGCGAGATCTTCGATGAGAAGGGCCGAGCTCACGTCCTGTCACTCATTGGCCGGTCACCCATTGATCCGTCAGTCACTGGCGATAGCCGTAGGTCTTGTTCCACTCGTCGAGCCAGGGCTCGCGAAGCTTCTCGAACGGCCCGAACTCCGGCACCCAGACCTTGATGACCTTCGGGTCCCAGCCCTTGGGGAAAGCCGGCGGCTCCTTCATCGAGGTGATGTTGCCGAGCTTGGCGATCTGGTAGGCCTGACCTTCCTTCGACAGGCGCCAGTTCATGAACAGCTTGGCGGCGTTGGGGTTCTTCGAGGTCTTGGGTATGCCGTCGGCGTAGGGGATGATCGGCACGCCCTCGGGCGCGAAGATCGCCTCGGCCGGCGCCCCTTCGACGATCTTGGTGTAGATGATGTTGTAGAGCAGCGGTGCGATCGAGACCTCGCCGCGCACCAGCGCGTCGGAGAGCGGTGCGCCCGACGGATAGAGCGCGATGCCCAGCGCCGCCTGCTGCTTCCAGTAGTCCTCGCCCAGCACCTGGCGCTCGAACATGACGCGCGTCCAGGTCGTTCCGCCCGAGGGGCCGATGACGTGGCCGATCTGCTTGCCCTTGTATTCGGCCTTCGTGAGGTCCTTCCAGGTCTTGGGCGCGTTCTTCACGAGCTGGGTGTTGTAGGCGATCGCCCAGCCGAGCGTGACGCCGGGCCACAGCTTGGGGGAGACCAGCGCGTCGGGCCGATAGTCGGCGGCGTTGGGGGGCGTGTAGTCCTGGAACATGTCGTTGAGTTCCAGCATCAGGCCGCGGTCGGAATGGTTGATGACGTCGGCGGCGAGCTTGCCGGCCGCCGCTTCGGTCTTGATGCGGGTGATCAGCTGGCCGCCCGGCGCGCGCACCATGGCGACCTTGATCTTGGGGAAGCGCTTGTTGAACTCCTTGATGACCTCCTGCTCGACCTCGGCGAAGTTGGCCGTGTAGTAGGTGAGCGCGCCTTCCTTCTCGGCGGCTTCGATCAGCTCCTTGGAGCCAAACTCGCTCTGCGCGAAGGCGGGGGCGACGGCAAAGCCGAGTGCCGCGGCGATAAAGACTGAGCGTTTCATCGGTCGTTCCTCCTGTCTGTTGTTGTTTAGCCGACGCGGGCGCTGCTTTGCGCCGCGCCGCGGGAGAGCCAGTTGGTGAGGCCGAGCAGCACCGCAAGGATCACGGTCTGCACGAGGCTAAAGGCGGCGGTCTTGCCGGTGTTGCCGCCTTCGTAATAGTCGAGCAGCAGCACGGCCATCACCGTCGTGTCGCTGGTGTAGAGGAACAGCGACGATCCGAGCTCGCGGATCGCCAGCACGAACAGCAGCGTCATCGAGGCCACGACGCCGGGCCGGGCGAGCGGCAGCACGATCGTGCGGATGGTCCCCAGCAGGCCGCGGCCGCAGATCCAGGCGGCTTCCTCCAGCTCCTTGTGGATCTGCAGGAACGAGGTTGACAGCGCCTTCACCGTGTCGGGCATGAAGCGGGCGACGAAGGCCAGCGCCAGGATCCAGATCGTGCCGTAGAGGCCGCCCGGCAGACCGATCCAGGCCCAGAGGTAGGCGACGCCGACCACCAGGCCGGGGATGGCGACGGGAAGCGTGGCCAGCAGGTCGATCGAGGTGCGGCCGGAGACGCGCGTGCGGTTCACCGTGTAGCCGATGGCGAAGGCGAGCGCGCCGCCGCAGATCGCCGTGATCGCGCCCACCTCGAGCGTGTTCCAGATCGACTTCATGGTGAGCGGATTGTCGAACACCGCGTTGAAATGCACCCAGCTGTACTGGCGCATGTCGAACAGGGCGTCGAAATCCTTGATGAACAGGAACTTGCGGAAGGCCGCGATCACCAGCGCCAGGGTCGGCAGGATGACCACGATCGCGAGGTAGAGCGAGGCGAGGCCAAAGGTGAACCAGCGCCACGGCCCGAGATCGAGGGCGCGCGGGCGGAAGGCCTTGCCGGCCACGGTGGCGAAGCTCTTGCCCGCGAGGATGCGCTGCTGCGCCCACACCAGGATCGCGGTCACGATCATCAGCAGGATCGCGACGGCGGCGGCCGTGTTGTAGAGCGGCGGGCTCCAGGCCGTGAGCCGGAAGATATAGGTCGTGAGCACGTTGATGTTGGCGGGTGCACCGAGCGCTGCCGGCACGCCGTAGATGCCCAGCATCACCACGAAGGAGAGCAGCGAGCCCGCCAGGATGGCCGGCGCGATCAACGGGAAGGTGATGGTGAAGATCGTGGTGAAGGCCGAGGCGCCGGAGACTTCCGAAGCCTCCTCGAGGCTGGGGTCCATGTTCCTGAGCGCCGAGGCCGTGAACATATAGACGTACGGCGCGTAGTAGATGCCGAAGACGATGATGAGGCCGGCCATCGAGTAGAAGTCGACGCGCCAGTCGATGCCGATCCATTTGAACACGGTGTTGAGCAGGCCGGTCTTGGGCGAGCCCAGGATGCCCCAGGCGACACCTGCGACCAGCGGCGGCACGAACAGCGGGATCATGCTGGCGCCGGCGATGAAGCCCTTGAAGGGCGTGTTGGTGCGCACGACGATCCACGAGAAGGCGAGCCCGATCGTCACCGCCAGCACCGTGCCGCCGCCGCAGGCGACCAGCGCGTTGAAGAAGGCGAGATGGACATTCTCGTTGAACAGCACCTTGACGAAATGGTCGAGCGAGGGGCGGAACTTGCCGAAGCCGTCGATCACCGGATTGGAATCGCTCAGCGCCCCGAACAGCAGCATCAGCAGCGGGTAGATCACCAGGAACGCCAGCACGATCAGCAGGAAGGCGACCCACAGCGGTGCCCCCAGCCGGCGCGGCGCGGCAGTGATTTGGCCCGTTTGAGGCAAGGCGGCTGCACTCGTCGCCGTCAACGCAAGTTCCTCCCGATGCGGCCGCGGCTCAGCTGCGCGGCTTCTTCAATTGGTGCGCAACCGTAGCCCATCGCTCTTTGGGACGCTACGCTTTGGTATGAAACTCACGCATCATGACCGGTACGACTATTCGCCGCTGCGGGGCCGCCCCAATTACAGTTGGCAGCAGGGAAAAGGACTCGCCGTCTACATCGCCCTGAACCTGGAACATTTCTCCTTCGGCGAAGGGCTGGGCGCCGAGCTGGCGCCCGGCGGGCCGCAACCCGACGTGCTGAACTATGCCTGGCGCGATTACGGCAACAGGGTGGGGCCTGGTACCTGCTCGACATGTTCGATGCGCTCGACCTGCCGGTGGCGGCGCTGGTCAACAGCACCATGTACGACTATGCGCCCCAGCTCGTCGCCGCCCATCGCGCGCGCGGCGACGAGATCGTGGGGCATGGCCGCAGCAACGCCGAGCGGCAGGGTCATCTCGACGAGGCCGCCGAGCGTGCGCTCATCGGTGACGCGACGGCCCGGCTGACGAAGGAAGAGGGCCGCCCGCCCGAGGGCTGGCTCGGCCCCTGGATTTCGCACAGCCATCGCACGCCCGATCTTCTGGCCGAAGCGGGCTATCGCTATCTTCTCGACTGGTGCATGGACGACCAGCCGGTATGGTTCCGCTGCCGCGACGGGCGGCGCATCATGGCGGTGCCCTATCCGCAGGAGCTGAACGACATTCCCGCCATCGTCGCCCGCAAGGAGAACGGCGCCGACTTCGCCGACATGATCGTCGACCAGTTCGACGAGATGCTGGAGCTGTCGCAGACGCGTCCGCTGGTCATGGGACTGGCGCTGCATGCCTACATCGTCGGCCAGCCGCATCGTCTCAAGCATCTACGCCGCGCGCTTCGTCATATCGTCTCCCGCCGCGAGGCGGTCTGGATCACCACGCCGGGCGCCATCGCGCGCCACTGCGCTGAGTTGCCTGCCAATATCGTTCCCTGAGGAGTCCCATGCGTCTGTTCACCGCCACGCTCGCCACCGAAACCAACACCTTCTCGCCCATGCCGACCAGCCTCGATTCCTATCGCGAGGGCGTGTTCTACCGGCCGGGCGAGCATCCGACGGATGCGCCGCGCATGTGCACGGCGCCGCTGTTCGTGGGTCGGGCGCGCGCCAAGGCCGAGGGCTTCGAGCTGATCGAAGGGAGCTGCTTTGCCGCCAGCCCGGCCGGCACGACCAACCGCGCCGACTACGAGTTCATGCGCGACGAGATCCTGGGCCAGCTCGAGGCCGCGATGCCGGTCGACGGCATCCTGTTCGGCCTGCACGGCGCCATGGTGGCGCATGGCTACGACGACGTCGAAGGCGACATCATCGAGCAGGCCCGGGCGATCGTCGGGCCGAAATGCGTGATCGGCGTCGAGCTCGACCCGCACTGCCATCTCACGATGAAGCGGATCACCAACTCAGACATCATCGTGCTCTACAAGGAGTTCCCGCATACCGACGTCGTCGAGCGCGCCGAGGACGTTCTCACGCTGGTGCTGGCGACGCTGCGTGGCCAGATCAAGCCGGTGATGTCGGTCTACGACTGCCGCCAGATCCAGAGCTATCCCACCACCATCCAGCCGATGCGCGGGCTGGTCGACCGCATCATGGCGATGGAGGGCAAGGACGGGATCCTCTCCGTCTCGATCGCCCACTGCTTCCCCTATGCCGACGTGGCCGAGCTCGGCAGCCGCGTGCTGGTGATCGCCGACGGCGACAAGGCGAAGGCCGATGCGCTGGCCACGAAGCTCGGCGAGGAGATCGTGAGCCTGCGCGGCAAGACCGCCTCGCCGTCGTTCGACGTGCCGACGGGCGTAGGCGAGGGCCGTGCCTTCAACGACCTGCCCGTGGTGATCGCAGACCCGGCCGACAATGCCGGCGGCGGCGCGCCTTCGGACAATACGGACGTCTTGCGCTACTTGATCGCCGAGAAGGTCGAGAACGCCTGCCTCGGCCCGATGTGGGACCCGATCGCCGTGCGCCTCTGCTTCGATGCCGGCCTCGGCGCCAAGTTCGCGCTGCGCTTCGGCGGCAAGATTGCGCCCACCTCGGGCCAGCCGGTCGACGCCATGGTCGAGGTGATCGGGCTGAAGCGCGACGCCTGGCAGAGCTTCGGGCCCACGCAGGTGCCGGTGGGCGACTGCGCGGCGGTGCGCGTCGGTGGCGTCGACGTGGTGCTGATCGCCAACCGCACCCAGGCCACGGGCCTCGAGCTGTTCACCAATCTCGGCATAGATCCGACGCAGAAGAAGATCGTGGTGGTGAAGTCGACCAACCATTTCATGGCGGCCTATGGGCCGATCGCCAAGAAGGTGATCTACGTCGAATCGAGCGGGCCACTGCGGCGCGACCACCGCAAGGTGCCCTACACCAAGGTGGAGCGGCCGATCTGGCCGCTCGATGCCGACGCCATGCCGCGCGGGTTGATCCATTGAGCGACGGGGCGCCCCCGGCGGGCAAGCCGCTGGAAGGGTTCGGCGGCTGGCTGATCCTGCCGATGATCGGTGTCTGCCTGGCGCCCGTCCGCACGCTCGCGGAAGCGGCGACGTCGCTGGCGTCCTATGGTCCGGTGCTGGAGGTGCCCAACGGAACGGCTCTCGTTGCCATCGAAGTCGCGCTCAACGTCGTCCTTCTCGTCCTCCAGATCGTCACGCTGGTCGCCATGTTCGGCCGTCGGTCGACCTTTCCCAGGCTGTTCCGGTGGGTGTGGATCGCCTCGATGGTTTTGCCCATCGTCGATATCGTGGCCGTCTCCGCCCTCCTGGGAGTGTCGCCCACCGCGCTCATGGACGCTGACATGGCGCGCGTCGCCGTGGCGGCGGTCGTGATGGGCCTGTGGGTCTGGTACATGCATGCGTCGGTGCGGGTGAAGAACACCTTCATCAGGTGAATTACGGTCGCTGGACAACGGCCATGCACGATTCGCATACTGCGTGCATGAACCATGCTTTACGGCTTCTCACCGGCCTGCTGGCGATCGTTCTTCCGGTATCGGGGCTTGCGACGCCGGCATGCGCGCAGGAGAAGGTGCTGCGCGCGGTCATGCATGCGGATGTGCGCGTGATCGACCCGATCTGGACCACGCAGACCATCGCCAACATCCACGGCATGCTGGTCTACGACACGCTGTTCGGCAACGACGCCAGGCAACAGCCCCAGCCGCAGATGGTGGGACGCTACGACATCAGCGCCGACCGGCTGACCTACAGCTTCACCCTGCGCGATGGGCTGAAGTTCAGCGACGGGTCGGCGGTGACCACGCGCGACGTGATCGCCTCGCTCAGGCGCTGGGGCGCCAAGGACGGCGTCGGCATCCGCCTCATGTCCTTCGTCGATCGCATGGAAGCCGTCGACGACAAGACCTTCCGCATGGTCCTCAAGTCGCCCTACGGCATGGTGCTGGAATCGCTCGGCAAGACCAATTCCTCGGTCGCCGCGATCATGCGGGAGCAGGAGGCGCTCACCGACCCCCAGCAGCAGGTGAAGGACTCGATCGGCTCCGGGCCCTTCATGTTCGCCAAGGACCAATGGGTGCCCGGCAGCAAGGCCGTCTATCTCAAGAACCCCCACCATGTGCCGCGACCGGGCAACGAGCCGGCGTCGTCCTTCGCCGGCTCGAAATTCGCCGGCGTCGACCGCGTCGAGCTGCTGTGGATTTCCGACCCGCAGACGGCGATGTCGGCGCTGGTCGCCGGCGAGATCGACTTTTTCGAGGCGCCCAGCATCGACTTCCTGCCGATGCTGGAGAAGGCCCGCGGCGTCAAGCTGCTGAAGACCGGCGACCTCGACAGCACGGTCGGGCTGATCCGGCTGAACCATCTCCATCCGCCCTTCGACAATCCGAAGGCGCGGCAGGCCATGTACCATCTGGTCAACCAGGAGGATTTCCTGCGCGCCGTGGTCGGCAACCCGGCCTACTACACCGTCTGTCACGGCCTCCTCACCTGCGGCGCGCCGTTCGCCAACGAGGGCGGCAGCGCGATGCTCAAGGACTACAATCCCAAGAAGGCGCTGCAGCTCCTCAAGGAGGCCGGCTACAAGGGCGAGCCGATCACCGTCCTGCAGGCCACCGATCACGTCACCATCACGCCGGCCACGCAGGTCCTGATCCAGGCGATGCGCGAAGCCGGCATCAACGTCGATGCCCAGGCCATGGACTGGGGCTCCGTGGTGTCGCGCCGCACCAAGAGGGAGCCGCCGGCGCAGGGCGGCTGGCACATCTTCATCACCGGCACGAGCGGCGTCGGGTCATCGAACCCGGTGCTGCACACCTGGATCGGCGCGGCCTGCGACAAGGGCCTGTTCGGCTGGCCGTGCGATGCCCGGATCGAGGAGCTGCGCAACGCCTTTGCCGTCGCCGAGACCGACAGCGAGCGCAAACGCATCGCCACCGAGCTGCAGGCCCGTGCGATCGAGCAGGTCGTCTATATCCCGATCGGCCAATGGACCGTGCCGCTTGCCTACCGGTCCGATCGCCTCGAAGGCATCGTGCCCAACACCGGCCTCGCCGTGCTGTGGAACATCAGGAAGAAGTGATAGTCGCTCGCAACGGGCTCGATCGTCGCGACACCTGATCGCTGGACAATGGCGCGCCGCGTTTCGCATACTCGCTGAAGGGTTTTGCGTTGGGGGGAAGCATGATGTTCCGATTGTTCGCCGGCTTGATGGCGCTTGCCTTGCCTGTGTGCGTTTCGCTTCCCGCATCGGCGCAGGAGAAGGTGCTGCGGGCGGTGATGCATGCCGACGTGCGCGTCATCGACCCGATCTGGACCACCCAGACCATCGCCAACATCCACGGCGCGCTGATCTACGACACGCTGTTCGGCAACGACGCCGACCAGAAGCCGCAGCCGCAGATGGTCGGCAAGTACGACATCAGCCCGGACCGCATGGTCTACACCTTCACCCTGCGCGACGGGCTGAAGTTCCATGACGGCAGCCCCGTCACGACCAAGGACGTCATCGCCTCGCT
>CANIRG010000089.1 GCA_947469635.1 Rhodospirillales bacterium | reverse complement strand
CGCCGCCGAAGCCGAAGGGATTGGGAATGGCGCCGGCCGATGTCTTGAGACCGACGACGCCGCAATGCGAGGCCGGGCGCCGCCCCGAGCCGCCACCATCGGTGCCGAGCGCGATCGGCGTGAAGCCGGCGGCCAGCGCTGCCGCGGCACCGCCCGACGAGCCGCCGGGCGTGAGGGCCGTGTTCATGGGATGACGTGAGGGGCCGTAGACCTTGTTCTCGGTGTGGCCCTTGGCGGCCATCTCCGGCGTGTTGGTCATGCCGAGGAAGACGCCGCCAGCGTTGCGCAGGCGCTCGACGGCGACGGCATCGCGCGGCGGCTTGAAATCCTTCCACAGCAGCGAGCCGTTGGTGACGCGGCGGCCCTTCACCCAGGTATTGTCCTTCACCGTGTAGGGCACGCCCAGGATCGGGCCGTCGAACCCCTGCTTGCGACGCGCATCCACGGCGTCGGCGGCGGCGCGGGCTTCGGCCGGATCGAAATCGACGATGGCGGTCAACGCCTCGTTACGCGCCTCGACACGCGCGATCGCCATCTCGGCCACATCGCGCGCCGCGACCCTGCCTGCACGAACGGCCATGGCGATGGCGGCGGCACCCTGATCCAGCAGCTCGGTCATTCCTGTCCCCCGATGGCGCCTTCTAGCATGTTACGGTCAGCCGATGTTGATCGCCCAGCTTTCCGATCCCCACGTCCGGCCCGAAGCCATGCTCTATCAGGGGGTGGTCGATTCCAACGCGATGTTTGCTGCGGCGGTCGCCCAGGTGAACGCGCTCGATCCGCGACCGGACCTGGTGCTGCTGACCGGCGATCTGGTCGACAAGGGAACGCCCCGCGAGTACGCCAACCTGCGCAGGCTGATGGCGCCGCTGATCTCGCCTTCGCTCGTCATCCCGGGGAACCACGATGAGCCCGAAGCCTTCCGCGAGGCCTTCGCCGACCATCCCTATTTGCCCGATAGCGGCTCGATGAGCTACGTCGCCGGCGAACACGGCGCGGTGCGCATCGTTGCCTTCGACGTCACCCTTCCAGGGCTGCACCATGGCATGGTGTCGGAGGAGGGCGCGCGCTGGCTCGACGCCGCGCTGGCCGAGGAGCCGACGCGGCCCACCCTCCTCATGATGCATCAGCCGCCCTTCGCCTCGGGCGTGCCGTATCTCGATGCCTATCTCTGCCGCGACGGCGGCCGGCTGGCCGAGATCGTGTCGCGCCACCCCCAGGTCGAGCGCATCGTCTGTGGTCACGTGCATCGGTTCATGCAGATACGCTTCGGCGGCACGATGCTATGCACCGCGCCGTCGACGACGACGGCGATCGCCCTGCAGCTCCGGCCCGACGCCGAGCCCGCATCACACGTCGAGCCGCCGGCTTTCCTGCTGCATCACTGGCGCCCGGGGATCGGGCTGGTGACTCATTTCTTGCCGATCGGCACCTTCCCCGGGCCATATTGTTTCGCTTGAGTCTCACGAATCTCACGGAGTCTCACCCGCGTGAGACGCCCCCGATATAGATGGCATATGGATTTTGGACGATTCGTCTCACGTCTCGCGACTCTGCCTCTCGGAAAATTCAGATGATATTCGGAAAGATGCAGGGCGCCGCCGCAAGTGTGATCGCGGCCGGCAGCGCAGGTGACCCCTGCCGCATCGCTGCCCATGACAATCGTGGCGCGCTTCTGCAACCATCCTGTGCGTGACGCATTATTCCGTGCCATGCGCACACTCGAAATCGTCCATCGCACGCGTTACGAATATTCTTCGCCGGTGACGCTCGGCGACTATCGTCTGATGTTCCGGCCGCGCGACAGCCACGACCTGCGGCTGTTGCGGACGAGCTTCGCGATCGAGCCCGCCGCCCGGGTGCGCTGGGTCCACGACGCCTTCGGCAATTCCATCGCCATCGCGTCGTTCGACGTGGAGACGCAGTCGCTCGAGTTCGTGAGCCGCATCCAGGTCGAGCACTATGGCGTGCCACCCGATCTGCTGCCGATCGAGGACTATGCCCGCAAGCTGCCGTTCAGCTATGCCGCCGAGGAGGCGCCCGATCTGGCGCGCTACGTCGAGCGCCACTATCCCGACCCGAACGCAGCGGTCGGCAACTGGGCGCGGCAGTTCCTCGACGCGGACGGCGACAGCTTCGCCACGCTCGAGCGCATGTGCCGGGGCATCCAGAACGGTCTCGGCTATTCCATGCGCTTCGAGCCCGGCACCCAGGCGCCGGCGGTGACGCTCGATACGGCAAGCGGCACCTGCCGCGACTACGCCCTGCTGATGATGGAGGGCGCTCGCTCGCTCGGCGTCGCGGCAAGGTTCGTCACCGGATACCTCTACGATCCGGCCCTGGACTGCGCTCATCTCGAAAGCGGGGTGACTGCCCATCCGCACGCCTGGATGGAGGCCTACCTGCCGGGTGCCGGATGGGTCGAGTTCGACCCGACGAACGGCATCATCGGCACGGAACGGCTGATTCGAGTGGCCGTCGCCCGGGATCCGGAACAGGCGATGCCCATCAAGGGGTCGTTCATCGGAGACGCGGGCGTCGGCATCCGCACGACGATCGACGTCGAAGTCCGCGCATTGGACTGCAAGAACGGCGACGAGCGTGAGCTCATGCCGATCGAGGCAATGCCTCCCGCCGCGTGACCGTCGAGGCACGCGGCGGCAGCCTTCCTTCGAGCTCATCCTGCACTATTTGCAGTTCGCGGCCCGCGACAGGTCTTTGACGTCCATTCTCAGCGGCAATGGTGTATAATTGCGCGACTAGCATCCGCGTAAGGGACGTCTGCCGCCTCCAATGAATTTCCTGTTGCGTGTCCTGATGATCGTTGGTGGCTTGGCGGTTGCTGCGGTGGGCTGGCCGGTCGCCAACGGCGCATGGCGCGCCCAGCATGCCGACAACATCAGCAAGACGCTCGAACCGGGCAAGCCGGTCAGGAGGGTGGAGCTTCTCGCCGGCATCGCCGTGCTGGATCGAGCGGTGGCCGCCGATTCCTCCGCGCGAAGGCTCTTGCAGCGGTCCGAGTTCCTGACGACAGCCGCGATCGGCACCGATCTCAAGGTTTCACCGGAAGAGCAAACGGCGTGGTTGCGTCGCGCCAAGGCGGATCTCGAGCGGGGGCTGGCCAATGCGCCGGCGCGCGGGCCCGATTGGCTGCGTCTCGCGGTGGTGCGTCAGGTGCTGGACGGCCCGTCGCGCGACGTCGTGGCGGCGCTCATGATGTCGATCGAGACGGCGCCGATGCTGTCGTGGATCTGGCCGGCTCGGTTGCGGATCATCATCGACAACTGGGGCTATCTCACCGATGAGCAGAAGGTCGTGGTGCGCGACAGCGTCGTCAAGTCTTGGCGCCATACGGGAGACCGGCGGATATTCGGATGGGCCATACGCGAGCCCGTGGACGAGATGATCGTCCGCTTTTTCCTGCGCAACGAACCGGGCGCCCAAGAGGAACTGACCAAATGGATCCTGGCGACTCGTCCCAAGTGAAGCGCCGCCGCCGGCGGCGGCGGCACAGCGAGAAGCCGGAGGAGAATACAGGCGAGGTGCCCGCATTCTCCGAGGTGCGGTTCGTTCGCAGGATCGGGGATTTCATCGTTGTCCCTGCCTTCTTCCTGGTGCTGTTGCTCGCGCCGCTTCCCATGGGGGCGAATCGGGATTGGGCGTGGTCGCCCCTGGTGCTGGCGATCGCCGCGATCGCCGTCCTGTGCGCGCTCGGCACGGGGTTCGGTGGCGGCTTCGACGCGGCGTCGGGCGAGCGCGGGCCGTTGCTTGTGCTGATTGCCTGCTTCGCGGCCTATGTCCTGGTGGCGTTTCTGCAGATGACGACATTGGCGCCCTTGACGGCCAGCGCCGCCCTGTATGCCCGGGCGCGGGAGATCCTGGGCCAGGCACATGCCGCCATCCCGTCCCTCGCCATCGATGCCGAGCGCAACACCCTGTTGAAGGTTGCCGCCTACGGCCTGATCTTCCTGCTCGCCCGCACGATCTGCCAGGACAAGCGGCGAGCCCGCATCCTCCTGATGGTTTTCATCCTGAGCGGCATCCTCGTGATGAGCTACGCCGCCCTCATGCATGCCAGCGTCGGCTCGTGCTATGTCGGCAGCTATCTCAAGAAGCAGGGGGATTTCACGCTCGGCGAGCGCTGCGTCATGTCCGGAACATTCGTGAACAGCAACTCGTTCGGCTGCTTCATGGGCATGACGGCGCTGGCCGCAGTGGCGCTGATCGCCAGCAAGCCGCCGCGCGACGACGACCAGGATGACGAGGCCGGCGCCGACGATTCGACGCTCAGCAAGGTGACGGGCGCGCGCGTCATCCTGACGGCTGTCGCGCTCTATCTGCTGGGTGGTCTCATGATCTCCAAGTCGCGCGCCGGGCTCGCTGCCACGGCTATCGGCGCGATGCTCATGGTCTATCTGCTGGTCCGCGGGCGTTCCGGCGAAGGCAGAAGCGTTCGCGGCCCACTGATGATCGGCGGGACGATCGTGCTCGTGGTCGGGATCATCGCCGGCAACGAGTTCCTCAACAAGCTGTCGCTGTTTTCCGATTCCGGAAGCACAGATCGTTTCCACATCTGGCGCGCCACGCTCGAGGCGATACGGCTGTCGCCGTGGCTGGGGTGGGGGCTTGGCAGCTACGCCGACATCTACACCGTGCTGCAGCCGATCCAGATGCCGATAGCCAACGACCTCGCCCATTCGACACCGCTCGAGGTCGTGGCCGAAATGGGCATCCCTGGTGCTCTGGTCGCCTTCATGCTGGTCCTCGTGCCCTGGGGCGTTTGCCTGCGCGGCGCCGTGCGCCGCGGCAGCCAGCGCGACCTGCCGATCGCGGGCTTCGCCATTGCCGGCATCGCCATCGTCCATTCCCTCGTCGACTTCAGTTTGCAGATGCCGGCGATTGCCTTCATGGTCAGCGCCCTGCTCGGCATGGGCTGGGCCCAGACGTTCCTGCCACGAGAGAAGAAGAAAGTCCGGCGATCCGCCAAGCGCGGAGCCTGAGCCCGGCCGCAGGAGGGATCATTGTCGTTCGTGCGCATTCTGTCGTCTCGCCCGCTTTTGCTTGCAGTCGGGTTCGGCGCCTTGGCGCTCGTCCTGCGCATCGTCGCCGCCTGCAGCAACAACCTTTATGCGATGACGGACCAGGTCGGTTATCTCACCGACGGGCTGCTTCTCCTCGAAGGGCTGCCACTCGGATACAAGCACACGCCGAACGCGGTGATGAACTGGCTGGTCTTCTTCTATGCCGGTGCCCAGACGGCAGCGGCCTGGCTGGGCGGCGGCTGGGAGCCGTCGGTGCCGGCGCTGCTGCGGCCATTGCTCGCCCTCGAACGCGTCCTCTTCGCCAACTATGCCGATCTGGGCGACCTGCGCCGCATGGTCGTCGTCCTGCAGGTGGCGGCCGGAACCCTCGCGGCCGCCGGAGTGGCCTGGCGCGGCTACACGCTTTCCGGAACGGCCGGGGCATTGGTGGGCGGAGCGCTCGCTGCTGCGACCCCGATATTCGTCGAGTTCACGGCACAGACGAAGGCCTACTCGTTCGCTTGGTCGTTCGCGATGCTGGCTTTCGTGGCCGCGTCGACCGCTCGCCGGCCGTGGCGCGCGGCCATCTCGGGGAGCCTGATGGGCGTGGCCCTGGCGACGCGTGTCGAGATGGGCCTGGCGCTCGTTCCCTTGCTGATCGAGCTGATGCAGCGCGAGGAAGACACGGGGCGAAGGCGCCTCGTCCTCCTTCAGGCGCTCAGCGCGGCAATCGTGGTCTTCCTCCTCATGGCGCCCTGGTACGTGACGTCGCTCGCCGGCAATTTCAGGCAGATCATCAGCGTTCGCCTGCTCAACCAGGCGACGGAGCAGGGTGCCACGATGACGGCTGTCCAGACGCTGGTGCTGACCGGCGTTGGGCTGCCGATCCTGGGCTCCATCCTTGCCCTGTTGCTGGCGCCGCGCAGCGACCGCGCCTATGCCATCGCCATCGGGCTCTGGATGGCGCTGCTGACCGTGCTGGCGCTGAAGCCATCGACGGGCGGCTTACGTCACGATGGCGCCCTTCTGCTGCTGGCGAGCGTCATGGCGCCTATGGCGCTTTCGCAGGTCGTGGCCGGCCTGGCCCGCTGGCGATCGTACGCGCCCGTGGCCCTTGCGAGCCTGCTCGCGCTCCATGTCGCCGTCGTCGGGGCTTCCAGCGTGTGGGCCTATTGGCGCGACTCTGTCACTGGCGACATGGTCGCGTGGATCGAGGGCAATGTTCCCGCGGGAACGACGGTTTATTGGAGTGACGGCTTCAAGGTGCCGCTGCCGACCGCCGGGGCGGCCGACGCTCTCTGGGAGGAGGTCGCGGGCCTCGAGGCGTCGCGGGTGAAATTCCGGCGCGCCATGCAGCGCATGGACCTGGGCGTCCGGCAGCCGCACGCGATGGCCGAGGATGCCGTTCAGCTCGATCGCGCAATGCGTCGCGGCTGGTTCATCCTCGGGGCACCGGTCGATACGGTACGCCCACGATACAATGTGCGTCCCGTAGGCGCTGGCTCGCCTTTCGGGGTGTCGCATCGCCCCGGGCAGAAACAAGTTGGTGCCCAGCCGCCCGACAACGGAGCCGGGCTGGATCAGGTCGTCGACAACCTGTGCGCGGAGGGTGGCGCCTTCGGCTACTACGGCAGCCCTTGGGCGAATTTGGGCAAGCCGACGGTCTTCTGGCCGCCGGCCAGCGGTCGCAAAATGGCGATGATCATCTATGTTTTCCCGCCCGTGCCACCGGGCGGGCCCAAGAATTGTTGAGCCGGTAGCCTTTCGGGCGCACTTCAACTATGATCACCGCGGGTGCAAGTATGCTTGGGGCGTACGGGCACGGGGTAAGAATGGCATTGTTGCCGGAGCGCGCTCGCGGCTGAGCTGGCGCGTCGCTCTGTTGAGCAGGAGGGTCGATCTTGAGCGGTGCGATCCCGGCCGAGGCTGAGGCTTCGACTGCCGACCCTTTGCTTGAAAAGGGCGCCCTGGCAATCCGTTCGGCGTCCCAGCGGTTTTTCGAAGCCTGGCTCGATTTCCTCGGTGGCTTCCTGTTCTGTGTCGCCCTGCCGATCCCGATCTATGCCATCGGCGAACCTTTTGCCAAAGGCATCGGCCCGACCGAGCAGACCATCCTGTCGACTGCCGTCGCCTACGCGGTGGTGTGGTATTGCGGCAGACGGCTCGACGCCTTTCCGCGGGTCACCTTCCAGGGCAACATCGGCTACGTGGCGCCGGTCGCCGCCATCGCCTATGCGACGATCGCGGTGATCCTCGTGCTGCTGCGCTCGGAATATTCGCGCGTGCAGCTCTTCGGCAGCGGCTTGCTCGCCGTACTCTGGATGGCCTTCGTGGCCCAGGTGCGCGCTCGCTACCTCATTCGCACCTATGCGGTGACGCCGCCGGCGTCGATTGCCCAGATGCCGAACTTGCCGACATGCCGTTGGCTCACTTTCGAGGAGGTCGAGAAGCAGGACATTCCCGTCAATGCGATCGTGGCGGATCTCGATGTCGATCTGCCGGAGCGGCAGGTTGCCGGGTTGGCGAGCGCGGCGATCGCCGGCGTGCCGATCCTGGATCGTCGCTTCGTCCTGGAGACCATGACCGGCCGCACGCCGCTCAGCGGGCTTGCGCCCAATGAATTCGGCGCGTTGCTGCCATCCCGCCAGTATCTCGTGGTCCGCCGCGCCACGGAGCTTCTGTGCACCGTGCTGTTGCTGCCCTTGCTGTTGCCGGTGCTCGTGCTCGTGGCGCTTGCGGTGCGCCTGGACATTCGAGGTCCGGTCTTTTTCGTGCAGCGCCGCGTCGGCCGCCGCGGGCACATCTTTCCGATGATCAAGTTCCGTACGATGTATCACGGCTCCACCGGGCCGAGCTTCACGGCCACGGCCGATCCCCGGGTGACCCGTATAGGAACGTTCCTGCGCCGCTCCCGGCTCGACGAATTGCCGCAGGTCGTCAACATCCTGCGCGGGGAGATGAGCTGGGTCGGCCCTCGGCCGGAGGCGCTCGAGCTCGAGCGCAAGTATGTGCGCGAGATTCCCTTCTTCCGGTTGAGGGGAATCGTTCGGCCGGGAGTGACCGGCTGGGCGCAGATCAATCAGGGCTACGCGCACGACCATGACGAAATGCGCTCCAAGCTCGAATATGATCTATTCTATCTGAAGCACTGTTCCTTGTGGCTCGACTTGGTGATCGTGCTGCGTACCTTCGCCGTGGTCTTCGGCGGCACCGGCGCCCGCTGACGGCGAGCAACCTCCAGATCGGTCTCAATAGAAGCATGTGCGGAATAGCCGGCATCCACGCCTATCTCGATGTCGCTCCCGCCGTGGATCGCGGCGAGCTCGAGCGCATGAACCGGCGTATGGCGGCACGTGGGCCCGACGGCAGCGGCGACTGGCTGTCGCCTGACGGCCGTGTCGGATTCACCCATCGGCGGCTGGCGATCATCGACCTGTCGGAGGCTGGCGCCCAGCCGATGCACAGCGCCGACGGGATGCTCTCCATCACCTTCAATGGCGAGATCTACAATTACCGCGAGCTGCGCGCCGAGCTCCAGGCCAAGGGATATGCCTTCCGCAGCGGCTCGGACACCGAGGTGCTGCTGCAGCTCTATGCCGATCGCGGCACGGCGATGGTCGAGCAGCTGCGCGGCATGTTCACCTTCGGCCTGTGGGATGCACGGCAGCGCCTCCTCGTGCTGGCGCGCGACCCTCTCGGCATCAAGCCGCTCTACTATGCCGACGACGGCTGGACGCTGCGCTTTGCCTCGCAGGCCAAGGCGCTGCTGGCAGGGGGCGCCGTATCGCGCGACCCCGATCCCGCCGGCATCGTCGGCTTCCACCTGTTCGGCAGCGTGCCTGAGCCCTTCACGGTGTGGCAGGGCATCCGCGCGGTTCCGGCCGGCACGGTGGTGACGATCGATGCGTCGGGCCCGAGCGCGCCGCAGCGATATTACGACGTCGCGTCGTCGCTGGCGCTGCGGGCCGACAAGGCCGACGGCGATCGCGCCGACGCGCGGCTGCAGATGGGCGCAGCAGTGCGGGACTCGGTGCGCCATCATCTCGTGGCCGACGTGCCGGTCGCGGTGTTCCTGTCGGCGGGGCTCGATTCGGGCGCGCTGCTCGGCACGATGGCGGAACTGGGCGCGCGCGACATCCTGGCCGTGACGCTGGCGTTCGAGGAGTTCAAGGGGGCGCCGCTCGACGAGGCGCCGCTGGCGGCCGAGGTGGCGGCCCGCTACGGCGCGCGGCATATCGTGCGCACCGTGGATCGCGCCGAGTTCGAGCGCGATCTGCCGGCCATCCTGGACGCCATGGACCTGCCGTCGGTCGACGGCATCAACACCTGGTTCGTCGCCAAGGCGGCGCACGAGGCGGGCATCAAGGTCGCGCTGAGCGGGCTGGGGGCGGACGAATGCTTCGGCGGCTACCCCTCGTTCGTCGACGTGCCGCGCAGCGTGCATTTCCTGCGGCCCTTTCATTTCCTTCCAGGCGTTGGAGCGCTGGCGCGGCGCCTGCTGACGGCGGGCATCGGCGCGGGCCTCGGCATCCATCCCAAGGCGGCGGGGCTGCTGCAATACGGCGGCGACTGGGCCGGGGCGTATCTGCTGCGCCGTAGCGTCTACATGCCGTGGGAGCTCGACGATCTGCTCGACCCGGCGGTGCGGGAGGAGGGACTGCGCCGGCTGGCCCCGCTCAGCGGGATCGCCGCCGCCCTGCAGGCGGGCCGGCGGCTCGGCGACTTCGATCGGGTCGCGGCGCTGGAAACCTCTCTCTACATGCGCAACCAGCTTCTGCGCGATGCCGACTGGGCGGGCATGGCGCATGCCATCGAGATCCGCGTGCCCTATGTCGATCCGTTCTTTCTTGCCGCCTTGCCGGCGGGTCGGGTGCTTGCCTCGGTCGATGCCAAGGCAGCCATCGCCGACATTCCCGACCCGCCGCTTCCGGCGGCCAGCCGTGCCCGCCGCAAGACCGGCTTCGTGACGCCGGTCGGTCGCTGGATCGCCGAGGCCGCCGGTGCGCCGCCTGGCGATGTGTCCTTCTCGACGGCGTCGCGCGCCTGGGCGTTGCGGGTCTGGCAGGCCGGCTGGGCGGGCCCTGCATCGGCATGACAGGCCGATGAGCACGCGCGTCCTTGCCCTGGTCAGTGACTGCTATGGGGTCGGCGGCGGTATCGCCCGCTACAACCAGGATCTGTTCGAGGCCCTGGCGGAAGGCGATGCCGACATCGTGATCCTGCCGCGCCTGGGCAACGTGGACGGCAGCACGCTGCCGAAGGGCATTCGCCAGTTGCCGGCCGTGCTCAGCCGTCCGCTGTTCTCGCTCATCGCCTTGTGGACGGCGTGGCGCCTTCGCCCCGTCGACATCGTCTTTTGCGGCCATCCCTTCATGGCGCCCGTGGCCTGGATGGTCGCCCGATTCGCCGGGGCGCGGTACTGGGTTCAGGCGCATGGCACCGACATCTGGGGGCCTCGGCCGGCGATCGTGCGCAAGGCGATCGGGGCCGCCGACATGGCGACGGCGGTGAGCCGGGCGACGCGCCATTCGCTGCTGGGCTGGGTCGACCTGGCGCCCGAGCGTGCACGTGTCCTGCCCGACACGGTGCGGGACATGTTCGCGCCGGGACCGCGGTCCGACGCCCTGGCCGGGCGCCTGCAGCTGGGACCGGGGCCGATCCTGCTCACCGTCGGCCGGCTTGCCGCGAGCGAGCGCTACAAGGGCCACGAGCAAATATTTGCCGCGCTTCCGGCCGTGCGCGCCAGGTTCCCGACCCTCGTCCACGCCGTGGCCGGCGATGGCGACGACCGCGCCCGGCTCGAACGACGCGCCCGCGAGCTGGTGCCGGATCCGGCCGCGGTGCGCTTCCTCGGCTTCGTGCCCGACGCGGATCTGTTGGATCTCTACCGGCTTGCCGACCTTTACGTGATGCCCAGCACCCAGGAAGGTTTTGGCATCGTCTATCTCGAGGCGGCTGCCTGCGGCTTGCGCGTCGTCGGCGGCAAGGGCGGCGGCAGCGGCGATGCCATTCCCGACGGCAGGGTAGGGGTCACGGTCGACCCGGCGGACACAGCGGCCCTTGCCGAGGCGATCATCGGGCAGCTCGCCAGGGGCAAGGCCGATCCGACAGCGGTCGAGCCCTATCGCCGGGCCCATTTCGCTCCGGCGGCGCGGCGACTCCTCGCTCGCCTCAAGGCACGTCCGCGTCGTATGAAGGGCGAATCATGAGCTCTGCAGATCGATCGCCTCCCATTCACCTCGTTCTCGAAGCGGGCGGCGCCGACCGTCAATATTGGCCCGATCTGTGGCGCTATCGCGAGCTGTTCTTCATCCTCGCGTGGCGCGATGTCGCCGTGCGCTACAAGCAGACGGTGATCGGCGCGGCCTGGGCCTTCGTGCGCCCGTTCCTGACCATGGTGGTCTTCACCGTGCTGTTCGGCAGCCTCGCCAAGCTGGCCACGACCGGCGGCACGCCCTACGCCGTCGTGGTGCTGGGAGGGCTGTTGCCCTGGACGTTGTTCTCCGCGGTGCTGGCCGACGCCTCGTCGAGCGTCGTCTCCAACGGCAACCTGATCAGCAAGGTCTACTTTCCCAGGATGATCGTGCCGCTGGCCACCATGGTGGTCGGCCTGATCGATTTTGCCGTGAGTCTTTCCATCCTCGCCGGGGTGATGATCTGGTACGGCATTGTGCCGGGCTGGCAGATCCTGCTGATGCCGGTGTTCGTCCTGCTGGCCCTTCTGACCGCCATCGGCCCGGCGATCTGGGCCGCGTCGATGATCGTCAAGTACCGCGATTTCCGCTTCCTCATCCCCTTCGCCCTGCAATTCGGGCTCTATGTCTCGCCGGTGGGATTTGCCAGCAGCGTCGTGCCGGAGCGCTGGCGCCTGCTCTACAGCCTCAATCCGATGGTGGGCGTGATCGACGGCTTCCGCTGGTCGATCATCGGCGGCGAGAGCCCCATCTACCTGCCGGGCTTCGCGCTCAGCATGGCCGTGGTCGTGCTGTTCCTGTGGTGGGGCATCCATACATTCCGCCGCACCGAGCGCGGCTTCGCGGATATGATCTGACGATGACCGACGCCGTCATCCAGGCCACGAACCTCGGCAAGAGGTTCGTCATCGGCCACAAGATCGACCAGACAGACCTTTTTTCCGACAAGATGATGCGCGGCGCGCGCAACGTGCTGCGCGGCGCCCGCGATCTGTTCAAGAGGACCCCGAAGGTCGAGGACGGACGCTTCGAGGAATTCTGGGCGCTGCGCGACGTCGACTTCGAGATCAAGCGGGGCGAGCTCGTCAGCATCATCGGCCACAACGGCGCCGGCAAGACGACGCTGCTGAAGATCCTGTCGCGCATCACCGAGCCCACCGAAGGCCGCGTCGAGATCCACGGCCGCGTGAACAGCCTGCTCGAGATCGGCACCGGCTTCCACCCCGAGCTTTCGGGCCGCGAGAACATCTTCCTCAACGGCGCCATCCTGGGCATGAGCCAGGCCGAGATGCGCCGGCGCTTCGACGAGATCGTGGAGTTCGCGGGCGTCGCCAAGTTCATCGACACGCCGGTCAAGCGCTACTCGGTGGGCATGTACGTGCGGCTGGCCTTCGCCGTCGCCGCCCATCTCGAGGCCGAGATCCTGGTCGTCGACGAGGTGCTGGCGGTCGGCGACGTCGAGTTCCAGTCGAAATGCATGAACCGCATGTCCGAGGTCGCCGGCAGCGGACGCACGGTGCTTTTCGTCAGCCACAATTTCGCGGCCGTGGCCGCGCTCACCAACCGCGCCATCGTGCTGGATTCCGGCCGCGTGACGTTCGATGGCCCGGTCGATGCGGCGCTCGCCCATTACACGTCGTCGCGCAGCAAGACGAGCGTCGTCCGGAGATGGGACCGCGGCACCAACGCCACGCTGATATCGGCCGAACTGCTCGACGAGAAGGGCATTCCAACCGAGCGCTACGTCCCGGGCACGCCGCTTCGCATGCACGTCGTGCTCGAGACGACGGGCCTGCCCGGCATGTCGATCCAGGCCATCCTGCGCGACCAGCACAATATCGCCATCGCCTATTATTCGTCGGGCACCTTCAGCAACGTCTCGCTGCCGACCGAGGCAGGCCGCTACGAGTGCACGCTGTCGCTGGATTCCTACATGCTGGCGGCCGGCGAGTATGGCCTCGACCTCATGACGGCCGTGACCAACATCATGATCGACCATGAAGTCGACAATGCGCTGCGCTTCGTGGTCGACACCTGCAGCCCCGACGGCATTCCCTTCAACTTCCGTCAGGAGCTGGGCTTCGGCAATCAGGCGATGAAGCTGAGCGCGCCGCTTCGCTTCGAACCTTTGCCTCCGCCATCGGCAGCGCAAGCCCTGCCCCAGGCCAACTCCACGTCGGATTGAGTCGATGGCGCCATCCCGCAGCGTTTGCGTCGTCAGCCCCGGGAGCCTGTCGTCCAATCCGCGCCTGGTGAAGGAGGCGGATGCCCTCCATAACGCCGGCTACGACGTAACGGCGGTGGTTTGCAGCGACAGCAACGATCTCGGCGCCTACGACGACGAGATCGTCGCGCGGGTTCCCTGGCGGGTTCGGCGGGCGACACGATCCGCGACCGACCGATACGTCAGCCGGGCCGCGCGCCTCTGGGCCCGATTTCAGTCTGCCGGCGGACGCGCCGTCGGGCCGTCGCTGGCTTCTGCCGCCTATGGCGTGCCGTCGGGCGCCTTGCGCCGGGCGACGGTTGCGGTGCGCGCCGATCTCTATATCGCGCACTATGTCGCGGCCTTGCCGGCCGCCGCCGCCGCGGTACGGCGTCATGGCGCGCTGCTGGGCTTCGACGCCGAGGATTTCCACTCCGGCGAGGGCGGGGAAGGCCCGGCCGAAGCCTTCCGCATGCAGATGGTGGAACGGGTGGAAGGCGCCACGGTGCCGTCCTGCTCCCATGTCACGGCGGCGGCGCCCTTGATCGGCCAGGCCTACGCGGCGCGATACGGCGTCACACCGGTGACGATCCTGAACGTCTTTCCCCTCGCCATGGCGCCGTCCGCGCCCGTGGCGACGTCCGGGCCGCCCAATCAGCTCAAGGCCTATTGGTTCTCCCAGACGATCGGACTCGATCGCGGCCTGCAGGCTTTCCTGCGGGCGATGGCGCGTGCCCGAGCCCACGTCACGCTCGATATTCGGGGCAGCAACCGGTGGGGTCATGGCGAGACCTTGATGGCCCTGGCGCGCGACCTCGGCATCGCCGCACGGGTGCGGATCCTGCCGATGGTCGCGCCGGACGAGATGGTCAGGCTCGCTGCCTCCTACGATCTCGGCCTGTCGCTGGAGACCGATGTCAGCGAGAGCCGTCGTCTGTGCCTCACCAACAAGATCTTCACCTACCTTCTGGCGGGCGTGCCGGTGATGCTGAGCGATACGCCGGCGCAGCGGGCGCTTGCGCCCGAGCTGGGATCCGCGGCTGCGTTGGTCACGCTCGGTGATCCTGATGGCATGGCGGGCCAACTCGATCGTCTCGCCAATGAGCTCGCCGCGCTGACCGTGGCGAAGGCCGTGGCCTGGCGGCTGGGGCAGCAGCGCTACAATTGGGAAGTCGAGCGGGAAGCCCTTGTCCGATCGGTGGCCAAGGCCTTTGAGCGTCGCGATCGGGGAGCCCGCTAATGCGCATTCTTGTCACCGCCGATCCCGAGGTCGAGGTCCCTCCCGAGTTGTACGGTGGTACCGAGCGCGTGATCGACGGGTTGATCCGCCGCCTGCGGTCGCGCGGCCACGAGATCTGCCTGCTGGCTCGGCCCGGGTCGAAATGTCCGGCGGACGTCTTCCAGCCCTGGTCCGGCCTGCGCTCGCAATCTCTCCCCGATACGCTGATCAACAGCTGGACGCTGTGGAAGGCGATCCGCTCCTTTCGCCCCGACATCGTCCACAGCTTCTCGCGCGTGGCCTATCTCACGCCCTACCTGCGCGGGCGCCTGCCGCTGGTGATGACCTATGAGCGCGATCCGACACTGCGCACCGTCGGCCTGGCGGTGAAGCTCGCCGCGCCCCATGTGATCAGCTTCACCGGCTGTAGCGACTATCTGGCGTCCGTCGGCCGCCGCGCCGGCGGATTCTGGGAAGGCATCCCCAACATGGCCGAGATGGACGCGCTGAAGTTCAGCCCGTCCGTCGCGGCCGACGCACCGCTCGTGTTCCTCAGCCGTGTCGAGAGCATCAAAGGCGCCCATTGGGCGATCGAGATCGCCCGCCGCACCGGCCAGCGCCTGATCATCGCCGGCAACCATGCCGAGACGGGCCACGAGGCCGACTATTGGAAGCAGCAGATCGAGCCCTGGATCGGCCGTGACGGCATCGAGTACATCGGTCCGGTGAACGACGAGCAGAAGAACACGGTGCTGGGCCAGGCCCGCGCCATGGTGGTGCCGATCCAGTGGAACGAGCCTTTCGGCATCGTCTTCGCCGAGTCGCTGGCCTGCGGCACGCCGATCATTTCCTGCCCCCGCGGATCGTTGCCCGAGATCGTGCGTCCGGGCGTCGACGGCTTCCTGATCCGTTCCATCGAGGAGGGCTGCGAGGCGGTGGCGAAGCTCGGCACGATCGACCGCGCGACCTGCCGCCAGCGCGCCGAGCAGGAATATTCGCCCGACGTCGTCACCGAGCGCTATCTCGACTTCTATCGACGGGCGATCGCCCGGCTGGCCAAGGCGTGACGCGACGGGTCGCACTGGTCAGCGGCCACTTTGCGCCCAGCAACCTCGTCGGTGCGCAGCGGGCGCGGTTGTGGTCGCGCTACCTGCCGGAATTCGGATGGGAGCCGATCGTCGTCACCGGCGATCCGGCCGAATACGAGGAGCGTCCCGACCCCGACCTGGAGCTGCTGGTCGCTCCCGGCCTTCGGGTCATCCATGCCCGGACGATGTCCGTCCGCCCCGTCCGGCTGGTCGGCGACATCGGGGTGCGCGCCTTCTGGGGCTGCTATCGGGCGCTTGGGCAACTGGCGGCAAACCGCGAGATCGACTTCGTCCTGGTGACGATCCCGTCGAACTTCCTCGCCCCGGTAGGCCGGCTGATCCATCGCCGCTATGGCCTGCCGTTCGGCATCGACTACCAGGATCCCTGGATCGTCAATGTCAGGCCGGATGCGGAGCGCCGCTTCACGCGGGCCTGGGCGTCAAATCGCCTGGCCGACGTGCTCGAGCCCTGGTCGGTCCGCGATGCCGCGCTGATCACCGGTATGGCGCCGGGCTACGTCGCCGGCATGCTGGAACGCAATCCGCGTGTCGCCGAGCAGGCGGTGCTGGCCTACATGCCGATGGGCAGCGCCCCCGAGGATTTCGACCTGGTGCGGACGCTGCATCGGCCGCCGTTCCTGTTCCAGCCCGGCGACGGGCATTTCCACATGATCTATGCCGGCGCCTTGCTGCCTCAGGGGCTGGGGGTGTTGGACTCGTTCCTCGCGGGATTGGCCATCTTGCGCGACATGGCACCGGCCGCCGCCTCCCGGCTGCGTGTGCACTTTGTCGGCACGGGCACATCTCCCGACGACCCCAACGGATATCGCGTGCTGCCACGTGCGCGCGAGCTTGGGGTCGACGACATGGTGAGCGAGCATCCGAATCGCATCGGCTACGTCGATACGCTCAATCACCTCGAGCGGAGCGATACGGTCCTGGTGCTGGGCTCGACGGAACGGCACTACACGCCGTCCAAGGTCTTCCAGGCGATGCTGTCGCGGCGTCCCGTCTTCGCGATGCTGCATGCCGAGAGCACGGCCGTGGGCATGATCCGGCAGGCGCGGGCAGGCCAGGTGATGACGCTCACGGAGACGGAGATGCCCAGT
>CANIRG010000088.1 GCA_947469635.1 Rhodospirillales bacterium | reverse complement strand
GAGCGTCTTGCGACGGCGGACCCTGGCAATGCCGGTTGGCAGCGCGATCTGTCGGTGTCGTACAACAAGATCGGCGACGTGCAGGTGGGTCAGGGAAATCTGCCGGAGGCGCTGACGAGCTTCCGCGCCGGTCTTTCGATCCGGGAGCGTCTTGCGACGGCGGACCCTGGCAATGCCGGTTGGCAGCGCGATGTGATCGTTTCCTGCGTCAAGATCGCCGAAATGTCGGAAGGCGAAGCAAGGCCGCTGCTGATGCGAGCTCTGGAGGTCGCGAGCCGACTACGAGAAACTGGGAGGCTCCGACCCGTCGACGCCTGGATACCCGGCGAGCTGGCGCGCCGGTTGGCGGCTTTGGACGGTTAATCGCCGTCAGTAGTTTCCGCCGATACCGGCCATGTCGATCACCTGCACGCTATCCCCCGCCTTGCGCGCCGGATCGTGCGCGGGACGGACCAGCAGGCCGTTCGCCCAGGCGAGCACCGAAAGCATGGAACTATCCTGCACCTTGTGCGGCTCGACGGTGAGCGATCCGTCGGCGGAGCGGGTGAGCAGGGCGCGGACGTAATCCTCGCGCTGGTCGTTCTCCTTCACGTCGACGGCCAGCCGCGCGGGTTCGGTGGCCACGAGGTCGCCCGGCTGGCCCAGCATGCGGTCCATCGCGGGCTTCAGGAACAGGAGCGCACAGACCATCGTCGACACGGGATTGCCGGGCAGGCCGAGCACGCGCGCGCAATCCTTGGCGGCGAACATCAGCGGCTTGCCCGGACGCATGGCGATGCGCCAGAAATCCATGTCGAAGCCCTGCGCCTTGAGCGCACCCTGCACCAGGTCGTGGTCGCCGACCGAGGCGCCGCCCAGGGTGATCAGCAGGTCATGCTGCGCGCCCGCCGCGATCTTGTCCTGGATGAGGGCCGCGTCATCGCGCGCGATGTCGAACAGCGTCGGCTCACCACCCCAGCCGCGCACCAGCGCCGCCACGGCGATGCCGGAGGAGGAGACGATCTGGTTGCGGCCCACCGGCTCGCCCGGCATCACCAACTCGTCGCCGGTGGAGAGGATCGCGATGCGTGGCTTGCGATGCACGGTGAGCCACGGGTGGTTCATCGCCGCGGCCAGCGCCACGTCGCGCGTGGTGAGCGTGCGCCCGACGGCGAGCGGCGTGTCGCCCGCGGTGAAGTCGAGGCCCGCCTTGCGGATGTGGCGGCCGATGCGCGGCGCTTCGAGGATGGTGATCCTGTTGCCGTCGGCCTTGGTGTCTTCCTGGATGACGATGGCGTCGGCGCCCATCGGCAGCGGGCCGCCGGTGAAGATGCGCACCGCCTCGCCGGGCTTCAGCGCGTGGTCGTAGGAGCCGCCGGCCGGCGCCTGGCCCACGAGCGTGAGCGTCGTGGGGGCGGCGGGGATGTCCTCGGCGCGCACGGCATAGCCGTCCATGGCCGAGAGGTCGGCGGGCGGCTGCGTCAGTCGCGCCCGGGGCGCCTGCGCCAGCACGCGACCGGCGGCGTCGGCCACCGACACGGTCTCGGCGGGGAGGGGGCCGAAGGCCGCGATCACGCGGGCGTGGGCGTCGCGGACGGATAGCATGGGTTCCCTCATGGCTGGGGGCGCGCGACTCCAGTCGCGCGTCTTTGCTCGTACCAGGGAAAATCGCGCCACTGGAGTGGCGCGCCCCCAGCGAAGACCTCGGTCATGCTTGCCATGTTCCCGACTTGCCGCCGGACTTGTGGAGAAGCTTCACGTCGGAGATCACCATGCCGCGGTCGACTGATTTGCACATGTCGTAGACGGTGAGGGCGGCGATCGAGGCGGCCGTCAGCGCTTCCATCTCGACGCCGGTGCGGCCTTTGAGCTTGCAGGTGGCCTCGATGTCGACGGCGTTGCGCGCCTTGTCGAGGCTGAGCTTCAGCTCGACCGACGACAGCGCCAGCGGATGGCAGAGCGGGATCAGGTCGGCCGTGCGCTTGGCGGCCATGATGCCGGCGAGCTGCGCCACGGCCAGCACGTCGCCCTTGGCGGCCTTCTTGTTGGCGATCAATTCGAGCGTCGCCGGCAGCATCGTGACCGTGGCGCGGGCGACGGCGATGCGCTCGGTGATCTCCTTGCCGCCGACATCGACCATGCGGGCGTTGCCGGTCGCGTCGAAATGGGTGAGCTCGCCGCTCATGCAGCCTCGCGCAGCATCAGCGCCCGCACCGCCGCCTCCACGTCGGGCTGGCGCATGAAGCTCTCGCCGATCAGGAAGGCCGACGCCCCGACCTTGGACATGCGGGCGAGATCGGCCGGCGTGCCGAGGCCGCTTTCCGCCACGAGCACGCGATCCTTCGGCACCATCGGCGCGAGCTGCTCGGTGGTGGCGAGGTCGACGTTGAGCGTCTTGAGGTTGCGGTTGTTGACGCCGATCAGGTCGGCGTCGACCTTGAGCGCGCGCTCGAGCTCGGTGGCGTCATGGACCTCGACCAGTATATCCATGCCCCATTTGCGCGCGGTCTTCGCCAGCTCAGCGGCCAGCGAATCGTCGAGGCAGGCCATGATCAGCAGCACGCAGTCGGCGCCCAGCGCACGGGCTTCCACGATCTGGTAGGTGTCGATCATGAAATCCTTGCGCAGCGCCGGCAGCTTCGAGGCGGCGCGGGCCTGCAGCAGGAACTCGTCCTTGCCCTGGAAGTAGGGCTCGTCGGTCAGCACCGAGAGGCAGGTGGCGCCGCCGCGCTCATAGGAGCGGGCGAGGGAGGGGGGATCGAAATCCTCCCGGATCAGCCCCTTGCTGGGCGAGGCTTTCTTGATCTCGGCAATCAGCCCGTAGCCGCCGGTGGCGATGGTGGCCTTCAGCGCCTTGGCGAAGCCGCGCGGCGAATCGGTGTTGCGCGCCAATGCCTCGACCATGCGCAGGGGGCGCATCGACATGCGGCCGGCGACGTGGCGCTTCTTGTCGGCGACGATCCTGGCCAGCGTGTCGCTCATGTGCAGATCTTTCTCAAAAGGGCGAGGGAAGCGGCAGCCTTGCCGCTGTCGATGGAGAGGGTGGCAAGCGCGGCGCCTTCCTCGAGGTCGCCGACCTCGCCTGCTACCATGAGGGCGGCGGCGCTGTTCAATACAACGATGTCGCGGAAAGCGCTCTTCTCGCCGGCCAGCAGCTTCTCGATCGCCTCGGCATTGTGCTTTGCATCGCCGCCCTTGAGCGAGGCCATGTCGGCGCGCTTCACGCCGGCCTGCTCGGGGGCGATCTCGATCTCGGTGACCTTGCCGTTCTCGAGCGATGCCGCCCAGCTCGTCGTGGTGGTCGTGAGCTCGTCCATGCCGTCGCGGCCGTGCACGACCAGGGCGCGTTCCAGCCCCAGCCGGCCCAGCGCCTCGGCGACGGGCCTGAGCCAACGCCGGTCGAACACGCCCACGAGCTGGCGCTTCACCAGAGCGGGGTTCGACATGGGGCCGAGCAGGTTGAAGATGGTGCGCGTGGGCGCGAGCTCGACCCGCGGGCCCGCCACGTTGCGCATGGCGCTGTGATGGCGTGGCGCCATCAGGAAGCACACCTTGGCTTCGAGCAGCGCCTTCTCCAGCGTCTCGATCGGCAGGTCGAGATTGATGCCGAGCGCGCCCAGCACGTCGGCCGCGCCCGACTTGGAGGTGAAGGCGCGGTTGCCGTGCTTGGCGACGGGCACGCCCGCGCCTGCAACGACGAAGGCCGAGCAGGACGACACGTTGTAGGTGCCGTGGTGGTCGCCGCCGGTGCCCACGATGTCTATCGCGCCGTCGGGCGCCTTCACGCGCAGGACCTTGGCCCGCAGCGCCCGGGCGCCGCCCGCCAGCTCGTCGGCGGTCTCGCCGCGCACCTTCAGCCCCATCAGGAAGGCGCCCATCTGGGCGGGGGTGGCGTCGCCGCTGGTCATGATGTCGAACGCCCGCTCGGCCTCGTCGATGCCGAGCGTCTGGCCGTTGCCGACCTTGGCCAACAGGCCGCGAAAATCGTCGATGTCGCCGCTCACCAGTCCCTCACGTCTTCCCAGGCTGTCATTTCCCTGTTGCCGGTTCGGCCGGCGGGCGGTTAGCTATATCACATGGCTACAGACATCATCCTCAAGGTCACCGGCATGGATTGCGACGGCTGTATCAAGGCCGTCACCCGTGCCGCCACTGGCGCCGGCACGGCGCCGCTGTCGCTCGATCTCCAAAGCGGCGAGATGCGCCTGCCGGAGGGCGCCGACATCGCCGCCATCACCCGGGCGATCCAGCGCGCCGGCTTCGGGGTCGCCTCCTAGGCAGAAATCAGGGCGAAATCCTCGCCTGCCTCATCTTTGCCATAAATTAAGCTCACTTATTATAAGCTAGCTTATGGAATGGCGATGGACCTGCTGGAAAACAATGTCGGCTTGCTGATCCACGACGTGGCGCGGCTTCTGCGCAAGCGGTTCGAGCAGAACGCGCGGGGCCTGGGGCTGACCCGTGCCCAGGCGCAGGTGCTGGTGCACATCGCACGCAATGAAGGCATGCAGCAGGGCGATCTCGCGGACCTGCTCGAGATCGAGCCCATCACACTCACGCGCATTCTCGACCGGGTGGAAGCGGCCGGCCACGTCGAGCGCCGCGCCCATCCCACCGACCGCCGCGTGCGGCAGCTCTACCTGACGCCCAAAGCCCATCCCCTCATCGAGCAGATCATGGTCATCGGAGCCAGGACCCGCAGCGAATCGTTTGAAGGCGTGCCGGCGAAGGATCGCGCCATCCTGTTCGAAGTATTGACCGCCATGAAAGGCAACCTGCTGGGCATCGCGACCGGGACGGTTCTGGAGGAGAGTAAAAATGCGTAACGTGACTTCACTGCGACGCGAAGACGGGGTGGACGACGAGCCTCCCGTCCCGCTCCCCGCGATCGTGCCGGAACCTTCTTCGCCACCGCCGCCGCGCTGGACGCGCAAGCGGCTGCGCACGCTGTTGTTTGCCGTGGGGCCGCTCGTGGTGCTGGCCGGTGCCCTCGGCGCCTATCTCCTGGGCGGGCGCTATGTGTCGACCGATAATGCCTATGTCCATGCCGGCAAGCTCACCGTCTCGACCGATGTCACCGGCACCGTGGCCCGTATCGCGGTGCGCGAGAACCAACGGGTCGAGAAGGGCCAGTTGCTGTTCGCCCTTGATGACGAGCCGTTCCGCATCGCGCTTGCGGGTGCCGAGGCCAATCTCGGCGCCGTGCGCAACCAGATCGCGACGCTGAAGGCGACGTATCGTCAGAAGCTGGCGCAGATCGTCCAGGCGCAGAGCGACATCTCGTTCTTCGAAGGCAACTTTGGCCGGCAGCAGGACCTGCTGAAACGCGGTGTCACGGCCCAGGCGACCTTCGACCAGGCCAAGCGCGAGCTCGACGCGGCCCGGGAGCGGGTGACGGTGGCGCAACGCGAATCCGAAGCCACGCTGGCCCAACTCGGCGGCGCCGCCGATGCGGCCGTGGAGCAGAATCCGAGCTATCTCGCGGCGCAAGCCCAGGTCGACAAAGCGCGGCGCGATCTCGCTCACACAGTCGTTGCCGCGCCGATGGCCGGCATCGTAGCCAATGTCGATGCGCTGCAGGTGGGCGAGCAGCTTCCGGCCGCGCAGCCGGCCTTCAGCCTGGTTGCCACGGCCGACGTCTGGGTCGACGCCAATCCGAAGGAATCGGACATCACCTTCCTGAAGCCGGGCGATACGGCGACGGTGACGATCGACGCCTATCCCGGCCGCACCTGGAAGGCCTCGGTGATCAGCCTCAGCCCGGCCACCGGCGGCGAGTTCTCGGTCCTGCCGGCGCAGAACGCGAGCGGCAACTGGGTGAAGGTCGTGCAGCGCGTGCCGGTCCGCCTGCGGGTCGAGCTGCCAGTCGACGCGCCGCTGCTGCGCACCGGCATGAGCGCCAACGTCGAGATCGACACCGGCCGCAGCCGCTCGCTCGCCGACCTCTTCGAGTCTGCGAAGCACACCGTCGGCCTGTAGGCTGGAGTCCGATCATGACGACGCTCGCCCAGCAAGCACGCCACCGCGGCTTGCTGACCGTATGCATCATGCTGGCCACGATCATGCAGGCGCTGGACACGACCATCGCCAACGTGGCGCTGCCCTACATGCAGGGCTCGCTCTCGGCCACGATCGACCAGATCAGCTGGGTGCTGACCTCCTATATCGTGGCGGCGGCCATCATGACGCCGGTGACGGGCTTCCTGGCCGAGCGCTTCGGCCGCAAGCGCCTGTTCCTGGTTTCCGTCGTGGGCTTCACCGTGGCCTCCGTCCTGTGCGGGCTCGCCACGTCGCTGCCCGAGATGGTGATGTTCCGCCTCCTGCAGGGTGTGTTCGGCGCGCCGCTGGTGCCGTTGTCGCAATCCGTGCTGCTCGATTCCTACCCGAAGGAGCGCCACGGCTCGGCGATGGCGATGTGGGGCATGGGCGTGATGGTGGGACCGATCCTGGGCCCGACGCTGGGCGGCTGGCTGACCGAGGCCTACAACTGGCGCTGGGTGTTCTACATCAACGTGCCGATCGGCATCGCGACCTTCCTCGGCCTGTCGGCCTATTTGAGCGAGAGCGCCGAAGCAAAGCCGCGCTTCGACTGGACGGGCTTCCTGACGCTCAGCATCTCGATCGGCGCGCTGCAGATGATGCTCGACCGCGGGGAGCAGATCGACTGGTTCTCCTCGACGGAGATCGTGGTCGAGGCGGTGCTGGCCGGTCTCGCCTTCTACCTGTTCCTCGCGCACACGCTGACGGTCGACAAGCCGTTCATCGATCCGCACATCTTCAAGGATCGCAACTTCGCCATCGGCATGGCCTTCATCTTCATCGTCGGCATCATCCTGCTGGCGAGCCTGGCGCTGATCACGCCCTACCTGCAGAACCTGATGGGCTATCCGGTGGTCGACGCCGGCCTGGTGCTGGCGCCACGCGGCATCGGCACCATGGTGGCGATGATGATCGTGGGCCGGCTGATCAACAGGGTCGATCCGCGCCTGCTGCTGGGCTTCGGCCTCGTCACGACGGCGGCGGTGCTGTGGGAGATGACGGGATTCACGCCCGACGTGTCGGAAGGGACGCTGATCCGCACCGGCGTGCTGCAGGGGATGGGGCTGGGCTTCATGTTCGTGCCGCTCTCCACCATCACTTTCTCGACCCTGGCGCCCGGCTTCCGCACGCAGGCGACGGCGCTCTACAGCCTGATCCGCAACATCGGCTCCAGCATCGGCATCTCCATCGTGATCTTCCTGCTGACGCGCAACACGCAGCTCATGCATGCCGAGCTGGCGGGCCACGTCACGCCCTTCAACGATGCCCTGCATATCGGCGGCGCGGCGCAGTTCTGGAATCCCGCGACGCTCGCGGGCCGGCTGGCGCTGAACGGCGAGGTGACGCGTCAGGCCAGCATCATCGCCTATGTCGACGACTTCAAATTGATGATGATCGTGGCGCTTGTGGCACTTCCGCTCGTCCTGCTGCTGCGCAAGGCGGGCTCGGCCGTGCCGGCCGAGGCGGCGGTGATGGAGTAGGCGGCTACTCGATCTTCACGCCGGCGTCGGCGATGACCTTCTTCCATTTGGCGATCTCGGCTTCCATGTAGGAAGCGAACGCCTGTCGTGATTCACCGGCCGGCACGAAGGCGAGGCCCTTCAATTTCTCCAGCACCTCGGGTTCCTTGAGGATGCGCTGCACCTCGGTCCCGAGCCGGTCGAGGATGGGGTCTGGCGTCTTGGCCGGAGCGGCAAGGCCGATCCAGCCCACGGCCACCACTCCCGCCAATCCCTGCTCGGCGAAGGTGCGGAGGTCGGGCAGGAAGGGCGAGCGCTTGATGTCGGCGATGCCGATGGCCGTTGCCTTGCCCGACTTGATCGGGCCGATGGCGCCGGGGATGGCGTCGGACAGGAGCTGGATATCGCCGCTCTGCAGCGCCAGCATCGCATCGGCATTGCCCTTGAAGGGGATGTGCGTGAGCTTGATGCCGGCCGCGTTGCGCAGCATCTCGACGGCGAGATGGCTGGCCGCGCCATTGCCCGAGGAGCCGTAGTTGAGGTCGCCACCCTTGGCCTTGGCGATCAGCTCGGGCAGCGAGGTGATGCCGCTCTTCAGGCTCGCCATCAGCACTTGTGGCGTCAGGCCGACATTGGCAATGGCGGCGAAATCCTTCAGCGGGTCGTAGGGCAGCTTCGGGTAAAGGCCGGGGGCGATGCCGTGCGTCGAGATCGTCACCATCAGCAGCGTGTAGCCGTCGGGGGCTGCCTTGGCCGCGACGTCGGCGCCGATGCTGCCGCCGGCGCCCGGCCGGTTCTCGGCGATCACCTGCTGGCCCAGCGCCTTGGTGAGCTGGTCGGCCATGACGCGGGCCAGGATGTCGGTGGCCTGCCCCGCCGGGAAGGGCACGATGATGCGGATCGTCTTGGCCGGCCAGGCCTGTGCATGGGCGGGGACGGTGAGGAGAGCGGGTGCGGCAAAGAGCAAGCGGCGAGAGAGGCGCATCAGGTCACCTTCAGGTTCAAGAGGCCCGCGGTCCGGAAGACGTCAAGCCACTTTCTTCTTCTGCTGCGAGGGATGCTCGCCGGCGATCTTGAGGAAGTTCTCCAGGATCTTGTGGCCGTGCTCCGACGCGATGCTCTCGGGATGGAACTGCACGCCATGGATCGGCAGGGTCTTGTGGCGCAGGCCCATGACGATGTCGCCGGTTCGTGCGACGACTTCCAGCTCGGCCGGGTAGCTCTCGCGCTCGACGATCAGCGAATGATAGCGCGTCGCCTGGAAATGATTCGGCACCTCCTCGAAGACGCCGCGTCCTTCATGGTCGACGGTCGACAGCTTGCCGTGCATCGGTGCGGGCGCGCGTATCACCTTGCCGCCGAACACCTGGCCGATCGCCTGATGGCCGAGGCACACGCCGAACAGGGGAACCTGCGCCTTGGCTGCAGCCCGGATGAGATCCATGCAGATGCCCGCTTCATTGGGCGTGCAGGGACCGGGCGACAGCACGATGGCGTCGGGTTTCAGCGCCATCGCCGCGTCGACCGTGATCTGGTCGTTGCGGCGCACGTCGCAGACCGCGCCAAGGTCGCCCAGGAAGTGGACGAGGTTGTAGGTAAAGCTGTCATAGTTGTCGATGAGGAGGAGCACGTTCGACTTGTCCCTTGCTACGGCTGTAATGTACGGCAAAGCCGGATTGGAACAACCCCATGACACGCGTCGCCCCGCTTCTTGCCCTGTTGCTGCTCGCCGCCCCGGCGCTCGCCGAGGTCGACTGCAACGAAGGCATGGAGCCGCTCGTCCCGGGCGCCTCCTCGCCCATATCGGCGGTGGAGTTCATCCGTGAGGTCGCGGTCAAGGAAGGCGACTTTGCGCGTGCCTTCGCGGCCCTGGGCTATACGGCCGAGGTCGTGATTCAAACCCTGGAGGGTGACACGGTCGACGGCGAGTTCCGCCAGATCACGATCTTCGATGGCGACGGCACGCGCCGCGACACTGTTCCCGCGGGCTTCACCAGCACGCTCACCCGCCTCAAGCTCGGCGACAAGGATGTCGACGGGCTGATCGACGAGCTCGCCTTCGCGCTCACGGCCGAGAGCCTGGCCGATCGCGATGTCGTCTATTCCGGCCGCCAGAAGACGGGGACGCACGACGCCAGCGTGTTCGACATGCTGGCGCGCGAGCCGCGCGATCCCAACGACCCGCGCACCATGACGCGGCGCGGTTTCGTCGGCCGCGTCTGGGTGGCGACCGACGAGGACGCCATTGTGAGGACCTGCGGCCGCAACACCGCCTTTCCGATCGGGCCGATGCGCTACGAGATCGTGCGCGACAAGGTCGCCGGGGCCAACTGGCTGCCCGTGCGGCTGCGCGCCGACGGCCAGGTGAACGTGGATGGCAACACGGTTCGTGTCCGGGTGAACGTCACCTACTCGGACTACAAGGGCAAGCCATGAGGGGCGTCGGGCTGGGCTGATGGTCGTCGCCCCCCTTATCGTCGGGCTGCTGCTGCTGGCAGCCCTCATGCACGCGAGCTGGAATGCCATCCTGAAGTCCGATTCGTCGGACCGGCTGGCGACCTTCGGCGTCATCATGACCACCGGCACGGTGATGGGCGTCTGCGTGGCCCCGTTCGTGCCGATGATCGAGCCGGCGGCGTGGAAGTTCCTGATCGCCTCGGTGCTGATTCATGTCGCCTATTACACCTGCCTGCTGAAGGCCTATTCCTACGGCGACCTCAGCCACACCTATCCCATCGCGCGTGGCCTCGGCCCGCTCCTCGTGGCACTGGTGTCCGGACAGTTCATCGGCGAGCACCTGCGGGTGCAGGACATCGTGGGCGTGCTGCTGCTGAGCTTCGGCCTGGTGGCGCTGGCCATGCCGCTGCGCAACGTCGTGCCCAAGCCGGGCAGCCGCCATGGCCTGGCGACGCTGTTCGCGGTGCTCACGGGCTTCACCATCGCGGGCTACATCATCGCCGACGGGCTGGGCGTGCGAAGCGCCGGTCCGACGATCGAGCATCGCATCTCCTACATCGCCTGGCTCTGCATCCTCGAAGGGCCGTGGCTGCTGGTGCTGGCGATCTATCTCCGGCCGGCGACGGTCTGGACGCATCTCGCCAGGAGCTGGCATCGCGGCGTCATGGGCGGGGTGATTGCCAATCTCGGCTACGGCATCGCGATCTACGCATTGGTGCTGGGGCCGATGGCGCATGTCGCGGCGCTGCGCGAGACCTCGGTGCTGTTCGGCGCCCTCATGGGCACGCTGCTGCTGGGCGAGCCGTTTGGCCGCAGGCGCGTGGCGGCCGCGGCGGTGATCGTGGCCGGGCTCATCCTGATGAACGGCCCGCAGCTCCTATAGCGGCGGCGGATAGAGCCTGGCGGCGTCGGCGCGCAGGCCCGCCCGCGAGACCGGCCGCAGGTACATCATGTGGCCGCCCTGCAGGACGCTCAGCGTGACGCGATTGCGGGTGAGGGACGGCGGCAGCCGGTCGATCACGTAGCGGCTGGTGAGATAGGGCGTCACCAGGTCGGTGATGCCGTGCGCCACGACGACCTTGAGGTTGGCATTGGCGGCCAGCGCCTCGCGCAGCTCGTCGGCCGCGCCGACGGCGCCGTCGCGCGATCCCAGCGTGCTGCGCCAGTTCCAGCGCCGCAGGATCTCGCCGTTGATCAGCTGGTAGACGAGGTCGGTGTGCAGGCCGAGCGTGGTGCCGAGATGGTCGACCATGGCGCCGGTGAGGAGCGGTCGCAGCCCGTCCATGATCGGATCGCCGCGGGCGCCGTTCGACTCGGGATAGGGATCGGGTCCGGCGATCGAGCCGTCGTAGCGGCTGAGGATCTGCTTGTCGGCGCGCCGCATCTCCTTGGTGAAGATCCCGGGCGGCACGCGGGCTTCGTACTGGTCGACGATGGCCTGCGGCAGGCCGGTATGACGCGCCACCTCGCCATGGGCCAGGCGCAGCGCCGCCTCGTCGCGCGGCGTGGAGATCAGCGCCGCGAGATAGGGACCGAGCGCGAAGCGCTCGACATCTGCCAGCGCGACCACCTCCGGCATCGTCGTGCTCTTGAGCGCGATGGTGGAGGCGGCATAGGAGGGGAGGCGGAAGGCGTGGGGCAGCGGCTCGAAGGTGCCGCCGGTGAGCAGGCTGAACTCGAGCACGGGCGAGATCAGGAACAGGCCGGCGACGCCGATGCCGTGGTCGCTGCTCAGCACCTGCGCCAGGCGCGCGGCGCGGAAGCCGCCATAGCTTTCGCCCACCAGGTATTTCGGCGAGGCCACGCGGCCGTTGCGCGAGAGGTAGAGATCGATGAAGGCGGCGAAGGACTGGAGATCCTCGCGCACCCCCCAATAGCGCTGGTTGGCGTCGGCGCTGGCCACGACCGTCCGGCTGTAGCCCGTGCCGACCGGATCGATGAAGACGAGATCGGTGAGGTCGAGCCAGGTGTCGGGATTGTCGACCAGCCGTGCGGGCGGCGACGGCACGCGGCCATCCGTGCCGAAATCGACGACGCGAGGTCCCAGCGCGCCGACATGGAGATAGGCCGAGCTGGCGCCCGGCCCGCCGTTGAACACGAAGCTGATGGGCCGCGTCTCGCGCGCCGCGCCGTCCCGCGTATACGCCACGAACGACATCCAGGCCTGCGGCTCGCCCTTGGCATCGTTGAGCGGCAGGGTGCCGGCGGTCGCGGTGAAGGCGATCTCGCTGCCGCGCAGTGCGAGCCTGTGGTGAGTGACGGATTCCGCCGGGCGCGCCGGGCTTCTTCGGCCAACGATGGGCCGGCGATCGCTCCGATAAGCAGAGCGAATGGCAGCAAGAGGAGTCGCAGCTTGTACGGCAGGGATATGGCTGTCATGGCTTGGTGCCGATTGTCGGCGATGGAGTTGGGGCATGTCCACACGCAACCTCGACAGGCTCATCGCGCCCAGATCGGTGGTGGCGATCGGCGCCAGCACGCGGCCCGGCTCGGTCGGCTTTGCCGTGACCCGCAACCTGCTGGCCGGCGGGTTCAAGGGCGACATCCATCTGGTCAATCTCAAGGGCGGCGAGATCGACGGCCGCAAGGTCTTCCGCACGCTGGCCGATCTGCCGGCCGCGCCGGACCTCGCCGTCATCATGACGCCGCCCGACACGGTGCCGGGCCTCATTGCCGAGCTCGGCACGCGCGGCACCAAGGCCGTCGTCGTGATCACCTCCGGTCCTGGTGCCGGCACCGATGCGGCCGAGGTCAATGCGCGCTGGCGGCAGAAGCTTCTGCGCCGAGCCGAGCCGAACCTGCTGCGCATCGTCGGGCCCAACTGCATCGGCTACGCCGCTCCGGGGATCGGCCTCAACGCGAGCTTCGGGCCGGGCAATCTCAAGGCCGGCCGCATCGCTGCCATCGCCCAGTCGGGGGCGGTGCTGGCGGCGCTCGCCGACTGGGGCACGGCGCAGGGCATCGGCTTCACGCACCTGCTGTCGATGGGCGACATGATCGACGTCGATTTCGGCGACGTGCTCGACATGCTGGCGCGCGACTACGAGACGCGCGCCATCCTGATGTATGTCGAGGGCATCCAGCAGGCGCGGAAATTCATGTCGGCGGCGCGTGGGGCGGCGCGCCTGAAGCCGGTCATCGTGCTCAAGGCAGGCCGCCACGCCGCGGCGGCCAAGGCGGCCGCCTCGCACACCGGCTCGATGGCCGGCTCGGCCGCGGTCTACGACGCGGCCTTCGCGCGGGCGGGTCTTGTGCGCGTCGTCGGGCTCGGTGAGCTGTTCGATGCCGCCGAGACGCTGGGCTACGGCATGATGCCGCGCAACGAGCGGCTGGCGATCCTGACCAACGGCGGCGGCGTCGGCATCATCTCGACCGATCTGCTGATGGATGGCGGCGGCGAGCTGGCGACGCTCACAGCCAAGACCATCGCGCAGCTCGACAAGACGATGCCGCGCATCTGGTCGCGCGCCAATCCGGTCGACATCGTGGGCGACGCCGATGGGCCGCGCTACGCCGCCGCGCTCGATGCGCTGGCCGACGATCGAGGCGTCGGCGCGGTGCTGGCGATGAACGTGCCGACGGCGCTCGCCTCGCCCGAGGAGGCGGCACGCGCCGTTGCTGGTGCGGCGGGCGCCAAGGTCGTGCCGGTGATCGGCTGCTGGATCGGCGGGCCGGCCGCCGAAGCCGGCCGGCGCGTGCTGCACGCGGCGGGGATGCCGGCCTACGACACGCCGCTGCGTGCCGTCCGGGGGTTCATGCACATCGTCGAGTATCGCCGCGGGCAGCGCGCCCTGCAGCGCACGCCGCCGTCGATCCCCGACGCCCGATCCGACACAGCCTTGGTGCGCGCCATCGTCAACGGGGCGCTGGCGGAGAAGCGCAGCCTGCTCACCGAGCCCGAGGCCAAGCGCGTGCTGGCGGCCTACGGCATTCCCGTGGTGCCGACCGAGATCGCGCTCGATGCAGCCGAAGCGGCCCACGTCGCCACGCGCATCGGCTTTCCGGTCGCGGTGAAGATCCTGTCGCGCGAGATCACGCACAAATCCGATGTGGGCGGGGTGGCTCTCGATCTCGGCACCGAGCAGGCCGTGCTCGAGGCGGCTCGCGCCATGCACGACAAGGTGTGCACGGCGGCTCCCGGCGCCCGTATCGATGGCTACGTCGTGCAGCCCATGATCAAGCGGTCGCATGCGGTCGAGCTGATCCTGGGCGCCGCCGAGGATCCGGTGTTCGGGCCGATCCTGATGGTGGGCCACGGCGGCGTGGCGGCCGAGGTGATCGACGACAAGGCACTGGCCCTGCCGCCGCTCGATCCGGTGCTGGCCGAGGATGCGCTCAGCCGCACCCGTGTCGACCGGCTGTTGCGCGGCTACCGCGACCGGCCGCCGGCGGCGCGCGCGGCGGTGTGCGAGGCCATGGTGCGGCTGTCGCAGCTCATCGCCGACGTCGACGAGATCGCCGAGCTCGATATCAATCCGCTGCTCGTGGATGCCGAGGGCGTCATCGCGCTCGATGCGCGCATCGTGGTGCGCAAGCAATCGGGGCAGGAGCGGGCGGCGCGCTTCGCCATCAAGCCCTATCCGGCCGAGCTCGCGATCGAGATCCGTCACGGCGACGAGACGCTGCGCATCCGGCCGATCCGGCCGCAGGACGAGCCGCTGCTGCAAGCCTTCACCAAGCGTCTGTCGCCCGAAGACATCAGGCTGCGCTTCTTCGGGCCCTTGCGTGAGATGAGTCATGAGCTGGCCGCGCGCTTGACCCAGATCGATTACGACCGCGAGATGGCGTTTCTGCTCCTGGATGGCGACGTGCTCCTGGGCGTCGGGCGACTCGCCGCCGATCCCGGCTTCGAGCAGGCGGAGTTCGCCTTGATCGTCTCGTCCGATCGCCAGCGTCGTGGCTATGGTGCGCTGCTGCTCGGCCATGTGCTCGACTATGCCAAGTCGCGCGGTGTCAAACGCGTCGTCGGCAATATCCTGCGTGAGAATCGCCGCATGATCGACCTCGCGGAAAGGCTGGGCTTCACGCCGATGACGGGGCGCGCCGGCAACAACGACCTGCTGATGGAGAAAAATCTGGCGAATTAGGGCCGGATTGTGTCGATGCCAGAATAGGTTACGCTCGATCCCTCAGATGGCGTCGAACAAGAACAGAAGCAGGAACGCGAACAGAAGGAGTCCGAAGCCCGTGGATCGGCTTCAGGCGCTCCGACTCTGGCTCGTCGCGCATCGCCGGCCGGCGATCATCGCCGGCATCGCGCTGCTGGTTATCGCAAGCCCGCTGGTGGGTTACTGGCTGGCCGACAGATTTGGGACGAAGCCGCCGCCGGAGCCGAAGTACGCGCGCATCGAGGACATTCCCGACCTGCCGCAATACACCGAAGCCGAGCCCGGCAAGCCCAGCCCCACGATCGAAGAAAAGCCGCGCGCGGCACCACCGGCGACCGTGGCGACGGCCGCCGCACCCGAAGCGGCGTGGCGAAGGAACGCCGTGCCGTTCCGCGATCTCAAGTCGAGACCGCTGGTCGCCATCGTGATCGACGATGTCGGCCTCGACCGGCCGCGTTCGAAGCGCGCCTGGGAGCTGCCCGGTCCCCTCACCATGTCGTTCCTGCCCTACGCGAAGGATTTGCCGGAGCAGGCGCGCACGGCGCGGGCGCGGGGACACGAGCTGATGCTGCATCTGCCGATGGAGCCCAGCGGCCGCAACGATCCCGGCCCGAACGCGCTGCGCGTGTCGATGTCCGACGGCGAAGTGCGCCAGCGCGTGACGGCGGCGCTCGACGGTTTCGACGGCTATGCCGGTCTCAACAACCATATGGGCAGCCGGTTCACCGTGTCGCGTCCCGGCATGGACACGGTGCTGCGCGTGCTCAAGGCGCGCGGGCTCATGTTCCTCGATTCGCGCACCACGGCGCAGTCGGTGGGCGATGCGCTGGCCCAGGAGCTGGGCGTGCCCAGCATCGCGCGGCACGTCTTCCTCGACGACGACGAAGCGCTGGGCGCGGTGCGGACCAAGCTCGCCGACGTCGAGCGCCTCGCCCGAAGCCAGGGTTTCGTCGTCGCCATCGGCCATCCGCACGAGTCGACGCTGCAGGCGCTCGCCGAATGGCTGCCCGGCGTCGCGGGCAAGGGCCTGGCGCTCGCCCCGGCGACGGCGGTGTTGCGCAAACGGAACGGCTGGGATTGAGTCTCCGCCAACGAGAGTTGGAGGAAACAAGTGCGCTATCACAGGCAGGCGATGATCGTGGCCCCGCAGCCCGAGCCCACGGAAGCGGGGGCCGATGTGCTGCGCGAGGGCGGCAATGCCGTCGACGCCGGCATCGCCTGCGCGCTGGTGCAGGGCGTGGTCGACCCGTTGATGTGCGGCATCGCGGGCTTCGGGAGCTGCGGCATCTACATGCCGGGCAAGAAGTTCCACGGCTATATCGATGCCCATGCGCCGGCGCCGCTCGCGTCTCGGCCCGATATGTGGGCCAACCTGATCGAGGGCGAGGCACGCGACGGCTACGGCTTCATCCTGCGAGGCCGGATCAACGACATCGGCTACCGCTCGATCTGCGCGCCGGCCAATTTGAAAATGTATCACGATGCGCACAAGGACCACGGCAGCCTGCCGTGGTCGCGCATCGTCGAGCCTGCCATCCACTGGGCCGAGAAGGGCTGGACCGTGCGGCCGCACGTTCACTACTGGTGGTCGGACGAGGGTGCCTTCGGCCGCGCGCCCAACCACGAGCGCACCAACCATACGCCGGCGGCCCGCGCCCTCTACTGCCGCCCCGACGGCACGCCCAAGCGGGTGGGCGACGCCGTGCAGAACCGCGACTATGGCCGGACGCTGCGCGCCATCGCCAAGGGCGGCGCCGACGCCTTCTATTCCGGCGAGATCGCCCAGGCGATCGCCGAGGACATGAAGAAGAACGAGGCGCTTC
>CANIRG010000087.1 GCA_947469635.1 Rhodospirillales bacterium | reverse complement strand
CGACAAGATGGTCAAGGTCCAGGTCGCCGCCGACGCCAAGTGAAGGATTGATGCAGATGCGCTTTGGAATGCTCGCCTCCCTCGTCGCCGCCGTCCTCGCATTTGCGGGAACGGCAGTGGCCGCGGACAAGGAAAACACTCTCTACATCGACCTCAAGGACGGCCGCGTCGAGATCGAGATGCGCCCCGACCTGGCGCCGCTGCACGTCGCGCAGATCAAGAAGCTGGCGCGCGAGGGCAAGTACGACGGCGTCGTCTTCCATCGTGTGATCGAAGGCTTCATGGCCCAGACCGGCGACCCCGCCGGCACCGGCCGCGGCGGCATGGGCGACACGCTGAAGGCGGAATTCTCCAAGGAGAAGCACGTCCGCGGCACCGTCTCGATGGCGCGCACCAACGATCCCAACAGCGCCCGCAGCCAGTTCTTCATCGTCTTCAAGGACTCGGACTTCCTCGACAACAAGTACACCGTCTGGGGCAAGGTCACGAAGGGCATGGAGTTCGTCGACAAGATCAAGCGCGGCGATCCCAACTCCGGCGAAGTGGCCGCGCCGCAGGACAAGATGATCAAGGTCCGGGTCGCCGCCGACGTGAAGAGCTGACCTTTCATGTTCCTCTCCCCCAAAGGGGGAGAGGAACAGAAGGCGATCGCGCCTCCCAGAAATGACTACTCCTTCATCGCCGTGTGGAACGACTTGGAGATGACCTGCCAGCGGCCGTCGGCCTTCAGGAGCGTCAGGTAGTCGGTGAAGTAGCGCGGCGGGATCTGGCATTCGACCTTGGCGAAGGCGGTGCCGGGGCCGGAGAAGTCGATCGACACGATACGGTCGCGGCGCTCGCTGCCGTTTGCCTTGGCCGACTTCCGGCCCTCGACCATCTTGAACCAGTCGGCGCGCGGCATGTCGGCGGCCTTGCCGTCGCCGCCGACGCTGTAGAGATGCGACGCCGGATGAAACGCCTCGCCGAGCTTCTTGGTGTCACCCTCGTACAGCCCGTCGAAATAGACCTTCAGCACCTTCTCGATTTCCGCGACGTCGCTCATTCCATCACTCCCAGCTTCAAAGAGCCCCGTTGGGGCTGACCAGAATCTTGCCGTTGCGCCCGCCCTTGTCGGCGTGGGCCAGCGCGTCCTTTATCTTCTCGATCGGATAGACCGTGTCCACCGGCGCGAAAAGCCTGCCCGCCATCACCTGGCCGCCGAGGTCGGCGTAGAGGGCACGGATCTGCTCGGCGCTGCGCCTGGCCAGGAACCGCCCCAGCATGAAGCCGGTGAGCCTGACGCCGCGATAGATGAAGTTGGTGCGGCCCACCTTCGGATCCTCGCCGCCCATCGAACCGTAGTGCACCAGCGTGCCGTCGGTTGCCAGGCAATCCACGAGGCGGCCGGTGGCGGCCCCGCCGATCGCCTCGACGCCGAGCCGGATCGGGGCATTCCCGGTCTCGCGCGCCACCCGGGCGGCGAGATCGTCGCCGTCGACCAGGACGAGATCGGCGCCCAGCGCCTTCAGCTCGTCCGCCAGCTCGGGCCGGCGCACGACGTTGACCGTGCGCAGGCCGCGCTGATGGGCGAGCACGATCAGCAGGCGGCCGACGGCCGAGTTGGCGACGTTCTGGATCACCCACTCGCCGCCCTTGAGATCGACGAAATCCGACAGCATCAGCTGGGCGGTGGGCGGATTGATGCGCACCATGGCGGCCTGCCGGAGATCGATGCCTGGAGGCAGCGGGATCGCGTCGTCGCCCTTGACCTTGCGGCGCTGCGTCCAGTTCTCGCGCTGCAGGTTGATCACCAGGTCGCCCGGCTTCACGTGCTTGACGCCGGCCCCGGCCGAAACGACCCGGCCCACGCATTCCGCCCCCGGCGTCGCCGGCAGGGGCGGCTTCAGCCGGTAGGTGCCGCGGCAAAAGCCCATGTCGGCGGGGTTGATGGGGAAGGCCAGGACGTCGAACACGACCTCGTCGGGGCCGGGATCGCCGATATCGGGGATATCGGCGCAGCTTGCGACCTCCCAGGGCGTTCCATACCGCTCGAGCATCACCTGTTTCATGCGATCCTCCCGCCCTTTCGGGCATTGCGTGCTTTTTATGTGGCCCGTCGATTGCTTATATTGGGATTCGACAGGGGGCGAAACGCCGGATGGCAATCGAGACATTCGACGAGATGAGATCGGGCGCGAACGGCGGCGTGCGTGCGCCCTATCGCGGTGTGGCGCGCTGGCTGGAACGGACCTCGCCCGAGCGGCTGGCCGCGACCCGCCACGAGGTCGACCTGTTCTATCGCCGCCACGGCATCACCTTCGGCGCCTATGGCGCGGTCGACGGTGCCGAGACCACCATCCCCTTCGACATCATCCCGCGCGTCATCGCCTGGGACGAATGGCAATACCTGCACAAGGGGCTGACGCAGCGGGTGCGCGCCCTCAATGCCTTCCTGGCCGACGCCTATGGCGAGCGCGAGATCTGCAAGGCGGGCGTCATTCCCGAATCGCAGATCCTGATGAACGCCGAGTTCGTGCCCATGGCGCAGGGGCTGGCCTTGCCGGGCGGCGTGCATGCCCACATTGCCGGCATCGACATGGTGCGGATCGGCGAGAAGGACTTTTACGTGCTCGAGGACAACGTGCGCACGCCGTCGGGCGTGTCGTACGTGCTGGAAAATCGCGAGGTCATGATGCGGCTCGCCCCCGAGCTGTTCTCGGCCATGCGCGTGCTGCCGGTCGCCGACTACAGCGAGGAGCTGATGGCGACGCTGCGCTCCGTCTCCTTCAGTGACGATGCCGAGCCCAACGTCGTGCTGCTGACGCCCGGCCATTTCAACTCGGCCTATTTCGAGCACGCCTTCCTGGCCGACGAGATGGGTATCGAGCTGGTCGAGGGTGCCGACCTGTTCGTCGACGAGGGCCGCGTCTACATGCGCACGCCGCGCGGGCCGCAGCGGGTCGACGTGATCTACCGCCGCGTCGACGACGCCTTCCTCGACCCGCTGGCGATGCGGCCCGACTCGTTCCTCGGCGTCGCGGGCCTGCTGGGCGCGCTGCGCGCCGGCCGCGTCAATATCGTCAATGCGCTGGGCAATGGCGTGGCCGACGACAAGTCGACCTATACCTACGTGCCCGACATGATCCGCTTCTACCTCGGCGAAGAGGCGATCCTGCGCAACGTCCCGACCCATCGCGGCGACCGGCCGGACGATTTCAAATACATCTGCGAGCACCTCGCCGAGCTCGTGGTGAAAGAGGTCCATGGCTCGGGTGGCAAGGGCATGCTGGTCGGCCCGACATCGAGCAAGGCCGAGATCGAGGAGTTTTCCCAGCTCCTGCGCGCGCGGCCCGAGAACTACATCGCCCAGCCGACCCTGGCGCTCTCGACCTGCCCGACCTTCGTGGCCCAGGGGGTGGCGCCGCGCCATGTCGACCTCCGGCCCTACGTGCTGTCGGGCAAGAAGATCACCATCGTGCCCGGCGGCCTCACCCGCGTGGCGCTGAAGGAAGGTTCGCTGGTGGTGAATTCCAGCCAGGGCGGCGGCACCAAGGACACTTGGGTCCTGGCCCCCGAGCCGGGCGAGGCCGGCTAGAGCATGTTCATGAACGAGCCTCTGACCCCTCCGTCGCGGTATGACCGCGACACCTCCCCATCTGAATGGGGAGGAAGGGCCCGACGATATTCCTCCCCATTCAAATGGGGAGGTGTCGGCGTTTTACGCCGACGGAGGGGTCAGGAGCGCCAAATGGCCCCGGCATCGCCATGCTGAGCAGCACTGCCAAGAACCTCTACTGGATGGGCCGCTACCTGCAGCGCGCCAAGACGACGGCGCGACTGATCGAGGCGACGCAGCGTATGGCGCTGCAGTCGCAGGGCAAGGAGGCAGAGGGCGTCGCGGCCGTGTTCGGCATGGAGGACGAGTTCCGCCTGAGCCAGAGCGAAGGCCAGGGCCAGGCTCAGAGCCAAAGCCAGACCCAGAGCCAGGGCGGCCAGTTCCAGAGCCAAAGCCAGAGCCAGGGCGAACGGCTGGCCGACCTCATCGACTTCCTGGCCTTCGACGAGACCAACCCGTCCTCGATCGTGAGCTCGATCGGCTATGCGCGGCGCAACGCCCGCGAGGAGCGCAACAACATCACGGTCGACGTGTGGGAGAGCATGAACGGCCTGTGGCTGGAGCTCGGTGCCAAGCTGCGCGGGGATCGCGCCGGCCTCGACCGCGGCGCGCTGATCGAGACGGTGAAGAAGCAGTCGGTGATGATCTTCGGCGCCGCCCAAGTGACGCTGCTGCGCGACGAGGCATACAACTTCTTCCAGCTCGGCGCTTTCCTCGAGCGCGGCGACAACACCGCCCGCATCCTCGACGTGAAGTTCCACCTGCTGCGGCCCGACGGCGAGCCGCATGCCGAGAACATGGACTATTTCGCCTGGTCCGAGCTGCTGGCCTGCATCGGCGCGGTGCGCACCTACCGGCGCATCTACAGGAGCGCGCTCGATCCCATGCGCGTGGCCGAGCTGATGATGCTGCGGCGCGACGTGCCGCGCTCGGTCCACCACTGCCTGTGGATGGTCGATGCCAGCATGCGCGAGCTCGCCGACGCCTACGGCACGCGTGGCGAGGCCGATCGGCTGGCGGGCGAGCTGCACGGCCGCTTGCGCTATGCCCGCATCGACCGAGTGTTCGAGATCGGCCTGCATACGTTCCTGCGCGGCGTGCGCGACGATATCTCGACGCTGAGCGACGAAATCGGCCGTCAGTTCCTGCTGGATTGAGCGAACCCATGCGCCTCTCCGTCCATCACCTCACCCGCTTCGCCTTCGACCAGCCCTCCGGCCATTCGATCCACGACGTGCGCCTCTCGCCCAAGCCGGCCAGCGGCCAGCGAATCCTCTCCTGGCGCATCGACGGGCCGGGCAAGCGCTCGGAATGGGTCGACGGCCACGGCAACCAGGTCACGACCTTCTCGGTCGCCCAGCAGCACGAGTCGGTCGAGATCGCGGTCACCGGCCTCTATGAATTCAGCGGCTCCGACCAGTGGCTGCGCTACGGCGACACGCCGACCCTGCCGGCACCCTTCTGGCTGCGCAATTCCACCCTCGCCCGCCATGACGCGAGCTTCGATCCGATGATCGAAGGGTTGGCCGAGCACGCCGCCGAACCGTCGCGGCGCGTCGCCGTCCTGCATGAGCTGATGGAGCGCGTGCGCACCCGCGTCGCCTACAAGACCGGCGTCTCCACCGTCGACACCACGGCGGCCGAGGCGCTGGCGCGCGGCGCGGGCGTCGCCCAGGACGAGGCGCATATCTTCATCGCCTGCTGCCGCCGCCTCGGCGTGCCGGCGCGCTACATCAGCGGCTACCTGCGCAACGACGATCCCGAGCTGCAGGTCGGCCGCACCAGCCATTCCTGGGCCGAAGCCTGGGTGCCGGGGCTGGAATGGGTGGGCTTCGATCCCGCCAACGCCATCAGCCCGCGCGGCGACAGCCTGCGCGTGGCCGTCGGCCTCGACTACCGCGACGCCGCACCGGTCAGCGGCCGGCGGGTGGGCTTCGGCGGCGCCAAGATGAGCGTCGAGGCCGAGGTCAAGGTCGTCGACTAGGGCCGGCTCAGTTCGGAAGGCCAGCAAGACGCAGGCCTTCGATGACCTTTTCGAGATCCTCGGTGCGCCGGTACGGCATGAAGCCCTTGAGGTGGGAAATCCGCAGCGCCGGTTGGAGCTCGCGCATCCGCACCATGGCCGCGCGCGCCTCGTAAATGTTGCCTGCGAGCGCGTTGGCAATGGCGACGGCCCGAATTGCCATGGTCCAATTCGGATTATGCGTGAGGGCTCTTGCCACCCATTTCAACGCTTCCTCATATCTACCCTGAAACAACAGCGCATTGGCCATGATGCCTTCGGAGCGCCAGCTCTCGGGATCGAGCGGGTTCAATCGCAATGCCCGGCCGATATGCCCGACCGTCGCTTCGGGCTCACCGCGATACAGGCTGGCGTATCCCTGCAACTGCCAGGCAACGGCCAGGTTCGGGTTGAGCCGAAGCGCCCGTTCGATGAAAGCCGAGCCGGTCTCGTATTCGTTGGCGATCCAAATCAAGGAAAAGCCCGACCAGGAAAGCGCAAGGGCATCATCCTGTCCGATCGCCTGGACTCGCGATGCGAGCCGCCTGGCTTCCTTCTGCTCCGCCTCTTCGTCACGAGGCCACCCTTGGGTTTTCCGCGCGATGAAGCAAAGTCCGACCAAGCCATAGGGCGTGGCGAAGTCCGGGGCGAGCTCGATGGCTCTGTAAAAAAGGCCCCGCGCACCATCGACGGCCTCCTTGGTGCGCCCGTCGACCTGCGCCCGGCCGCGAAGAAAGCTGTCGTAGGCATCGAGGCTTTCCACGGGCTTGCGCTTGGCACGTTCGATCTCAGCCTGGTCGAGCCTGGGGGCGATCGCGCCCACGACGTTGATCGTCATCTGGTCCTGAAGCTCGAAGATATCCTCGAGCGAGCCGTCGAAGCGGTCGGCCCAAAGATGGCTCCCGGTCTCGCAGTCGATCAGCTGGCCAGTGATGCGGACCCTGCTCGCGGCTTTACGGACGCTGCCTTCGAGGACGTAGCGGACGCCGAGCTCGCGGCCCACCTGCTTGATGTCGACGGCGCGGCCCTTGTAGGTGAAGCTGGAATTGCGAGCGATCACGAACAGCGACTTGAAGCGCGACAGCGCCGTGATGATGTCCTCGACCATGCCGTCGGCGAAATACTCCTGCTCGGGATCACCGCTCATGTTCTGGAACGGCAGGACCGCGATCGACGGCTTGTCGGGCAGCGCCAGGACCGGCGTGGCGGCGCGGCGTGGGGCGATGGCCTCCGGAGGCGCGGCCGGCACCTGCCAGTCCGCCGGCTGCCATTCCACCGCGAACGCCTGGACGGGCCGGTCGATGTTCTTCAGGGCAAGGCTGCCGAGATCGACGAAGGTGGCCGCGAGCCGGCCCGCGACCGCCTCGTGGACGTTGCGCGAGACCACGATGCCGCCCGGCTGGGCCTGCGCCTCCAGGCGCGCCGCGATGTTCACCCCGTCGCCGTAGAGATCGGAGCCCTCGACGATCAGGTCCCCGAGATGCAGCCCGACGCGAAAGGCAATCGCCTCGTCCTCCGGCTGGTCCCGATTGGCCTCGGCCATGGCCTGCTGGAACTCGATGGCGGCGGCCAGGGCGTCCACGGCGCTGGCGAACTCGACCAGGGCGCCGTCGCCGGTGAGCTTGACCAGCCGCCCGCCGTGGCGCGCCAGCGCCGGCTCCAAGCGTGCGGCACGATGCAGCTTCAGCCGCGCCAGGGTGCCGTTCTCGTCGCGGCCCATCAGGCGCGAATAGCCCACGGCATCCGCCGCAAGGATCGCCGCCAGCCGCCGCACCACCCGCTCGCCGGTCAAGAACCCTCCATCGTCGCCAATCGCTCCATACCCTAATCCGGGTACGGCGCGAACCTACGAGAAATAGGCCCCTCTCTCCTTGCGGGATAGGCCGGCCGCCAGTAGCTTCCCGCCCGCTTTCACCATGCCTTAAGGAGGCGTCGCGTTATGGCGTTCATTGCCGACCGTCTTGGCCGTATCAAGCCCTCTCCGACCAATGCCGCGCAGGGCAAGTTCCTGGAGCTGAAAGCGGCGGGCAAGGACGTGATCGGCCTCGCCGCCGGCGAACCCGACTTCCCCACGCCCGACCACATCAAGGAAGCCGCGATCAAGGCGATCCACACCAACGACACCAAGTACACCGCCGTGCCCGGCACGCCCGCGCTGCGCCAGGCGATCGCCGCCAAGATGAAGCGCGACCACGGGCTCGACTACAAGCCGTCGCAGACCGTCGTCACCTCGGGTGGCAAGCAGATCATCTTCAACGCCATGCTGGCGACGCTGAACCCCGGCGACGAGGTCATCGTGCCGGCACCTTACTGGGTGTCGTATCCCGAGATGGTGCTGTTCGGAGATGGCGTGCCCGTCATCGTGAACTGCCCCGAGTCGAAGGGCTTCAAGCTGCAACCCGAGGATCTCGAGCGCGCGATCACGCCCCGGACCAAGTGGATCATCATGAACTCGCCCAGCAACCCGACGGGGGCCGCCTACACGCGCGCCGACCTGCGGGCGCTGTGCGACGTGCTCCTGAAGCACCCGCAGGTCCATATCCTCACCGACGACATGTACGAGAAGCTGGTCTACGACGACTTCGTCTTCGCGACCCCGGCCGAGGTCGAGCCCCGGCTCTACGACCGCACGCTCACCATGAACGGCGTATCGAAGGCCTACAACATGACCGGCTGGCGGATCGGCTATGCCGCCGGCCCGCAGAAGCTGATCGACGCCATGATCACGGTGCAGAGCCAGAGCACGTCGAACGCAAGCTCGATCAGCCAGGCGGCCTCGGTGGCGGCGCTGAACGGCCCGATCGATTTCATCCCGAAGAACGTCGCGGTCTTCAAGCAGCGCCGCGACCTCATCGTGTCGATGCTGAACCAGACCAAGGGCCTGAAGTGCCCGCGGCCGGAAGGTGCCTTCTACGTGTATCCGTCCTGCGCCGGCACGATCGGCAAGAAGACGCCCGAGGGCAAGACCATCGCCAACGACACCGATTTCGTGAACTACCTGCTCGAATCGGAAGGCCTGTCGGTGGTGCAGGGCTCGGCCTTCGGCCAGGGCCCGGCCTTCCGCATTTCCTACGCGACGGCCACCGACCTGCTCGAAGAGGCCGGCCGGCGCATCCAGCGGGCTTGCGCCGCGCTCACCTAAAGGACGACCAGCGCCGCCACGATGGTGGCGGCAAAGCCGAACACGAACACGTAGCGGCCGACGCGCTCGACCTTGAGTGCGTCGGCCGCCCGTTCGGCGAGGCGGAGCTTCTCGACCAGCAGCACCGTCACGATGCACAGCAGGCAGAGCGCGAAGAAGACGTAGAAGCCGTATTCGACGGCGATCACGTAGCCGACGTTACCGAGCTGCGCGTTGATCGAGGACAGCAGCACCGCGCCCGACAGGCCCGCGGTGATCGCCACCGTCACCTTGGCGCCGGCCAGCGCCGGCGGGAAATAGAAGGTGGCGAACATGATCAGCGTCATCAGCCCGATCGGCAGCACGGTCTTGACCAGGGTCGTGCCGATGCGGCGGCGCACCTCGACCACCATCTCGAAGCCCGACAGTTCCTGCCTGCGGCCGATGCCGACCTGTCCCGGATCTCCCAGGCTCGATTCGATCACGAGATTGTCGCGTCCCTGGCCCACGCGGACCGGCAGCCATTGCGTGAGGTTGCGAAACGCCGCCGGCTCCGCGCCGCTGAAGGCATCGGTGTCGCCGCCCTTCGACGGGATCGCGCCCGGCGCCGGATCGAGCGAGCTGCGGTCGAGGACATAGACCAGCCGGTCGGTCGCGGCATGGGCGTTGAAGAAGCGCACGCCCAGCCGCTGCAGGTCGGCGGGATAGCGGTGCAGGTCGTAGTCGTTCTTGAAATCGCCGTGCAGGCGCCACAGCCGATAGGTCGTGCCATCCTCGAGGTCGCGCTGGGCTGTGGGCTGCGTCGGGTCGAAGCTGCCACGCACCAGGTCGGGAAACTCGAACTGCGTAGGATCGGCTTCGGCTGTCCCGACCCCGCGCGCGAAGCGGATCCAGACGTAGAGGTCGGCAGTGAAGATCGACTGCGCCACGTCGAGGCGCGGGATCTCGTTGAGATAGATGCCGGTGTAGACGACCTGCTGGCGCCGCGCGTACTGACCGGCGCCGACCTCGACGAGGGCGCCCGACGCGATGTCGGCGGCAGCGGGGTTCGCGACCGGCACGAGCTGCAGCGGCGCCGATTCGAACAGGCCCTTGTTGAAGTGGCCGACGCGGATCGGCAGGTCGCGGCCGCGATCGGGCGTGAACCACAGGGGACCCAGCAGGCCCGCCACGGCGCGCAAGGGGCTGTCGAGCGACTGGAGGAAGCCGCGGACCGCCGCGCGCCGCCCGGCGAGATCTGCCGCAGGCTTGCCGCGCGCGGCGTCGCGCAGGGCCGCGATCGCCAGTCGCGCGCCGTCGTAGCCCTGCACCGCCAACCACGACACCGACGCCCGGTCCGTGGCGAAGCGGACATGGAAGCGCTCGGCGAAGGCCAGGGTCTCGGAGTTGGCGCTGTCGAGGATCACCGGCACGGCGGCGTAGACGCCACGGGTGAAGAAGCCGCGCGCCCGCTGCTCCTCCGGCAGGTCCTTGAACTTGTCGGCGAAGGATTCGTTGCCCATCCCCGTCGGGCCGAGCACCGGCGCGGTCGCGCCCTGGCGCCGCAACGTCACCATCACGGGGACGGCGTCGTCGTCGAGCATGCCGAGCACGATCGCGGGCCGGTCGGGATCGGCGGCGACGCGGCGCACGGCCTCGTCGCGCTCCGCCGGCGTCGCATAGGCATGGAAGCTGGTTGCCAGGCCAAGACGCGAAGCGCTGCGCCGGAAGCCGTCGGCGATGGTGCGGCCATAGGCATTGTCGGCGAAGATCACGGCGGCCCGCGTGCCGCCCAAGGCATGGCGCAGGTAGTTGGCGAGCGAGGCGCCGAGGTCGCTGTTCTTGAAGCTGGCGCGGAAGGTGGTGGCGTGGTCGGTGACGAGGTCGCTTTCGACCGTCGTCACGATCGACGCGATGCCGGCACGAGCGAAGGCAGGTCCGGCGGCGATCGACGAGGTCGACAAGGGTGGCCCGACCACCGCCAGCGCATCGCTCGCGCCGATGCGCTCGGCGGCCGCGCGCGCGCCCTCCTCGGTGCCGCGGTCGTCGTGGATGTCGAGCAGGATGCGGGGGCCGGGCCCGGCTGCGTTGGCTTCCTCCACGGCGAGGCGGACGCCGTCGAGGAACGGCCGGCCATAGGACACCTCGAACACGCCGCTGATCGACGAGACCACCGCGAGCTTCAGCGCCGTCTGGCCGTGGGCGCCGGACAGGCCGAGCAACAGCATCGCGCCGACGATGAGCGCCGCGCGATGGAAACCTTTGAAGACGAGCATGGCTGCCGGCATAGGGTATTCGACCGCGAAAGCAAAATTCATTGAGTCACAGCCCCTGAACTTGACTTCATCGCGGCTGTATGAGAACGATTTCATAGGGGTTTCTAGGCTATCGGGGGATTTCACGGCATGGTCGCGGCCGATCAGATCTGGGCCAAGCAGAGCCGGCCCGCCACCACGGGCAGCTCGATCCATCTCGAGGGGGTCGAGAAGGTCTATGGCGGCGTGAAGGGCGGCGTGCATGCCATCGCCCCCCTCAGCGTCGAGCTGCGGGCGGGCGAGGCTGTGTCGATCGTGGGGCCGAGCGGCTGCGGCAAGAGCACCCTGCTCCGCCTGATCGCCGGTCTCGATACCCCGACCCGCGGCACGATCCGCATCGGCAACATTCCCGTGACGCAGCCGGTATCGGACATCGGCATCGTCTTCCAGCGCGACCTGTTGCTCGAATGGCGCGACGTGATGGGCAACGTGATGCTGCCCGCCGAGATCAAAGGCGTGAGCGGCCTCACCGCGCGCGCCAACGAACTGCTGCAGGAGCTCGACGTGGCGGCCTTCGCCAAGGCCTATCCCTGGCAGCTCTCGGGCGGGATGCGACAACGCGTGGCGATCGCCCGCGCCCTTCTCACCCATCCGACCCTCCTGTTCCTCGACGAGCCCTTCAGCGCGCTCGATGCGCTCACCCGCGACCAGATGAACGTGCTGCTGCAGAAGCTGCAGCTCAGCCAGCACGTCACCACGTTGCTCATCACCCACTCCATTCCCGAGGCGATCTTCTGCGCCGACCGGGTTCTCGTAATGTCGGGCCGACCGGGCGCGATCCTCGACGACATCAGCATCCCGTTCGCACGGCCGCGTCGCCTGGCGCTGCGTGAGACGCCGGAGTTCTCCGCCATCGGCCGGCGCATCCGGGAGCATTTCGAGAAGACCGGAGTGCTGGTCGGATGAAGAACGGCATGATCGGCAGCATCTTCTGGCCGCTGCTGAGCGGCGCCATCGGTCTCGCGCTGTGGGAAGGATCGGTGCGCAACCTCGGCATACCGATCTATCTCCTGCCCGCGCCGTCGGACGTCCTGCTCACCATCGGCAAGCAGTGGCCGTACCTCCTGACCCAGCTCGCCATCACCATGATGGCGGCAGGCCTCGGCCTCGTGATGTCGGTGATCTTCGGCCTCACCGCCGGCGCGGCAATCACCGCCTCGCGCCTCATGGACCGCATGCTGACGCCCTGGCTGGTGATCGCCCATGCCATCCCCAAGGTGGTGGTGGCGCCGCTCTTCCTCGTGTGGTTCGGCTTCGGGCTGCAGAGCGAGACGTTCTTCGTCGTGGCCTTCACCTTCTTCCCGGTGATCGTGAACACCGTGACCGGACTCAAGTCGGCCGATCCCGAGCAGATCCTGATGGTGCGGGCGATGGGCGCCAGCCGCGCCCAGGTGCTGCAGACGATCCAGTTCCCCAATGCGCTGCCCAGCATCTGCGCCGGCATCAAGCTCGCCGTCACGCTCGCGCCGGTGGGTGCGGTGATCGGCGAGTTCGTGGCCTCCAATGCCGGCCTCGGCCATCTGCTGATCCGCGCGGTCGGCGACATGGACACGCCCCTCGCCTTCGCCGCGGTCGCGGTCTTCTCGGTCTTCGGCGTGCTGCTGTGGCGCGCCGCCGAATGGGTCGAGCGCCTCGTGCTGCCGTGGCATCCGAGCCAGCGCGAAGCCTTCCTGCTGCGCGACGCCACCACCTGACAGGGACGACTAGGGAGAGACCATAATGACCAGACGATTCGCGCTTTCATTGCTTGCCGGCATCGCCGTCACCTTTCCGGCGGCGGCGCAGACGCTGACGCCCGTGAAGGTGCTGCTCGACTGGGCCTGGCTGCCCTATCACGCGGCCTTCCTGATCGCGCAGGAGAAGGGCTACTACAAGGACGAGGGCCTGAACGTCGCGCTGGAGCAGGGCCGCGGCTCGGCCACCACGTCGCTGCTGCTCTCCCAGGGCAACTTCGACATCGCCCACGTGAACATCACCAATGCCGCGCAGATGGTGGGCAAGGGCGGACCGATCAAGACGGTCGCCGTCTACCAGCACAAGACCGCGGCCGCCTTCATCGGCATCAAGGGCAAGGTCAAGCTCGACGGGCCGCAGTCGCTGAAGGGCATCAAGATCGGCAGCACGCCGGGCGGCTCCGACGCGCTCAGCCTGCGCATCTTCACCAACGCCAACGGCATGAAGGTGACCGACCTCAACGTCGTGGCGCTCGACGCCAACGCCAAGACCACGGCGCTGTTCGGCGGCACCATCGATGTCGTGAGCGGCGACAGCCCGGCCTTCAACGCCTATGTCCGCGCCACCAACCAGGAGCCGATGACGCTGCAGCTGGCCGACGCCGGCGTGCCGCTGCTGGGCTTCGGCTTCGCCGCCAACAACGCCTATCTCGCCAAGAATCCCGAGATCGTGCGGAAATTCCTCGCCGCCAGCAAGCGCGGCCTCGCGGAAGCCGCACGCGACTACAAGGCGGCCTGCGAGCTGATGCAGGCCAAGGTGCATCTCGCCGGCACCGTCGAGCGCTGCGTCGACTACAACCAGGGCCTGCTCGCCCTCTCGACCCCGCCGACCGACCCGGCCTGGGGCCAGCAGTCGACCGAGGAATGGACCAAGCTCGTGGCCACGCTCAAGGCCGCAGGCGAGCTGCCGGCCGACGACAAGCCCTTGGCCACCTTCTACACCAACGACTTCGTGCCCAAATGAGCGCCAGCCGCTACGACGCCATCGTCGTCGGCGGCGGCCACAACGGCCTGGTCGCCGCGGCCTATCTCGGGCGTGCCGGATTGCGCACGCTCGTGGTCGAGGCGAGCCCGCTGCTGGGCGGGCCGGCGGCGACCGTCGAGTTCATGCCGGGCTATTTCACCACGGTCGCCAACTCGCCGGGCTCGCTCGAGCCCAAGATCGTCGACGACCTCGAGCTCGAACGCCATGGCCTCGCCTTCGTGCGGCCCGATCCCACGCTGGTGCATCCGCTCGACCATGACCGGCTCTACGTCGGCTGGCGCGATCCGGCGCGCAACCAGGCCCAGCTCGAGACCTTCGCCACGGGCGAGGCCAAGCGCTACGACGCCTTCTTCGCCTACCTGCAGCGTTTCGCCGATCGCCTCGGCATCTCGATCTTCGAGCCGCCACCCACGCTGCAGCACCTGGTGCGCAACCTCACCCGCCTGGAGGACCAGGAAGCCTTCAGCCGCATCCTGTTCGGCAACGCCCGCGACCTCATGGACGAGTTCGAGCTGGCGCCCGAGACGCAGACGCTGATCGCGCCGCTGGCCGTGGTCGGCGGCCAGGTCGCGCCCTCGACGCCGGGCTCGCCCTTCAACCTCATGATGCGGCCGCTGTCGCTCGCCTCGGTGCGCACCGGCGGTGCCGGCGACCCGCGGCTGATCCCCTTGCGCGGCTCGACGGGCCTTCCCGTCGGCGGCATGGGCGCCATCATCGAGGCGCTGCGCCAGAGCCTGCTCGCCCATGGCGGCGAGGTCATGACGGGCAAGCGCGTGACGTCTATCCGCAGCCGCGACGGCCGGGTGCGCGGCATCGTCACCGCGACCGGCGAGGAATACGAAGCGCCCATCGTCGTCTCGGCGCTCAGCCCGCACACCACCGTGCTCTCGCTGGTCGACGACACCTCGGCCTGGGGCGACCTCAAGCCCAAGATGAAGCGCAAGCCGATGCGCGGGCGGGCCTTCAAGGTCGTGCTGGCGCTGGACGGCGTGCCGCGCTACTCGGCCGCCCGCTCCGACGAAGAGGCCGTGCAGCTCGCCTCGGCGCAGTTCCGCATCGCCCCCACCCTCGACTATATCGAGGAGGCCCACTCCGACATGCTGCTGGGACGCCTCTCCCACAAGCCGGTGATCTGGGGCCTCTGCCCCTCGATGACCTCGCCGATGCTGGCGCCGCCTGGCAAGCAGGTGCTCAGCCTCAACGTCGGCAACGCGCCCTATCGCCTGCGCGAAGGCACCTGGGAGGAGCAGCGCGAGGTCTTCGCCAGGCGCGCCATCGCCAAGCTGGCGGAATACATGCCGACGCTGCCCGGCCTCATCACGGATTACCGCATCGTCGACCCGACCCAGTTCGAGAGCGAGTTCGGCCTGGTCGAGGCCAACATCACCCACGGCGACACGCTGCCCTCCAACATGTTCTGGATGCGGCCTCTGCCCGGCCTGCATGCCTACCGCACGCCGACGCAGGGGCTCTATCTCAGCGGCAACGGCACCTGGCCCGGCAACTACATCTCCGGTATCTGCGGCCACAACGCGAGCCAGGCCGTGCTGCGCGACCTGCGCGAACCCAGCCGCGTCGCGGCGGCAGGAGGGTGAGATGGTGAACGTCATTGCCGTCGCAAGCCATGCCGGCGTCTCTCCGGCCACCGTGTCGCGCGTGCTGGCCGGCCGCGTGCCGGTCGCTGCTGCGACCCGCGCCCGCGTGCTCCAGTCCGTCGAGCAGCTCGGCTACCGCCCCAACGAGACGGCGCGCAGCCTGCGCGCCGGCCGCGGCCGCGCGGTGGCGCTGGTCACCGGCGACATCGAGCAGGGCCTCTATGCCGGCCTCGCCAAGCATGTGCAGGGCGAGATCGAAGGGCTCGGCCTCGACCTGCTGCTGTTCAATCTCGGCCATCGCGAGGACCGGCTGCAGCACTTCCTCGAGCGCGCGCCCTCGCTCGGCCTGCGCGGCATCGTGCTTGCCTCGCCGCATGTCATGGACATGGCCCAGCTCGCGCCGGCGATGCGGGCGGTGATGCGGAGTGGCGTGACGGTCCTCTCGGTCAGCCAGGATCTCAGCTCCTTCGATATCGCCTCGATCGTCCATGACGAGACCGGTGGTGCTGCGATGGCGACCGAGCATCTGCTCGACCAGGACCGCGCGCCCGTCGGCTTCCTCGGCCGCATCGAAACCTCGGCGGTGGGCCGGGCCCGCTTCGACGGCTATCGGACGGCGCTGGAGGCGCGGGGCATCGAGGTCGACCCGGACCTGGTCTGGGACATCAGCAAGGGCTATCGCGCCGATGCGGGCTACCAGGCCGCGTCGCGGGCCATCGACACCGGGCTGCGCTTCCGCTCCGTGCTGGCGGCGAGCGACGAGCTGGCGCTGGGCGGCATGGCCGCCGCCGCCGACCGCGGGCTCGCGGTGCCGCAGGACATCGCCTTCGTGGGCTTCGGCGGCTTGGGCTGGGGCGTGTTCGCCCGGCCCGCGATGACCACCGTGTCGCTCGACGCCTACGCCATGGCCCTGGCCGTGGGCGAAGTCTTCAGGAGCGGCTCTCTGCCGCACCGCCAGATCATTCCGACAAAGCTCGTCATAAGGAGAAGCTCATGCTGATAGACGGTCTCCAGTGCGGGCACTTCACCCGCGACACCTTCAGCCAGCTGCGCCAGGCCGACGTCGGCGCCGTCACCGTCACCTGCGGCTTCTGGGAAGGCACGGTCGAGTCGCTCGATTCGATCGCCCGTTGGCGCGACCTGGTGAATGCCAACAAGGACCTCGTCGCCATCGCCACGACGGTGACGGAGATCGACGCGGTCGTGGCCTCCGGCCGCACGGCGATCCTGCTGGGCTTCCAGAACTCCAACCTGTTCGAGGGCCGCGTCCGCTTCATCGAGTTCTTCGCCGAGCTCGGCGTGCGGGCGATCCAGCTCACCTACAACAACCAGAATGAGCTGGGCGGCAGCTGCTACGAAGATGAGGATTCGGGCCTGTCGCGCACCGGCAAGGAATTCGTGCGCGAGATGAACCGCACCGGGATCCTGGTCGACCTCTCCCACGTCGGTAATCGCACCACCAAGGACGCGATCATCCATTCCGAGAAGCCGGTGGCCGTCACCCATTCCAACCCCGACAGCCTGTTCGCCCACAAGCGCAACAAGACCGACGACGTGCTGAAGGTGCTGGCGGAGAAGGGCGGCGTGCTGGGCTGCGCCACCTACCGCAACATCACCGGCGACCACTACTGCAGCTCGCTGCGCAACTGGTGCGAGATGGTGGCCAAGTCGG
>CANIRG010000086.1 GCA_947469635.1 Rhodospirillales bacterium | reverse complement strand
TCTTGTCGATCGGGCAGATCGCGCCGGTGGGCGAGGTCTCGGTGAGGCCGTAGCCCTCGATCAGGGTGGCGCCCGTCAGCTTCTCGAAAGCCTGCTGGACCTCCACCGGCAGCGGCGCACCGCCCGACATGCAGATCTTGAGTGACTTGAGGTCGAGACCCTGCGCCTTGGGGTTTTTCATGATCGCGGTGTAGAGCGTCGGTACGCCCGGCAGGAAGGTCGGCTTCTTCTTCCCCAGATCGTTCACGATCATGTCGATGTCGGGACGCGGATAGAGGATGAGCTGATTGCCGTTGCGCACCGCGCCCAGCATGATTCCCGACAAAGCGTAGATGTGGAACAGCGGCAGCACGCAGACCACCTTCTCGGTGCCTGGCGTCGTCACGGGAGCGGTCCAGGCCTGGCCCTGCGCCATCGCCGAGACGACGCAACCGTGCGTCAGCATGGCGGCCTTGGGCAGGCCGGTGGTGCCGCCGGTATATTGCAGCAGCGCCACCTCGTCCCACATGTTCTCCGGCGCGGGATGGGCCTTGTACTTGCCGTCGTTGGCCAGCAGGTCCTTGAACGACATGTGCCAGTCGTCGCGCGGCCAGGCCGAGATCTCCTTCTTCTTGGCGATCGGGTAGAGCCAGCTCTTGGGCCAGGGCAGGTAGTCGGCGATCGATCCGACGATCAGCTTCTTCAGCCGCGTCTTGCCGCGCATCGCCGCCATCTTGGGATAGAGCGCGTTGACGTCGAGCGTCACCAGCATGTCGGTCTCGGAATCGCCGATCTTGAACTCGAGCTCGCGCGCGGCATCGAGCGGGCTGTAGTTCACCACCCGGCCGCCGGCCTTCAGCACGCCGAAGAAGGCGATCAGGTAATGTGGCGTGTTGGGGAGATAGAGCCCGACATTGACGCCCGGCCCCACACCCAGCTTCTGGAAGCCCGCCGCGGCGCGATCGGACGCCTGCTTGTAGTCGCGGAAGGTCATCACCTTGTCGAGGAAATCGGTGAACGGCCGGTCCCCGTACTGCGCGCAGCTTTCCTCGAAGATCTGGTGGATCGTCTTCTTCGGAACGTCGAGCTCCCACTTCACGCCCGGCGGATAGCTCTTCTCCCACGGATAGTTTGCCATCTTTCTTGGTTCCTCCCTGGCCGACTATCGCACGCGATATTCGTAGGCGTACAGGGTGCGGAAGCCTTGCGCCGCATAGAGTGGCAGCGCCGCTTCATTGGTGGCTACGACCTGGAGATATGCATAGCGCGCGCCCTTGGCCCACGCCCAGGCATAGAGGCTCTCGGTGACGCGGCGCGCCAAGCCCTGGCGGCGGGCGTAGGGCATCACCAGCACGTCGAACAGGCCCATGTACTCGCCCTGGAGGACACCGATCGCCATGGCCATGGGGCGGCCCTTCTCCTCCACCAGAGCGTAGGCCGCAGGGGTCACGATGGAGGCCAGCATGCGCCGCATCGGGTCGCGATGCTGGGGCTGCACGGGGCTGTGCTGCTGGAAGGCCTCGAACCAGGCAGGCGTCGGCTCGGGATGAATCTGCACCTCGGGATCGGCGGCAAAGTCCGCTCGCAGGGGGCGGACCTGCAACAGGCTGCGCTCGATCGACCGGTAGCCGCGCCGCGTCAGGATATCGGCGATTCCGGGTGGGGCGAGGGGGCTCAACCGCCAGACCGGCGCCTGGCCGCGCCTCAGATAGGGTGCCTCGAGGCTGCCCACGATTGCAGGGTCCGTTCGAGCTGTGGGATCCAAGGCATTGATGGAATTCGATCTTTTCGTGTACCCACCGGCGAATCGCAGACGCCATCCGGCGACATCGAAGGATTCCAGCGCCGGCCAGCCGGCAAATGCCAGCTTCTCCAGCCAACGGACGGCGTCCATTTCGATTGCCGGTGACATCGTTCAACGACTATGCTAATAAATAAAGCAATTATTAACAGTCGTTTATATTACGAACTGCAAGTTATACATGAGCCTCGATTTTCCTTCTGTCGACGTTCGTTCTCGGCGGTCCCCGGCCCGTCGACGCTTCTCCCACGCGATCGGTCTCGGGCTCCCGGCCATCCTTCTACTCTTCCTGACGCTTTCTGCCTGCGGCAGTTCTGAGCGGGGCGGTGGAGGAGGTGGCTACAGCGAACGCCCCCCGAGCAACCGCACCGCCTACGTTGCCTGGCAGGAGTGGAACAAATTCGGTCGGTCCACGGTCGTCCATGGCGCACGGGTCAACGGTCATGGCAACCGCAATGGTGTCAGCGAGCGGAGTGAGCCGCTGACCAGCCGCGTCAGCGACTATTGGGGAAGCTGCGGCCATCCGGAGTGGAACGGTCGCACCTCCAGCAAGCCATGGTCCAGCGCGTTCGTATCCTGGGTGATGGGCCATTCCGGCGTCGGGTCGGCCGCCTTCCCGCCTGCGGGGCGTCACGGCCAATACCTCGCGTCGCTCTACGACCGCCAGAGCCGCTCGCGCGGGGCAAGCTTCGCCCTGCACGCACCCAACGAATATGCCCCCAAGCCGGGCGATCTGGTGTGCACCGGGACTTCCGGGCCGACTTGGCGCCATGCCGACAAGAGCACCGCGCGACGGCGCCTCGACAGCGCGGCGAAGCATTGCGACGTCGTCACCGACGTGCGCGGCGGTTACGTCCATGCCGTGGGCGGCAACGTGAAGAACAGCGTGACGATGAGCCTCTATCCCGTCGATTCACGCGGCCGGCTGGTTGCCGCCGGCCATCGTCCCTGGCTCGTCGTGGTCGAGAACCGCGCCAACTGACGCCTGGCGTCAGGCGGCCTTGCCCTGCATGAAGCCCGCGACCCGCTCGGCGATCATGATGGTGGGCGCGTTGGTGTTGCCGCCCACCAGGGTCGGCATCACCGAGGCGTCGACGACCCGCAGGCCTTCGAGGCCGTGCACGCGGCACTGGTTGTCGACCACCGCCATCGGATCGCTGTCGGGGCCCATCTTGCAGCTCCCGGCCGGGTGATAGATCGTCTCGCTCCTGGCGCGGATCCATTGCTCGATCTCGGCATCGGTCTTCACCGCTGCTCCCGGCTCGTACTCGTCGGCCCGATAGGGATCCATGCCGGCCTGGGCGAGGATCTCGCGGCCCATCTTCACGCCATCGATCAGGGTCTTGAGGTCGCGCCGCTCGGCCAGATAGTTGGCGTCGATCATCGGATGGTCTTCCGGCTTGGCGCTCTGCAGCCGGATGGTGCCGCGGCTCTCGGGCCGCAGCGTGCAGACGTGCAGCGTGTATCCGCTGCGCTTGAGCCTCGTGCGGCCGTGGTCGACCACCATCGCCGGCAGGAAGTGGAGCTGGACGTCGGGCGCGCTGAGGCCGGGGCGGGTGCTGATGAAGCCGCCCGATTCGGCGATCGGCGAGGCGCCAGGGCCGGTCTTGTTGCGGTTGTAGCGCCACAGCGACAGGAGCTTGTTGGCCTTGTCGTAGGTGTCGTCAGTCTTGCAGAACTGCACAAGCCCGGCGTCGAGATGGTCCTGCAGGTTGCTGCCCACGCCGGGCAGGTCGTGCCATACCCTGAGCCCGAGCGAGCGCAGATGGTCGGCCGGCCCGATCCCCGACACCATCAGCAGCTGGGGCGAATTCACCGCGCCGCCGCTGAGGATGATGTCGCGGCTGCAGCGGGCGACCTCTTCGCGGCCGTTCTGGATGTAGCGCACACCCATGGCGCGATTCCCGTCGAGGATGATGCGCTGGACCAACGCGCCTGTGAGCAAATGGACGTTGTTCTTGTTGCGCTCGATCGCCGGCCGCAGGTAGGCCGAGGCGGTGCTCCAGCGTTCCCGGTTCTTCTGCGTGACCTGATAGTAGCCGACGCCCTCCTGCTGGGCGCCGTTGAAGTCGGTGAGGCGCTTGTGGCCCGCCTGCTGGCCGGCCGCCAGAAAGGCCTCGTTGATCTTGAGCGGAGCCGCCTGGTCGGCGACGTTCAGCGGGCCACCGGTGCCATGGAAGTCGTCGGCGCCGCGCTCGTTGTTCTCCGCCTTCTTGAAGAAGGGCAGCACGTCGTCGTAGCTCCAGCCCTCGTTGCCGAGCTGGCGCCAATGGTCGTAGTCCGAGGCATGGCCGCGGACGTAGAGCATGGCGTTGATAGACGAGGAGCCGCCCACGGTCTTGCCGCGTGGCCAGTACATGCGCCGGTCGTTGCAATGCTTCTGCGGAGTGGTCGCGTAGCGCCAGTTGTAAGGGGACTTGTCGCCGAGCGCGGCGAAGCCCGACGGCATCTTGAGCAGGAACGAGGAATCGGGCGGACCGGCCTCGAGGATCAGGATGCGCAGCGCATGATCTTCGCCCAGACGGTTGGCGAGCGCGCAGCCGGCGGATCCGGCACCGATGATGATGTAGTCGTACGGCCAGGACATCGATGGTCTTCCTACGGCAGCCTGTTCTCGATCACAGTGAAGAAACGTCGGGCGGAAATGGGCGATAAAAACCCTACTCCGTCCAGTGGAAAGACGCTGCGTGTCACTGAGTCGCCGACGTTGCCGCCGATGGCATGCGCCTCGCCGGGCCTCAGCTCGACCACGATGTCGCAATGGCCGGGGCCGCGGTCGAGATTGTCGAGCGCGGTGCGGCCGCCGTCGCGGGCGGCGCAGATCAGGTCGCCGACCTGCGGCGCGCGCTCGTTCACGCGATGCGGAACGAATGCCGCGCCTGATCCGCGCGCGCGTTCGACCATACGCTCGACGTAGATGGTATGGCGAGCGTCGGGACAGAAGAGGTCGCGCGACACGCCCGCGCTTTCGATGTCCCACGAGATGAAAGCCGCCGACCACGGCACGTCGTTGAGGCCGCTGAGGTTGGGTTGACCGACGCTCTTCCAGTAGTCGCGGATGCGCTCGGGTGCGTCGCGCTCCCGCACGCCGAGCAATTCCGTGCGCGGTGGCGCCGTGGTCGAGAAGGTGATGGTCTGGCGGCCATAGCGGGCCCATTCCTGCACCGCCAGCAGCACCATCGAGACCTTGGCGCTGGCCGTCGGCGGCGATGATTCGGGACGCCATGAAGAGACGGGGCACGACCCCAACGGCTTCAGCTCGGCTGCGCTCTTGGGAGCAGGAGCTTTCTCCACGCTGCATGCGGTGGCTGCGAGGACAAGCAGAAGGGCGAAGCGGCGCATATCAACTCTCGACAACGATGACACCGCGCGGCGCCAGCACGAGCGCCACCTTGTCGCCGGAGACGAGCGGTCGCTCGACACGTGGGCAGGTCGCGAACAGCGTGCCGGCGGCGGTGTCGATGGAATATTCCATGTGCGTGCCGAGATAGCTCGCCTTGGAGATGGTGCCTGGCAACGCCCCGGCCGGGCCGGGTGCTGCCTCGACCGTGATCGCCTCGGGACGTACGGCGATCTTGGCCTCGCCCTCGGCGGCCGCGGTGTTGCCGATCTCGATCTCGGTTTCGCCCAGCCGCACGCGGATCGAAGCGGAGCTGAGGCGGCGCACCTGGCCGCGTGCCGGATTCGACTCGCCCATGAAGCGCGCGAGGAACGGCGTTGCCGGCCGTTCGTAGAGATCGCGCGGCGTGCCCTGCTGCTCGATGCGGCCGGCGTTCATGACGATGATGCGGTCCGACACCGCCATCGCTTCCTGCTGGTCGTGCGTGACATAGACCACGGTGAGGCCGAGCCGCTGCTGCAGCTCGCGGATCTCTTCCCGCATCTGGCGGCGCAGGCGGGCGTCGAGATTGCTGAGCGGTTCGTCGAACAGCAGCACCGAGGGCTTCAGCACCAACGCGCGTGCGACCGCCACGCGCTGCTGCTGGCCGCCCGACAGTTCCGAAGGCTGGCGCTCGTCGTAGCCGGTGAGGCCCACGGTCGCGAGACCCTCGCGGGCGCGCACGACCGCCTGATCCTTCGCGAGGCCGGAGCGGCGGAGCCCATAGCAGACGTTCTCCACCACGGTCATATGCGGGAAGAGGGCGTAGGACTGGAACACCATGCTGACGTCGCGCTCGGTCGCACCGAGGCTGGTGACGTCGCGGCCGGCGATCAGGATGCGGCCTTCGCTGGCAAGCTCGAGGCCGGCGATCATGCGCAGCGTCGTGGTCTTGCCGCAGCCCGAGGGGCCGAGCAGCGTCACCAGCGTGCCCGACTCGACGGTGAAGTCGATGCCCGACACGGCTTCGGTCGTGCCGTAGCGCTTCACGACATTGCGGAATTCGACGCTCACGCGCGGCCTCCCAAAGGCGGTGCGATCCGCCGTCCCAGCCTTCGCTCGCCGACAGCGAGCTGGATCAGCAGGATCACCGCCAGCATCAGCACGATCAGCGCGCAGCTATAGGCGATGGCAAGCCCATAGTCGCCGTTGATGACGCGCAGGATGATGTAGGTGGTGGCGAGCTCGTACTCGGCCGTGACCAGGAACACGACGGCGCTCACTGTCGTCACCGCGCGCACGAAGCCATAGACCAGCGCGCCGACGATCGCGGGGCGTAGCAATGGCAGCACGACGTAGACCAGCGTCTGCGGCGCCCGGCCCCGCAACGTCGCCGAGGCTTCGTCGAGGCTGCGGTCGATCTGGCTCATCGCCGCCACGCCGGCGCGGACGCCCACCGGCATGTTCCTGAAGACGAAACACAGCACGATGATCATGGCGGTGCCGGTGATCTCGATCGGCGGCACGTTGAAGGCGAAGACATAGGCCACGCCGATCACCGTGCCCGGCACGGCGAAGGACAGCATGGTGGCGAATTCCAGCGCCGCGCGGCCGGCGAAGCGCTGGCGCACCAGGATCCAGGCCGCGATCAGGCCGAGTGCGGCGGTGAGGGGCGCGGCGATCGCTGCCAGCTTCACCGTCGTCCAGAACGAGTTCCAGGCGGCGCCCGACCAGAGGAGCCCATCGGCAGTGCGCTCGATGGAGAAGGCCTTGGCGTAATGGTCGAGCGTCGGCGTGTAGTCGCGGCCCCACACCTTCACCAGGCCGCCCACGAAAGCGAAGCCGTAGAGCACGAAGGTGAAGGCGGCCCATGGCAGAGCGACCCATTGCGCTGCGCGCCGCGCAGCGTCGGGCAGCGGCGTCGGGAGGCCCGAATCACCCTTGCCGGAGATGGTGGCGTAGGAGCCTTGGCCCACGACACGGCGCTGCAGGAAGAAGGCGCCCAGCGCAAAAGCCAGGAGCAGGATACCGAGCGCGGCGGCGCGGCCATAGTCGAGCTGCGCGCCGACCACGGCGAAATAGATCTCGGTCGACAGCACGCCATAGTCGCCGCCCAGCACGATGGGATTGCCGAAATCGGCGATGCTCTCGATGAAGCCCACCAGGAAGGCATTGGCGAGGCCGGGCCGCATCAGCGGCAGCGACACGGTGGCGAAGGTCGACCAGCGGTCGGCGCGCAACGTCTGCGCCGCTTCCTCGAGCGTCGGGCTCACGCCTTCGACGACGCCGATCAGCACCAGGAAGGCGACCGGCGTGAAGGCGAAGAGCTGGGCCAGCAGCACGCCCTGGAAGCCATAGATCCAGCGCGTCGCCTGGATGCCGAACGACCAGTCGAGGAGCTGGTTCACCAGCCCCGAGCGGCCGAAGACGAGGATCAGCGCCAGCCCGATGACGAAGGGCGGGGTGATGATCGGCAGCACCGTGAGCACGCGCAGGGTGCGCTTGAAGCGGAATCCCGTGCGTGTGGCGATCAGCGCGAAGGCGAGGCCCAGCGCCGTCGTGCCGGCGCCGCAGCAGAGGGCGAGCACCAGCGTGTTCCACGCCACGCCGCAGCGCCCGCCGCCCCACAGGCAGCGCAGCGTCCAGATCTTCTCCGCCGCGAGTCGCTCGATGAGCAACGCCGGCATGAAGACGCCGTCGCCATTCTGGAAGGCCTGCACGAGGATCCGCAGGATCGGCCAGGCCGTGAACAACACGATGGAAGCTGTGACTGTCGTGATCGCGCCGGCGACAAAAGCATCTCCGCCGAACGCGCCGCGCAGGGCCAGACCGATCGAAAGCAGGGCGAGCAACGCGATCGACGCGACGGCGGCACCAGCGCCGATGCCGACCTGTCGACCCGCCAATTCACCGAACGCGGTCGCCAGCCACTCGGCGCTCCAGCCGCGCAGCCCGATCGCCAGGCCCTGGGCCACGAACGCCGCGATGCCGAGGGCGCTCGCGATCACCAGCCACGTGCCGCGCCGTTCACGCGTTGCCGGGACCAGGCTGACGACGAGGCACGCAACGAGCGTCGCGAGCGTCGGTGCCAGCCACCATTTTCCATGGACAAGGATTTGCGCGAGGCCGCCGGCATGGTCTTCCGACGCCCACAGGCCCGGCAACCAGGCACCCGAGTCGAGGCCTTCCTGCAGCGCGTACCAAGGCAGTGCGACGGCCGCGAGCAGGCCCGCGACCGTCCATGCCAAGGGCGCGCGCGAGGCCATTATGGCTTGGGCAGGCCGCCCACCTCGGCATCCCACTTGGAGATCAGGCGCTTGCGTTCGGCCGACTTGCCGTACTTCGCCTGGTCGTAGTCGACGAGCTTCATGTCGGAGAATTTCGGCGCCTCGGGCGGCACCGTCGTCGACTTGTTCGACGGCACCTGGAACTGCTTGGCCTGGGCGCCGAGCTTCTGGGCGTCCGGTGTCAGCGCCCAGTCATAGAACTTCCTGGCGTTGGCGGCATTGCGCGCGCCCTTGACGATGCTCATCGAGCCGATCTCGTAGCCCGTGCCCTCGCAAGGCGTCGCGGTCTTCACCGGAAAGCCCGCCAGCGCTTCGGTGACGCCATCATGCACGAAGCTGATGCTGATCGCGGTTTCGCCGCGCGCTACGGCCTTCATCGGCGCCGTGCCCGAGCGGGTGTAGGCGTTCACGTTGGCATGCATCTTCTTCATGTAATCGAAGGCATTGGCCTCGCCCATGAGCTGCACCAGCGTGGCGATGGCGACGTAAGCAGTGCCCGACGAGTTCGGGTTGGCCATCTGGATCTCGCCCTTGAATTCGGGCTTCAGCAGATCGGCCCAGCAGGCCGGCGCCTTGGCGTTCTTCTTGGCCAAAAGCTCGGTGTTGAAGCCGAAGCCCAGCGCGCCGGCATAAATGCCGACCGTCTTGCCGCCCGAGTCGGTGTTCTGCTTCACGGCCCAGGGATGCAGCTCCGCCATCTTGGGTGACTTGTAGGCGTCGGTGAGATTCTCCTCAGCGGCCTGCAGATGCGGATCGCCGGTGCCGCCGAACCACACGTCGCCCTTGGGATTCTGCGCTTCGGCCTTGAGCTGCGCGATGGTTTCGCCGGAGCCCTTCTGGCTCATCGACACCTTGATGCCGGTGGCCTTCTGGAATTCGTTGGCGGCCGACGTGCACCATTCGACCTGCACCGAGCAGTAGACGTTGACGACGCCCTGCGCCGAAGCCGGCGTGGCGTAGGCAACAGCGAGGGTGCCAAGCGTGACAAGGCCGAACTTCATGCGTTCCTCCGGGATGTTACTCTTTTGTGACATCCTGACACGTCGGGCCGCGCGCTTACCAGCGGCCAATGCCGCCGATGACGATTGTCGGCACGTTCGCGGTGTGGCTCTCGACGGTGAAGACCTGGCTGCCGGGGCGACGGCCCTCACGCGGCGCAGAGACCTCGACGCCAGCGTCTTTCAATCTCTTGTTGGCCAAGGCGACATCGGGCGTACGCCAGCTCAGGCCCCACAGTTCGTCCGGGCCGTCGCTCACGCCTTTCTTCAGATCGTGCGCAATCTCGACCACCAGATCACCGCAACGAAAGAACAGCAGACGTGCGCCCCATCGCGGATTGCTGCGGTCGAGCCGGAGATCGAGGCCGAGCCGGCCGGCATAGAAGGCAATGGCGCGCTCCGGGTTGGGCGTGCGGACGACCACATGGTCGAGCGCCGCGATTGACGCGATCTCGCTGCTCTTGAGAAGCGGCGATGGCGGGGCTGTCTCCGCCCGCTCGACGAGGGCGATCGGCACGCCATGCGTCGCGTCGAGCGCCAGCACGAGCCGTCCATCCTCGCGCGCCGTCGGCACCGCACGCCGTTCGAGCAGGTGCGCCGCCTTGTCGTGGGACGGTGTCGCGAACACCATCGACGCCAGTCGCGCGGTCGACGCATCGTTCTCGATCACGACCCCGACGTTGCCGACCTGGAGCCGACCGTCCTTGGCGCGGCGCCCGAGCAGAGTCTCGTACGCGCCGACAGCCCCGTCGACGAACGACGCGCGCAGGGTGAGGTGGTCGAGGGCGTCGATCACTCGCGCACCAATCGGCGCGTGACGTTCCGCCTGCCGTCGAGAATACGGATGATGTGAACGAACCCGTCGCTGCGCAAATACTCGTAAATCACGAGATACGGAGATAGGGCAACGATGCGCGTTCGCGATCCGACGGCTGGCCGAGGCGCACCAATTTCAGGAAACGTCGAAAGGCGCTCGTAGATCGAATGCAGGTCTGCGGCGTATCGTTCGGCGACGGCTGCCCCCGCCAATTCGGTCAGGCGATCGAGGATATCGAAGAAATCGACCTCCGCGTTCGGGCTGACGATGACCGGTGTCATCGGCGTTTGAGCGATTCCAGCTTCGCGGCAATGTGTGCGAGGTGTTCGTCGAGCGCTATGCCTTCGCCTCTAGCGAGAGAGGCGCGTCCTTCGTCAACCAAAGGCTTGGCCCAGGCCATATCATCATCGTCGAAAATCATACGTTCGGCGACGATGCTCGCCAGCGCCTCATCGACACTGTCGTAGGCGCCGGCCTTGACCTGCGCTTCGAGCCATTCCTGTTGATCGCGGGGAAGGGTGATGGTCATGCGGTAATTATATCCTTTTTGCCGCCGCTACCCAATCCGCTTCAGGTCCGTCTTGTACTGCGCACCGCGGCGCACGTAGCTCTCGGCGCTCATGCGCAGGCGGAGCACGTTGTCGTCGGTAACCTCGCGCGCAGCCTTGGCCGGGGAACCGAAGATCACGGCGCGGTCGGGGAAGGTCTTGCCTTCGGTCACGACGGCGCCGGCGCCGACCAGGCTGTCCTTGCCGATCACGGAGTGATTCAGCACCACCGACCCGACGCCGATCAGCGCGCCGTCGCCGATGGTGCAGCCGTGCAGCATCACGCAATGGCCGATGGTCACGCCCTTGCCGATGTTGAGCGGCGCGCCGGGATCGGTGTGCAGCACGCTGTTGTCCTGCACGTTGCTGTCGTCGCCGATGGTGATCGGCTCGTTGTCGGCGCGCAGCACGGCGCCGAACATGATGCTCACCCGCTCGCCCAGGATGACCGCACCGATAATCGTCGCCTCCTCCGAGATGTAGCAGGAGGCGGGTATGACCGGCTTCTTGTCGCCAAGCTGATAGATCGCCATTTCGGACCCTTCCGGTTTACGTAGAGCGGTGCTGTTCAGCCTGCCGTGCCATCATATTTCAATCAATTCAATAGCCTGGAAAAAGGAGATTTCGATGAAGAACGACCCTCAGGAAACAGCCGCTCGCTTGCGAGGCGTCGTGCATCACATCGATCTCACGGTACGCGACATCGCGGCCTCGGCGCCGTTCTACGAGGCACTTCTGGGGTTCCTGGGCTATACGCGCGTCAAGCACGAGCCCGCGCTGCATGTCTGGGACCTGATCCGGGACGGCAAGGTCATCGGCGGGATCGCGCTGCGGGCAGCGCGGTCGGACCGCCGGCATGATCGCTACGCGGCAGGCCTGCATCACCTTGCATTCCACGCCGCCGACCGCGCCGACGTCGACCGTGCCCACGCATTGATGAAGGAAAAGGGTGCGACCATCCTCGACGCGCCTGCCGAGTATCCGCAATACGGCGCCGGCTACTATGCCGTGTTCCTGGCCGATCCCGACGGGCTCAAGCTGGAGGTGGTGCACCTCCCTATGTAAGCTTGACGTTTACGTAAACGTCAACTATAGCGCTTTTCATCATGCCCGTCGTTGCTCCTCCGGCCGCGCCTGCCGCCAAGAGCCCCGCAGCGCGCGACGCCCAGCGCATCTATAGCATCGCCGAACTGGCGCGTGAGTTCGCCGTGACGGCGCGCACCATCCGTTTCTACGAGGACGAGGGGCTGATCCGCCCGCGTCGCCAGGGGCTGACGCGGCTCTACACCGTGGGCGAGCGCGCCAAGCTCGGCTGGATCCTGCGCGGCAAGCGGCTGGGCTTTTCGCTCGCCGAGATCAAGCAGCTCCTCGATCTCTATCAGGTCGACCGCACGGGCGTGCAGCAGATGCGCGAGCTGCTGCGGCGCAGCCGTCTGCACATCGCCGATCTCGAACGAAGGCGTCGCGACCTCGACGCCCAGATCGGCGACTTCAAGGAAGTCGAGACCCAGGTGGCGACCGAGCTGCGCCATCGCGGAGTCGATCCGGAACACGACTGACGAGAGACAAGAGGGAGGCAACAATGGCCGTCTACAAGGCACCCGTGAAGGACATCAACTTCGTGCTGAACGAGGTGCTCGACGTGTCGAGCCTCTCCAGGCTGCCGGGCTACGAGGATGCGACGCCCGACACGGTGCAGGCCATCGTCGAGGAAGCGGCCAAGCTCTGCGAGAACGTGCTGTTTCCGATCAACCGCTCCGGCGACGAGGAAGGCTGCACCTACGAGAACGGCGTGGTGCACACGCCCAAGGGCTTCAAGGAAGCCTACAAGCAGTTCCGCGAGGGCGGCTGGACGGCAGTCACCTGCGATCCGGCCTTCGGCGGGCAGGGGCTGCCCGCGACGGTGGGCTTCGCGCTGCAGGAGATGTTCACCGCCTCGAACCAGGCCTTCTCGATGTATCCCGGCCTCAGCCACGGCGCCTACGAGGCGCTGGCGCGGCACGGGACGGAGGAGCTGAAGAAGCTCTACCTGCCCAAGCTCACCGACGGCACCTGGTCGGGCACCATGTGCCTCACCGAGCCCCATTGCGGCACCGACCTCGGCATGCTGCGCACCCGCGCCGAGCTTCAGGCCGACGGCAGCTACGCGATCACCGGCACCAAGATCTTCATCTCGGCCGGCGAGCATGATCTCACCGAGAACATCCTCCATCTCGTGCTGGCGCGCCTGCCGGATGCGCCGGGCGGCACCAAGGGCATCTCGCTGTTCATCGTGCCGAAGTTCCTGCCCAAGGCGGACGGTTCGGTGGGCGAGCGCAACGGCATCCGCTGCGGCGCGGTCGAGCACAAGATGGGCATCAAGGCCAACGCCACCTGCGTGATGAATCTCGACGGCGCCAAGGGCTGGCTGGTGGGCGATCTCAACCGTGGCATGAACGCCATGTTCGTGATGATGAATGCCGCCCGCCTCGGCGTCGGCATGCAAGGCCTCGGCATCGCCGAGGTCTCCTACCAAAGCGCCGTCGCCTATGCGCGCGACCGTATCCAGGGCCGCTCGCTCACCGGCCCGAAGAACGCCAATGGCCCGGCTGACCCGATCATCGTCCATCCCGACGTGCGCCGCATGCTGCTGACGCAGAAGTCCTTCACCGAGGGCGCGCGCGCACTGGCGCTGTGGGTCGGCATGCTGATCGACGAGGCCCATCGCCATCCCGACAAGGAGAAGCGCGAGGCGGCCGACGACCTGATCCAGATGCTGACGCCGATCATCAAGGCCTACTTCACCGACATGGGCAGCGAGTGCGCCAACCTCGCGGTGCAGACCTATGGCGGCCACGGCTTCATCCGCGAGAACGGGGTCGAGCAGCTCGTGCGCGACGCGCGCATCACCCAGCTCTACGAAGGCACCAACGGGATCCAGGCACTCGACCTGGTGGGCCGCAAGCTGCCGATGAAGGGCGGGGCGGCGGCGCAGCGGCTGCTGGGCCTCATGTCGGGCTTCGTCGCCGCCAACAAAGCCGACGACAAGATGAAGGAGTTCATCGAGCCGCTGGAGAAGGCGCTGGGCCGCGTGCAGGACGCCGCGCTCTACCTGATCCAGAACGCCATGAAGAATCCCGACGAGGCGGGTGCCGCCGCGACCGACCTGTTGCGGCTGATGGCGCTCACCGCCATGGCCTACATGTGGAACCGCATCGTCCTCGCCGCCCACAAGGGCCTGGCCGCCGGCAACGACAACGCCTTCTACGAGGGCAAGCTCGCCACCGCGCGCTTCTACATGGCGCGCGTGATGCCGCAGACGACGTCGCTCAACCACCAGATCAAGGCGGGCGCCGCCACGCTGATGACGCTGCCGGCCGAGGCGTTCTGACGGACGCGCCCGACAACCTGGCGTCGCGCGACCTGCTCGCGCTGCAGGCTTTCGAGCTGGCCGCGCGCACCGGGTCGTTCAAGGCGGCGGCCGAGGCGTTGCACATCACCGCCTCGGCGGTCAGCCATCGCATCGCCGGCCTCGAGAAGACACTGGGGGAAAAACTGTTCGACCGTGGCCCGCGCGGGGTCACTCTCTCCACGACCGGCCGCCTGCTGGCTTCGACGACCGGCCGCGCCTTCGGCGATCTCGCCCGCGCGTTGGCGCGGCAGGGTGCCGGCAGCCAGCGGCTCAGGGTCTCGGCCGTGCCGATCTTCGCCACGCACTGGCTGCTCCCGCGCCTCGGGCAATTCCTCGCGAGCCATCCCGGCATCGAGCTTCAGGTCGAGGCGAGCCCGCGCATGGCCGACATGGAGACCGGCCTGGTGGATGTGGCCCTGCGCTTCGGCGATGGAAAATGGCCCGACGTCGAGGCGGAGCAGGTCATGACGCTCGACACCGTGGCGGTTGCGTCGCCGGCGCTCGTGCGACGGCTGCGACTGCGCGGAGCGGCCGATGTGCTCAAGGCACCGCTGGTGCGAGTGTCGCCGTACGGCGCGTCATGGACAGGCTGGGCGGAAGGTGCCGGCCTCGATCCCGCGCCGTTCGAGCGCCAACAGGGCTTGCAGGTCGACGGCATGGGTGCCGCCTTGCGCGCGGCATCGCACGGACTCGGCGTCGCGCTGGCGTTCGATCCGCTGATCGACAGCGAGATCGCCTCGGGCGCGCTGGTGCAGGTGGGACCGAAGGTCCCGGCGCGCGGCCAGGTATGGTTCGTCTGCCGGCCGCGCGAGAAGAACCTGCCGGCGATCCGGGCGCTCCGCCGCTGGCTGCTGGCCGAGCTGAGCGTCATTCAGGGCTGAGCCCGCCGCTTGCGTTTGTCGCGTAACGCCGTGCGCGCAATGGATCGTCGATGGACCTCATCCTGCCGGCACGCGTCGGTGTGCGCCTCGCCGCCACCTTTCTCGCGCCCGAAACGCCGAACGGCGTGGCGATCCTGCTGAACAGCGGCACCGCGATCCCGCGCCAGTTCTATGGTGCCTTTGCCAGCCACCTCGCGTCGCGCGGCTTCGCCGTCCTGACCTACGACTATCGCTGCATCGGCGGCTCGCAGGCGCCGGCCGATGCCACCATGGAGCAGTGGGGCCGCATCGATCAGGCCTCGATGATCGACCATCTCGCGCAACTCGCCCCCAAGGCCGCACGCGTGCTGATCGGTCATTCCCTCGGCGGCCAGGTGCTGGGCCTCGCCGACAATATCGGCGGGCTCGCTGCCGCCGTGCTGATCTGCGCCCAGAGCGGACATTGGCGGCATTGGCCGCGCGGAAGACGGCGCCTGCGCATGCTGGCGCTGTGGTGGCTGCTGATCCCCGGCCTCACCGCTCTCACCGGGCGCTTTCCCGGATCGTGGATCGGCACGGCAAATCTCCCCGCCGGCATCGCCCGAAGCTGGGCGCGCTGGGGTCGCTCGCCGCATTACGTTTGCGATGCGCGCGGCCAGCCGTTGCGCCCCCACAATGACGAGGTCGGCATGCCGCTGCGCTGGATCAGCTTCACCGACGATCCGATCGCGCCCTTCGGCGCCGTCGAGGCGCTGCGTCCCTACTATCCCAAGGCGGCCATCGAGCGCCTGCATCTGGCGCCGGCAGATCTCGGCGCCGAGTCCGTCGGCCACTTCGGCTTCTTTCGCAAATCCATGCCGCGCAAGCCGTGGGACGAGATCGCCGATTGGCTTGTGAAGAATGCGTGACGTCCTAAGCTGAGGAGAATGACACGAAAGGAAACGCCCATGTCCGCACCCCACGTCCTCGCCGAAGTGAAAGACGGCATCGGCTGGCTGACGCTCAACCGACCCGACTCGCTGAACGCGCTCTCGATGGAGATGCGCGATCTGCTGATCGAGCACACGGCCGCCTTCGAGAAGGACCCGGCCGTGCGCTGCGTCGTGATCCGCGGCGCCGGCACGCACTTCATGGCGGGCGGCGACATCCGCGGCTTCCACAAGTCGCTCACCGAGGACAAGGCGGCCCATCTCGCGGGCTTCGAGATGCGGGTGGTGAAGGCCCACCAGGCGATCTACCAGATCCGGCGCATGGCCAAGCCGGTGCTGGCCTCGGTGCAGGGCGCGGCCGCGGGCTTCGGCCTGTCGCTTATCCTGAACTGCGACCTCGCCATCGCCTCGGACGACGCCTTCTTCACGCTCGCCTACCGCCACATCGGCCTCAGCGCCGACGGCGGCGCCACCTATTTCCTGCCGCGCATCGTGGGCGAGCGCAAGGCGCTGGAGATCGCGCTGCTGGGCGAGCGCTTCACCGCGCAGGAAGCCAAGGACAACAGCATCCTCAACTGGATCGTGCCCAAGGAGACGCTGGCGGCCGAGACCACGAAGATGGCGCGCAAGCTCGCCGATGGCCCCACCTTCGCGCTCGGCGTCGCCAAGAAGCTGATCCGCACCTCGCTCGACAATTCATGGGACGAGCATTCGCACCGCGAGGCCGAGGGGCTTGCGGCCTGCGCCGCGACCGACGACCATTTCGAAGGGCTGAGCGCCTTCCTCGAGAAGCGGAAGGCTGTCTTTAAGGGCCGCTGAGCGGGGGAGAGAAACATGCAAGACCGTCACATCGGCGACATTCGCGTCACGCGCATCGAGGAGCAGATGGGGCCGGGCTTTCCGGCCAAGGATTTCTTCCCCGAGTTCGAGGCGGACACATTCGCGGCGGAGCAGCATTGGCTGGCACCGCACTACTATCAGCCGGAGAGCGGACGGCTGATGACCTCGATCCATTCCTGGCTGGTGCGCACCGGCAAGTACACGGTGCTGATCGACGCCTGCAGCGGCAACCACAAGTCGCGGCCGGGCATGCCGCGCTTCGACATGCTCGACACCAAGTACCTGGAGCGGTTGCGCGAGGCGGGCGTCGAGCCGGAGGAGATCGACTTCGTGATGTGCACGCACCTGCACGTCGATCACGTCGGCTGGAACACGCGGCGCGAGAACGGCAAGTGGGTGCCGACCTTCCCCCACGCCAAGTACGTGCTGTCGCGCACCGATCACGACCATTGG
>CANIRG010000085.1 GCA_947469635.1 Rhodospirillales bacterium | reverse complement strand
TGAGTGAGTGGAGGGGCCGGCTATACCACTTCTCGTGGCGTCGGGACAAAAAAAGGCGGGGGCCGAAGCCCCCGCTAAAAAACGTCGGAACCTAGATTCCGACGCCCCCTCTAACCTAGAAGACAGCTCGCCGATGCGGCGAAAAATCGCTTAACTTCAAAAGGATGACCAATTTCGCCGCAATCGTCAATCACCCTCTTTCAACCACTTCTAATAGGTAGGAAACCGCTCCCCGGCACACAAGATGCTGCGACCTACTCGGCAGGCGGTAGGCGGCCCCCCGCCCGGACCGGCCGGATCGACTTCGCCAGGCCGGTCTTGTCGTCGGTTTCGACGAGGCAGGCGCAGAGCGTGCCCTCGCCATCGGCCGGCGACAGCCGCTCCCCCGGCATTTTCTTGATGAAGCGCAGGACGGCGGCGTCCTTCTTCATGCCGATGATGGAATCATAGTCACCGCACATGCCGGCATCGGTCTGGTAGGCCGTCCCGCCGGGCAGGACCCAGGTGTCGGCCGTGGGGACATGGCTGTGCGAGCCTACGACCGCCGAGACGCGGCCGTCGCAGTGATGGCCGATCGACTGCTTCTCGCTGGTCGCCTCGCCATGGACGTCGACCAGGATGAACTGGGCGGAGCGGCCGAGGCTGTATTTCGCCAGTTCGGCGTCGACGGTGCGGAAGGGGTCGTCGAGGGCATCCATGAACAGCCGGCACATGACGTTCACCACGACGATCTTGTGGCCACGCGCGGTCTGGAACAGGTTGGCGCCCCAGCCGGGCGTGCCGGGCGGGAAATTGATCGGCCGCAGCAGGCGCTTGTCCTGCGCGATGTGGGAAATGATCTCGCGCTGGTCCCAGACGTGGTTGCCGGTGGTGATGCAGTCGACACCCGACTCGTGCAGCTCGGCGCAGATCTTGGCGGTGATGCCGAAGCCCGCCGCCGCGTTCTCGCCGTTGGCCACCACGAAGTCGATCGCCTGCTCGCGGCGCAGCCGGGGCACGTGCTTTTGCACGGCCTCACGGCCGGAACGGCCGACGATGTCGCCACAGAACAAGACCTTCATGGCTCAGACAAAGGCGCAAGCGCGCTCGGGGGTCAACAACCAATCCAGCCGCTCGTCGTCCGGCCCGTGCGGCACCGAACCCACGAGCTGCGCATCGAAGCCGACGCCGATGGCCAGCACCGAGCGCCGCTGGCGCAAGCCTAGGAGCGTACGGTCGTAGAAGCCGCCGCCGTAGCCGAGGCGATACCCATCCTCATCCCAGGCCAGCAGCGGCACCAGCAGCGCGTCGGGCTCGAGCGTCTCGCAACTGGCCGACGGCTGCAGCGTGCCGAAGGCGCCCGCTTCGAGCGCATCGCCGGGCCGCCAGGCGCGGAACGACAGCGGCTCGCCGCGCTTGTGCACGACGGGCAGCGCGAGACGACAGCCATCGTTCAGCAAAGCAGTCATGAGCGGGCGGATGTCGATCTCGTCCTTGATCGGCCAGAAGCCCGACACGATCGCAGGCGCCTCGACCGGTCTCTCGCGGCGCATGACGGCGACCAGCGTGTCGGCCGCAACAGCGCGTTCGGTCTCACCGAGGCCGGCCCGCCAGGCCAGCATCGTCCGGCGCAGCGCGGACTTGTCTTCGTCGAGGGTCATGTCGTCATGTGGAGCAAAGGTGGGGCGGCTCCACGATGGGCCGTGGCTCGAAGAACCTCCAAGGCCTGCTAGTGCAGGTGGGCGCCGTGTCGTCGGGACCAGGATCCCAACAAGGAACAGCTCCCAGGAGTTCTTATTGGCCCCGGGGTTTTTAGCGAACCACGCGCCGCGCAGAAATCCGCCCCGCCTCTATCTAGGCATTCGGGGCGGCCGCCGCAACGTCGCCGGTAAGGCTCAGGCGACGCCGCTGATCCTTTTCGACATCTTGTCGACGCGCGCGGTGATCAGCTCCTCGAGCGCTGTCGCCAGGCTGTCGGCCGAGCCGGAGGCGCTGGCCCGCGCGCTCTCGGCCTGGGAGGCGATGCGGCGCGCCTCGTAGCCTTCCTCCGCCAGCAGCAAAGCGGCAAACACCATCAGCTTGATTTCCGCCGCCCCGGGCATCTGCCGGCGCAGCGCATCGATCTTTCCATCCAGATAGCCTGCGAGCTCGCGAACGCGCTGCTCCTCGCCATCGCCGCAGGCGAACTCGTAGGTTCGGCTGGCGATGTTGATCGACACCTGCGGCATGGCCGCTACTCCTGTTTTATTGCGCCGTATATTCGGCGTTTAGAGGGGCCTCGACTCTAGCGCGAAGCGGCCTCGCCGTCACTTCTGATCGGCTTCCAGGAGGGAACGAATATATTCCATCGCCCGCTCGAGCCGGTTCTCCACCTCGGAGGCGACCTTGCGCAGCTCGGCATGCTGCTCCTCGAGCCTGAGGAGACGGCGCGACAGCGCCTCGTTGCGCGCCTGCTCGTCGCGCAACTTCTCCTCCACCATCGATTCAAGCCGGGTGAGTGCCAGGTCCACACGGTCCGTGGCGCTCGCCGGCTTGGCCATCGTCTGCTTCATGCGCAACATTAAGTGGTGCGGCCGGGAACGGTCAACAGCTTGGCAGACCACGGATTTTTGCGCATTGACGGAGGTGGGGGCCGCCGTCATCTTGCGCGCCATTCAAAAAAGCCCCACGGCACAAGCGTAAAATGACCGAATCGACCGCCGCCCACCGAGACATGGCCAACGCCATCAGGGCCCTTGCCATGGACGCCGTGCAGCAGGCGGACTCCGGCCATCCCGGCATGCCCATGGGCATGGCCGATGTCGCCACCGTCCTGTTCTCGAAGTTCCTCAGGTTCGACCCGACGGATCCGCACTGGCCGGATCGCGACCGCTTCATCCTGTCGGCCGGCCACGGATCGATGCTGCTCTATTCGCTGCTCTATCTCACGGGCTATCCCGACATCACGCTCGACGAGCTGAAGAACTTCCGCCAGCTCGGCAGCCGCACCGCCGGCCATCCCGAGTACGGCCATGCCGCCGGCATCGAGACGACCACCGGGCCGCTGGGCCAGGGCCTCGGCAACTCGGTGGGCTTTGCGCTCGCCGAACGCCATCTGCGCCAGCGCTTCGGCGAGGTCGTCGACCATTTCACCTATGTCATCGCCGGCGACGGCTGCTTGATGGAGGGCGTCGGCCAGGAGGCGATCACGCTGGCCGGCCACCTCGGCCTCGGCCGCCTCATCGTCCTGTTCGACGACAACGGCATCTCGATCGACGGCCCCACCTCGCTCAGCACGTCGGAAGACCACAAGAAGCGCTTCGCCGCCGCCGGCTGGCATGTGCAGGCGGTCGACGGCCACGATGCCGAGGCCGTGACGCGCGCCCTCCGCAAGGCGCGCAACGTCACCGACAGGCCGTCGATGATTGCCTGCAAGACCACCATCGGCTACGGCGCGCCCACCAAGGCCGGCACCGCCGGCGCGCACGGCTCGCCCCTGGGCAAGGACGAGATCGCCGGCGCCCGTGCCAAGCTCGGCTGGACCGCCGGCCCCTTCGAGATCCCCGAGCCTGTCTTCACCGCCTGGCGCAAGGTCGGCGCGCGCGGCAAGTCGGCCCGGCGCAAGTGGACCAAGCTGCACGGCGCCATGGCCGAAGGCGATCGCGCCGAGTTCGATCGGCGCCAGAAGGGCGTTCTCCCCGCCGCCGTCGACGAGACCGTCAGGGCCTTCAAGGCCAAGATGGCCGCCGACAAGCCGTCGTGGGCCACGCGCAAGTCGAGCCAGGAGGCGCTCGAGGTCATCAACCCCGTGCTGCCCGACACGATCGGCGGCTCGGCCGACCTCACCGGCTCGAACAACACCAAGACCGCGACCATCAAGGGCCAGACGCTGGCCGACCCGTCCGGCCGCTACGTCTATTACGGCATCCGCGAGCATGCGATGGCCGCGGCCATGAACGGCCTGGCGCTGCATGGCGGCGTCATTCCCTACGGCGGCACCTTCATGGTCTTCACCGACTATTGCCGCCCCTCGATCCGCCTCTCGGCGCTGATGGGCATCCGCGTCGTCTACGTGATGACCCATGATTCGATCGGCCTCGGCGAGGACGGCCCGACCCATCAGCCGGCCGAGCACCTGCCCGCGCTGCGCGCCATCCCCAACCTGCTGGTGATGCGGCCGGCCGACGCCATCGAGACCGCCGAGTGCTGGCAGATCGCGCTCGAGTCCGAGAAGACCCCCAGCATTCTTGCCCTCACCCGCCAGAACCTGCCGACCGTGCGCGGCGCCGGCGATGAGAACCTTTGCAGGCGCGGCGCCTATATTCTCGCCGGTGATAGCGCAGCGACTGTCCGCCTGATCGCCTCCGGCTCGGAAGTGCAGCTTGCGCTGGCCGCCCGCGACCAGCTGGCCAAGGACGGCATCGCCTCCGCGGTCGTCTCCATGCCGTCGTGGGAATTGTTCGCCCAGCAGGACGGCGCCTGGCGTGCCCAGGTCATGGGGCCCGACGGCACCGTGCGTGTGGCCTGCGAGGCCGCCACCGGCTTCGGCTGGGAGCGCTGGCTCGGCACCAGGGGCGCCTTCGTCGGCATGAAGGGCTTCGGCGCCTCGGGCAAGGCAACCGATCTCTACAAGCATTTCGGCATCACGGCCGAGGCGATCGCCGCAGAGGCGCGCCGGCTCACCCAGTAAACGGAGGAAGACATGGCTGTTCGTGTTGCAATCAATGGCTTCGGTCGCATCGGCCGCAACGTCATGCGCGCCATCATGGAATCGGGCCGCAAGGACATCGAGGTCGTCTCGATCAACGACCTCGGCCCCGTCGAGACCAACGCCCATCTCTTCCGCTTCGACTCGGTGCACGGCCGCTTCAACGGCGAGGTGAAGGTCGACGGCGACACGATCGACGTCGGCCGCGGCAAGATGAAGGTCACCGCCGAGCGCGATCCGTCCAAGCTGCCGCACAAGGCGCTGGGCGTCGACATCGCGCTGGAATGCACCGGCTTCTTCACCTCGAAGAAGGCGGCGACGGCCCACATCGACGCCGGTGCCAAGCGCGTGCTGGTCTCTGCCCCCGCCGACGGCGCCGACCTCACGGTTGTCTACGGCGTCAACCATGACAAGCTCACCAAGGACCACGTTGTCGTCTCCAACGCCTCGTGCACGACCAACTGCCTGGCGCCGGTCGCCAAGGTGCTGAACGACTCGGTCGGCATCACCCACGGCTTCATGACGACGATCCACGCCTACACCGGCGACCAGCCGACGCTCGACACGATGCACAAGGACCTCTACCGCGGCCGCGCCGCCGCCCTGTCGATGATCCCGACCTCGACGGGCGCGGCCAAGGCGGTGGGCCTGGTGCTGCCCGAGCTCAACGGCAAGCTCGACGGCGTCTCGATCCGCGTGCCGACGCCCAACGTCTCGGTGATCGACTTCAAGTTCGTGGCCTCGCGCAAGACCGACGTGGGCGAGATCAACAAGGCCGTGAAGCTCGCCGCCGCCAACCAGCTCAAGGGCATCCTGGGCTGGACCGATGCGCCCAACGTCTCGATCGACTTCAACCACGATCCGCACTCCGCGACCTTCCACATGGACCAGACCAAGGTCATGGACGGCACGCTGGTGCGCGTCATGGCCTGGTACGACAACGAGTGGGGCTTCTCCAACCGCATGTCCGACACCGCCGTGGCGATGGGCAAGCTGGGCTGATCTCGTCTCTTCATCATGCGGACCGTGGGCCTCCAGGCCCGCTCATGTGCGCGATGCGTCGCGGATGGGGCTGGCGCATATGAATGCGCCGGCTGAGCGGGCCAGAGGCCCGCGCTCCGGAAGAGCCTGAGCCCGATCAGTCGTCATCGAGCGGATCATACTCGGTCACCGTCTGGTACGGTCCGAGGACGTCGTCATCGTCGTCCTCCCAATCGTCCTCCGCCGTCCGCAGCCGCCACGTAACCGGCCTGATCTGCATGTGCTCGGGCGGATCGTAGGGATGGGCTGGTGCTGCGAGATCAACTACCGCGCTCGTTCTCGGTGATCCTCTTGCTTCACCCTGCCCCACCACCACCACCTCACCCTGAGGAGCATCGCGTAGCGATGCGTCTCGATCCGCGCGGAGTAAACTCCGCGCTTTGGTGGGATGAGGCACGGTGCTCGTTGCCGGTCCTTCGAGACGCCGCGCTTCGCACGGCTCCTCAGGACGAGGGTGTTCTGCTGCTGGGGGCGCGCCACTCCGGTGGCGCGAACTTTCGTCTGCCTCAGCAATGACGCGCGACTGGAGTCGCGCGCCCCCAGCGGAGAGCTGAGGCTCCTCGGGACGAGGTGATGGCGCCGGAACGGGAGGCAGGCGGATGAACTCGCCGTAACCCGCTTCCCTGGCCTTTCGCGCCGCTTCGGGATGAGCGGCGAGATAGTCCTCGAGCTGCTTCTTCTTGTCGACGAAGTCGAACCAGCCCTCGGCCCAATTGGCGACGCCGTCCGTCCACAGCCAACGCACATCGGCTTCGAGCCGCTTCAGGCGCGCTTTGTGACGCATTTGAACCTCTCGCGGAACTCGCGCACCTCGGCTTCGAGCTTCTCGACGCGCTCCTCCTGCGCCACCAGCTCGAAGGCGCGGCGATGGGTCTCCAGCACCGAGGCGAGCGCCGCGCCATCCTGCGGCGTGATCTCCTCCGCCGCGATCGCCGCCACCACCGAGGCATGGGCGGTCACGAGATCGGCCGGCGACTTGATCGGCGGCAGGTCGATCTGCACCGAGCGCCCCTTGGGCGCCGACCAGATGCGGTTCAGCACCAGCCGCGCCGCGACGCGATCCCCGTCGGCCGCGATCTCGATCATCTTCTTGACCATCTTCTCCGCGCCGTCGATAGCGAGCTGATCGAGGAGAACATTGGCGACGTTGCGGCTGCCGCGCGGCCGGCCGGGGCCGCCGGGATGACCTTTCTCGAACTTGGGCATGTCTTGATTCCCGTTAAAGAAATGAAAAGAAAACGGCGGAAATCTCCGCAGTCGATGCAAGGGACGTGTCCCATCGACTCACCATAGGCGCGGTGGCCCGAACCGAAGAATACGGTCGCTACTGAGCGGAAAACGCCGATGCCGTCGTCGTCTTCGCACCGCGTGCATCAAAGAGCAGAGGTTGCCCCGCGCAACACCGCTCATAGGCGCTAACTTTGCAAAGAACCTGACCCTGAGGAGTTCTCCATCGGCGGCGCCGACCCGGAGGTATGAAACCAAGCAGCGGTTCAATTTAGTCCTCATCCTGAGGAGCGCGCCGCAGGCGTGCGTCTCGATCCGCGCGGGGTAATCCCCGCGCTTAGGTGGGCAACGCAACGGATGCTGCAACCTCGGCTTTTCCACGACCTCGCCCGTGGTCCATCCTTCGAGACGCTCGCTGCGCTCGTTCCTCAGGATGAGGTTGTCTTTGGAAGAAGCGTTAAAGTTAGCGCCTATGAGTGGCGCGCTCCCAGCAAGGACTTGAGAATGAACTAAACGCCACGAAACGCTTCTTCGAGGCTGACCGGGGTTGACGACGGCGGCCGTGCAGCCTGCATCGCGACGAGACCGTGGAGGTGGGCGAGCATGAGCTTGCTGGCCTTCTCGGGCTTGCCGGCCAGGATCGCCTGGACGATGTCGCCGTGCTCGTGCGGGCCGGCGCAGTTGTGGAAGCGTTCGGGTGCGGATAGCGAAAAGTGCATCGTCGAGCGCGTCAGCAGGGCGCGCAGCAGCTTGGTCAGCTCCTCGTTGCCGCACAGCTCGGCCAGCAGGATATGGAACTCGCCGGAGAGGGCGAAGAGGCGGCCGCGGTCGTCGTTACGGACGGCGAGCTTCTCCTCGGCGATGTGCGCCTTCAGGCGCTTGCCGGCAGGCGCGGCATGCTCGGCGCCGAGGCGGCGGACGATGGCGGCTTCCAGCATCGAGCGCACGTCGTAGATCTCGCGCATCTCGTCGACGGTGAGCGTGGGCACGAAGGTGCCGCGATTGGGCACCGCCGTCAGCCAGCCCTCGTGCACCAAGCGGTGCAGCGCCTTGCGGACGCGCTCGCGGCTTACGTCGAGCACGCGCGCCAGCACCGGCTCCTGCAGCTTGGTGCCGGGCGGCAAGCGGCCCATGTGCATGGCGCGGCGGATCGTGTCGTAGACGGTCGCGTCGGTGGCGACATCGCCCTTGCGGCGCGATCGAGGGCGCGGCTTGGCGCTCATGGTCTTTGAACGTCTGCCCCGAGTGACGCCGAAGGGGCTCGCTCGCTCAAGATCATGAGCGAGCCGGAGGCTCGGGGTCCGGAAGAGCATGAGCTAGGCGGCATCGATCTCTTCCACGGCGGCGACCAGCAGCGTGAGGCCGAGCGCGAAGTCTGCCAGCTCCATCGCCTCGTCGGGATTGTGGCTGCCGTGCTCGTTGCGGACAAAGATCATCGCGGTCGGCACGCCGCAGTTGGCGAAGACAGCCGAATCGTGGCCGGCGCCGCTCGCCATCGGCATCGCGGGAATGCCGAGCTGCTGCGCCAGCGCTTCGAGCCGTGTGCGCTGTGTCTTGTCGATCGGCCCCGGTAGCGCGTTGGTGAAGGCGCCGAGATCGATCGTCACGTTGCGGCGCGCGCCGATCTCCTCGGCCATCGCGCGCAGCCGGCGGTCGATCGCCAGCAGCACCTCGTTGTCCTCGCTGCGGATATCGAGCGAGAACCAGGCCTCGCCCGGGATCTTGGTCATGGTGTGGACCGATGTGTCGGTGTGGAAGCGGCCCACCGTCGCCACCAGGTCCTTGCCCGCACGCTCGTGCTCGACCCACAGCTGCTCCAGCCGGCTCACGAACTCGACCGCCGCCAGCACCGCGTCCTGCCGCGCCTCGCGCGGCTCGGCGCCGGCGTGACCGTAGCGTCCCGTCACATGACAGTCGCGATAGCGCAGGTTGCCGCGGATGCCGGTGACGATGCCGACCGGCAGGCCCTTGCGCACCAGCACCGGCCCCTGCTCGATATGCAGCTCGAGGAAACATCTTATGCGCGCGACATCGAGCTGCTTCTCGCGGGCGCGGATACGGTCGGGCGCGAAGCCCGCCTCGGCCATGTGCTCGGCGAGCGAGCGGCCGGTGTCGGGGCGCAGGCAGGTGTCGAGCGCCTCGGGCTCCAGCAGGCCGAAGGCGGCGCGGCTGCCGATGTAGGGCGCGGGGAACCACGACAGCTCCTCGGCGCGCACGCACATCACGGTGATGTCGCGGCGTGGCTGGCGTTCCGCGCGCCGCCACCGCGCCAGCATCGCCATGCCGGCGACGACACCGGCCGCGCCATCGTAGTTGCCGCCCTCTGGCACCGAATCGAGATGCGAGCCGGTCATGATCGCGGGCAAAGTGCGGTCGCGTCCTGGCAGCGTGAGATAGAGATTGCCCGCGGCATCTACCCGATGCTCCAGCGCGAGATCGTCGGCGATGCGGCGCATCAGATCGTGCGCCATCTGCTCGCCCTCGCCATAGGAGGCGCGCGTCACGCCCAGCCGGCTCTTGGAATGTTGACGCAAATGCTCGAACCACTCGCCCGCCAGCGTGACTTCCGGCTGAAGATCGGATGAAAGATTGAGCATATGCCGTTGTTGATAAAATAATGTGCACATTGCGTCAATGAATGTGCACATAATGCGACTCATGATCGCTGGATTGATCTCGCCTGCCCAGAGGCGCAACAATTCCTTCTTCAGCCCTTCCTCCCTGCGCGAAGCGCGGGGAGGTGGCGCCGTCTTACGGCGTCGGAGGGGTCAGAGGCACCATTTGGCGCTCGTGACCCCTCCGTCGGCGTATGACGCCGACACCTCCCCTTCGCGGAGTCCGCGAAGGGGAGGAGTTTTGAAGACGATGTCTGGGCTGGCACGCCACTTGCCTGATTGCGGCTGAGGAGGAGAAGGCGTGCAGGCCTCAGCGCCCGTCCAGACACAGCAAGCGCCCGCGGGGCGAACGCTCGACGTCGACGACCTGACCGTCCGCTACGGCTCGGCCGTCGCGGTCGACGGCGTGTCGCTCAGCATCGAGCCCGGCGAGGTCGTGGCGCTGCTCGGCCCCTCGGGCTGCGGCAAGACCACCCTGCTGCGTGTGATCGCCGGTTTCGTGCGCCAGGTGGCCGGCCGCGTCCTGGTGGACGGCGGCGCCATCGACCATCTGCCGGCCAACCAGCGCAACGTCGGCATCGTCTTCCAGAACTACGCGCTGTTCCCGCACATGAACGTGACCGAGAACGTGGCCTATGGCCTGCGCGCGCGCGGCCAGCGCGGCCCGGCCGTCGAGGCGCGCGTCTCGCGCATGCTCGACATGGTGCAGCTCGGCGGCTTCCGCGATCGCCTGCCGCGCCAGCTCTCGGGCGGCCAGCAACAGCGCGTGGCGCTCGCCCGCGCGCTCGCGGTCGAGCCGTCGATCCTGCTGCTCGACGAGCCCTTCGCCGCGCTCGATCGCAACCTGCGGCTCGACATGCAGATCGAGGTCAAGCGCCTGCAGCGCCAGCTCGGCCTCACCACCATCCTGGTGACGCACGACCAGGACGAGGCGATGAGCGTGGCCGACCGGATCGCCGTCATGAACAAAGGGACTGTCGAGCAGTTCGACACGCCGGTGGCGATCTACGACAGGCCGCAGACGCTGTTCGTGAACGGCTTCATCGGCACCACCAACCTGCTGCCCGGCAAGGTGATCGCGCGCGACGGCGACGGCGCCACGGTGGCGCTCGATGCCGGGGCCGCATTGCATCTGCCGGCCCCGGCGGGGATCGCCGCCGGCACCACCGTCCTGCTGTCGGTGCGGCCCGAGCAGCTTGTCCTGTCGACCGAGGCGACGGCGGAAAGCTGGCCGATCGTTCCCGGCCTCAGCCTGCCGCTGGGCTCGCAGATCATCCACGAGGCCCGCACGACCGATGGCGTCGCGCTCAAGATCGTCGAGCCGCGGCTGCGCGCGCCGGCCGGCGACGCCCGCCGCTTCTGCGCGCTTGCGCCCGATGCCCGTCCCTCGCTTTTTCCGCGTTCAACCCAGTAAGCAACGGAGTGACTCCATGATCAGGCAACCCTTCAGCCGCAGAAACCTGCTCGCCGGCGCCTCCGCGCTCGGCGGCATCTCCTTCCTCCCCGGTCTCGCCCATGCCAAGGGCAGCATCGTTGCCACCACCTATCCCGGCACCTGGGAAGACGCCTATCGCGGCGTCGTGGCGCCGATGCTGAAGAAGAAGGACGACATCGACCTCGAGCTGGCGCCGCTGTTCGCCATGGACCAGATCGGCAAGGCCAAGGCCGCGCGCGGCGCCCCGCCGTTCGACGTCTTCGTGCTCGATCCCGGCCCGCGCATCGTCGGCATGGACGGCGGGCTGTTCGAGAAGTTCGACCCCAAGAAGCTCGCGAACCTCGGCAAGCTGCCGGCCGGCTTCGCCGACGATGTCGGCGTCCAGGTGAGCGCCCAGGTCGTGGGCATCGCCTACAATCCCAAGAAGGTCCCGGCGCCCAAGAGCTGGGCCGACCTGCTGAAGGATCCGTGGGTGTCGCGGCTGGGCCTCACCGGCTTCCAGACGACCTTCGGCACATCGTCGCTGATCGAGCTTTCCAAGCTGTTCGGCGGCTCGCTCACCAACATCGATCCGGCGCTTGCCGAGCTCAAGAAGGTGCTGCCCAAGATCGCCGCCGTCGGCCTGCCGGCCGCCATGCCCGGCCTGTTCCAGCAGGGCCAGTGCGACGTGATGTACACCAACACCCAGACCGTCGCGACGCTCAAGGGCAAGGGCATCGACGTCGAGTTCGTGAAGCCCGAGTCGGGCTCGATCGCCTTCTACACCACCATGCACATCGCCAAGGGCACGGCCGAGCTCGCCAACGCCTACAAGTATCTCGACCTGGTGGTCGGCAAGGAGGTGCAGGAGGCGCTCACCAAGCCGCCGTACAACTTCGTGCCGGTCAACAAGGACGTGCCGCTGCCGGCCGACCTGCCGATGAAGAGCCTCGACGAGATGACCAAGTACGTCGAGCACGACTGGTCCAAGATCAACCCGCTGCGCGCGGCCTGGATCGAGAAGTTCAACAAGGAAATGGCGAAGTGAGTCATTTGCCTCCCCATTCTCATGGGGAGGTGCCCCCGTCTTCGGGGGCGGAGGGGTCATGGGTTCGCGCTCGCTCGGCATGACCCCTCCGTCGCTTCGCGACACCTCCCCCGCAGACGGGGGAGGAAAGCGCTTTGCCTTGGCCGAGTGGCAGCTCGCGCTGCCGCTCGCGCTCGCCTTCGCGGCGCTGTTCCTGGCGCCGCTGCTGCTGCTGGTGGGCGTGAGCTTCTTCAACGACGACAAGATCACCCAGCCGGGCTTCGGCAGCTGGGTGAAGTTCTTCGGCGATCCCTTCAACTACAAGGTGATCGGCGACACGCTGCTGCTCGGCGTCAAGACCGTGTGCGCCACCATCGTGGTCGGCTACCCGCTGGCGCTGGTCTATCTCGACCTCGGCGCCCGCCTGCAGAAGGTGCTGCTCTTCATCATCATCATGCCGCTGTTGCTCTCCGTCGTCGTGCGCACCTTCGCCTGGATCGTGGTGCTGGGCCGCGAGGGCATGGTCAACCAGGTGCTGATCGGGCTCGGCCTCATCTCCGAGCCGCTGCGGCTGCTGCAGACCGAGCTCGGCCTGGTGATCTCGCTGACGCAGATCGAGATGCCGCTGATGCTGCTGCCGCTGATCAGCGTGATGTCTCGGCTCGATCCCAATTTGCGCGACGCTTCGGCCGCGCTCGGCGCCTCGCGCTGGCGCACGCTGTTCACCGTCATCGTGCCGCTCAGCATGCCGGGCCTGGTCGCGGGCTGCCTGCTGGTGTTCGCGAGCTCGACGACGGCCTTCATCTCGCAGACCGTGATCGGCGGCGTGCGCCTGATCTATCTGCCGCTGCTGATCTGGCAGCAGTCGCTGGTGGTCTACAACTGGCCGCTGGCCGCCGTGGCCTCGCTGTCGCTGGTGGTCTCGGTCCTGTCGGTGATCGCCGCCCTCTCCTACCTGGGCCGCCGTTCGAGCGGGCATCTCCATGGGTAGGAAGCGCAGCCTGGGCGACATCTCCTACAGCCTGGTGATCGGCGGCATCGCGATCCTGGCGCTGCTCATCATCGTGACGCCGGTCGTGGTGGCGCTGATGACCTCCTTCACCGAGGGTCGCTCGCTCAAGTTCCCGCCGACCGGCTTTTCCTTCCGCTGGTACGAGCAGCTGTTCGACGCATCGCAGTCGCGCCAGATCCACAAGGCCGCCGGCAACTCGCTGCTGGTCGCCTGCTACTCGACGCTGTTCGGCGTCGTGCTGGCGACGCTGGCCTCGCTCGGCCTCGCCCGCAACCGCCACCGGATGGCGCGCGTCGCCGACAGCTTCTTCATGTCGCCGCTGGTCCTGCCCGGCATCACCTTCGGCCTGGCTGCCCTGGTCTACTTCTCGACGCTGGGCTTCCGGCCGTCGCTCGACCTGATGATCGCGGGCCATCTGATGGTGACGATGCCCTTCATCCTGCGCACCACGACGGCCAGCCTCTCCCAGCTCGATCCCGCGCTGCTCGATTCCTCGCAGAGCCTCGGCGCCTCCTGGCTCTACACGCTCCGCCGCGTCACCCTGCCCCTGATCGCGCCCGGCATCGCCGCGGGCGCGTTCCTGGCCTTCATGGCCTCGATCGACAATGTCCCGGTGTCGCTGTTCCTCTCCAACGCGCGCACCGACACGCTGCCGATCCGCATGTGGGGCATGATGGAATCCACTCTCGACGTGCGGGTCGCGGCCGTCTCGGGCGTCTTGATCACCTCGGCCTTCGTGTTGATGCTGGTGATGGAATGGACGGTGGGCCTCACCCGCCGCATGCGCGACTAGGGAGCCCCATGGAAATCGTCCCGCAGCCCCTCACGAAGGAAGCCTTCGCGCCGTTCGGCGATGTCATCGACGTGCCGAGCGAGGCCGGCCGCACCTACTACGAGGATGCGCTCGGCAACCTGCGCCCCGAGGCCCGCGCCAGCCTGTCGCTCAGCTTCAAGGAAGAAACGCCCGAGCGGCCGCTCAAGGCCGAGCTTCTGGAGCGGCACGAGTTCTCCTCGCAGACCTTCGTGCCCATCGATGCCGCGCGCTGGCTCATCGTCGTGGCGCCACACGCCAAGGCCGGCGGTCCCGACACCTCCGCCGTGCGCGCCTTCATCGCCACCGGCCAGCAGGGCGTCACCTACAGGGCGGACACCTGGCACCATGGGCTGACGGTGCTCGACCGGCCCGGCCGCTTCGCCGTCTTCATGTGGCGCGTGGGCGGCGACGGCGACGAGGAGTTCGTGCCCGTCGAGCCCTTCACCATCCGCATTCCCTGATCTCAGGAGACGACGATGACCTATGAGGTCCGCCGCGATTTCGTCGGCTACGGCGCCAACATGCCCGACCCGAAGTGGCCCAACGGCGCACGGCTCGCGGTCAATTTCGTCATGAACTACGAGGAGGGCTCCGAGCCCTCCCTGCAGGACGGTGAGGACCATAGCGACACCGGCCTCACCGACGCGCACGGCATGGGCCAGACCATCAAGGGCCGTGACCTCGCCGCCGAGAGCCTGTTCGAGTACGGCAGCCGCATCGGCTTCTGGCGCCTGATGCGGCTGTTCGGCGAGCGCGACCTGCCGATGACGATCTATGGCTGCGGCCTTGCCTTCGAGCGCAATCCGGAGGCCTCCGCCGCCATTAGGAAAGCCGGCTACGACGTCTGCTCGCACGGCTGGCGCTGGATCAAGCATTACGAGCTCTCCGAGGCCGAGGAGCGCGATCACATCAGGAAAGCCATCGCCTCGACGGAGAAGATGATCGGCGCGCGGCCGGACGGCTGGTACTGCCGCTACGGACCCGGCGAGCGCACGCGCCGCCTGGTCGCCGAGGAGGGCGGCTTCCTCTACGACAGCGACTATTACGGCGACGAGCTGCCGTTCTGGGTGACGGTCGAGGGCAAGGGCCATCTCGTCGTGCCCTATTCGCTCACCACCAACGACGGCAAGTACATGGTGGGCATCGGCAACGCGGACCAGTGGTTCACGCTGCTGAAGGATTCCTTCGACATGCTCTATCGCGAGGGCAAGACGCAGCCGCGCATGATGTCGGTCGGCATGCACATGCGCGTGATCGGCCATCCCGGCCGCGCCGTCGGGCTGGAGCGGCTGCTCGACTACATGATGAAGCACGAGGGCGTGTGGATCACCAAGCGCGTCGACATCGCCCGCCACTGGCACAAGACCCATCCCTATCCGGGCAAGGGGCTGAATGAATGAGCCGGTCGTCTCTCAGCCTGTCGTCCTCGTGCGCGACTGGCGCCAGACCGAGGCGGCGCTCACGGCGGCGCGCGCCGCGGGCACGTCTCCCATCTTGATCACGCCGGAGGGTGCCGCGTCGTTCTACGGCGCGGGCTATCTCGGCGCCCTGCAGGACCGCGCGCGAAAGGAATTCCCCGACGTCGCCTTCACCCTCATCGTCGACTGCGGCGACGCGCCCGGCCATGCGCTGGCCTGCCTGCGCGCCGGCGTGACGTCGATCTCGATGGACCCGTTCAACGAGAAGATCGCCGACATCGCCCGCCAGATGGGCGCCGAACTCGTAAGGAGACCGACATGAGCTGGCAACCCAACCGCGACTTCGTGGGCTATGGCCCGACCCCGCCCGATCCCAAGTGGCCGAACGGCGCGCGCGTCGCCGTCAACTTCGTGATGAACTACGAGGAAGGCTCCGAGCCCTCGGTCCAGGACGGCGAGGGCTACACCGAGACCGGCCTCACCGAATCCACAACCTCCTCGATGGGCCTGAAGGGCCGCGACCTCGCGGGCGAAGGCATGTTCGAATACGGCAGCCGCGCCGGCTTCTGGCGCCTGATGCGCGCCTTCGGCGAGCGCGGCCTGCCGATGACGGTGTTCGGCTGCGCCCTGGCTCTCGAGCGCAACAAGCTCGCCGCCGATGCCATCAAGGCCGCGGGCTACGACGTCTGCTGCCACGGCTGGCGCTGGATCAAGCACTTCGACCTCAGCGAGGAGGAGGAGCGCGAGCACATCAGGAAGGCGGTGGTATCGCTGAAGCAGACCGTGGGCGAGGCGCCGGCCGGCTGGTATTGCCGCTATGGACCCAGCGTCAACACCCGCCGCCTGCTGATGGAGCACGGCGGCTTCACCTACGACAGCGACTATTACGGCGACGAGCTGCCGTTCTGGCAGACCGTCGAGGGCAAGCCGCAGCTCATCATCCCCTACTCGCTCACCAACAACGACGGCAAGTACGCCGCCACCATGGGCAACTCCGAGCAGTGGTTCACCCTGGTGCGCGACGCCTTCGACGTGCTTTACCGCGAGGGCGCCACGGCGCCGAAGATGATGTCGGTCGGCATGCACATGCGCATCATCGGCCATCCCGCCCGCACCGCCGGCCTGTGGCGCCTGCTCGACCATATCCAGAAGCACCAGGGCGTCTGGGTGACGCGACGCATCGACATCGCCAAGCACTGGATCGCCACGCACCCGTTCACCGGCAAGGGCTTGAACGAATAGCCGTCAGACCGTTCCGGCCACCACCCGCACCTTGCGCGGGGCCGCCAGCCACACCGCGATCGCGCAGACGATGCTGAGCGCGATCGAGAGGGCGAAGGCCGCTTCGTAACTGCCGAAGCGATCGTAGAGCAGGCCCGTCACCATGGGGCCTGCCGCGCCGCCGCCGATCAGCGAGACCATCACCAGGCTGAAGACCGAGCCGAAGTGCGGCCCCTCGAAGATCTCGGCCACGATCGGTCCCATCAGGTTGGTGAAGGCGTAGCCCAGCATCCCCTGCGACAGCACCATGACGTAGAGCAGGGGCTGCGATGGGCCGGCGGCTAGCAGGAGCAGCGCCACGTAGCAGATCGCGAAGCCCGCGCAGCAGATCGTCCAGACGATCTCGCGGCCGATCCGGTCCGACAAAGCGCCGAGCGCGATCTGGCCCGGGATCGCCACCATGGCGACCAGCCCCAGCGACCACGCCGCCTGCATGGCGCTGAAGCCGACCTCGACCAGGTACTTGGTCTGATGGACCTGGACGGCGTACCAGATGAAGCCGCCGCAGAAGAGCCCGAGCGCCAGCCACCAGAAGCGCGAGGTGCGGATTGCACGGGCGACCGTCCATTCGGTCGCCGCCCACTCGGCATCGACGATGCTGGCCTTCCGCCGCGCCTCTCCCCCGGCGGCGAGTTGCGCCCCGTCGGGCAGCAGCCCGAGGTCCTGCGGCCGCTTGGCCACGATCAGGTTGATCGGGATCAGCACCACTGTACTGCACCCGGATATCTGGACACAAGGTAGGAGTTAAGCTGCCAGCCTGAACGCGCCCTGATCCCAAGCGGTTCTGGCGTCGTTTGGACTTCGGTAGTCGTTCTTTGCGATCAGCCACTGGGCATTGTAACGGTCGACGAAGACG
>CANIRG010000084.1 GCA_947469635.1 Rhodospirillales bacterium | reverse complement strand
GCGGCGAATGGAACCTCGTCACCCTGGCCTGGAACATCAAGCGGATGTTCACCATGAGAGCGACCGGATGAGCGTCAGCACCGCACGATTTTGGCGCACCGCCAATCACCCCATTCCACCACAAAACACCAGTCCGACAGGCTGCTAGTAGCGCGGGCGCCGGCCGAAGCGCCGCTATTTTCAGCAGGGCGGCACTCCGGGATATCCGAGATCAAGGCAGGAGCCATCCAGATCCGCGGGTGCCCTGACGCCGACGATGTTCGCCAGGGTCGGCGCGATCGATGTGGTTGCCACGGGCAGAATTCGCGTCCCCGCTTTGGCGTCTTTCCACCAGAAGATGATGGGGACCGCCGTGTCGTGGTGATAGGGACCGGCGTGCCCCATGACAAAGCGGGTGGGGCGCACCGGCGCGGTCGATACCCCCGACTTATAAGCCACCACGATGTCCCCGGTGCGGCCTCGCATGGCGCTCTGCGCGAAACGGTCCTTCAGAGAGTAGTCTGAAACGGCGCTCACCGTAACCTTGTGTGCCAGCAGTTCCTCCAGGCTGAATGCTTGCTCGACTTCAGGTTGCCGCTTGAACGCGTCGAGCGCCGCCTCGATCACCTTGCTACGCATAGGTTCCTCGAGCTTCCGTCCCTCCTTCGACACTGCATAGAACTGCACGGAATCAGGTGTTACCAGCGAGGCATGTTCGAGGGCCAATTTACCCTTCACTTCGGTGTTGATCGCCGAGAGCAGCTTGCCGGGATCGATTCGCCGGGCGCTGGCAAAGCCTTGCTGCGCCAGGCGCTCCGGGAAGTCCGAACCGCCGTGATCAGCGGTAACGACCAGCAACACCTTAAGACGGAGACTGTCGATGAAGGCGAGAAGCTCGCCTATGTCCCTGTCGAGGCGATGAATCTGATCGCACATCTCGGGGCCCTGCGTTCCATAGCCATGCCCTATGAAATCCGTAGCCGATAGTCCGATCGCCAGCAGGTCGGTGACGCCTCGTTGGCCGAGGCGATAGTTGTCTACAAGATCTCGAACTGCGGCCAGTGTGAACGGATCCATCAAGTGCAGCGGCCGCGCCTTTTCCTGCGCCTTTCCACTCTCCACCGGCACTTCCGGAGGCAAGCTGGACCGCCAGCTGACGCCGCCAAGCCGATACGTATCCTCAAGGCTTCGGCAGGACTCGTCGGAATAGGTCCAGACAGAATCGCCCGCGAAGGCCTCCTTAACCTTGGCGTTTACCTTCGACACCGGAGCAAGCTTGGCCGCGGGATCCTCTCCCGTTGCGACAAAGGTCGTGAACCCATCCTTGTCGGCATACCAGAACACGCCGTCGGCACGGTGGCCGGCCATGGTGATGGAGGCGCGGTCCTTACCCGACACCACCACCACCCGACTCGCCGGCTGCTGTTCCTTCAGCCAGTCGCCCAGTGTCGACGCAACAAGCAGGGACGGCCCGACCTTCCGCGCCTTGGGATCATGGGCTTGGCTGAAGTTCGGATCAGCAACGCAGTACACCTGCTTTCCGGTAGCTGTGTCGTACCATTCGTTGGCGACGATTCCGGTGTGTCCGGGATACTTGCCGGTCAACAGGGTCGAGTGCCCGGCACACGTCTCGGTGATCCCATGCGACTGGTAGGCGTTGCTGAAAACGATGCCCTCGTCGATCAGACGCTTGATGCCGCCTCTGTAGTTGGTCCGCCATCTGTCGAAAAGAAGCGAGCCGAACTGATCGATGGCTACGGCTACGACAAGATCCGGCTTCGAATCGGCCTGCGCAGACGCGGGCTTGTCCGGCAACAGGATCACTCCGGCCACCAGCAGGACCATATTCCATCGATTTGCCATTGCCAGTTCTCCCTCCAGTCTCAGGCGACTCCCGGCAAGAGGGTCATCCGAGCGTCCCTCACCTCAGATCATGAATCGGCCGTGAAGCCGATCTTCTTCACGATCGGCCCCCAGCGGTCGTAGCTGGTCTTGAGCAGACTCGCGAGCCCGGCTGGGGTCGAGCACTTGGCCTCGAGCCCCATGACGGCAAGTCCATCCACCACATCTTTCTGCGCCAACGCCGTGCGCATCACGGCATTGGCGCGACCCACCACCGAATCCGGCGTGCCGCCCGGCGCGAAGAAGCCGAACCATTCGGAGAATGCGAGGTCCTTGTAACCCTGCTCGGCGAATGTCGGCACATTGGCCGCAAAGCGGCTGCGCTGCTCTCCCGAGACGCCAAGGAAGCGGATTTTCCCGGCATTGGCCTGCTGGGTGAATTCGCCGATCGGCGCCGACACGGCCTGGATCTGGCCCGCGACCAAATCCTGTACGGTCTGGACATAGTCTTTGACGGCATCGGAGCCTTGGAAGGCCGTGATCGGAATGGGACTGCCGTAGTGCATGGAGACTCTCCTGTCAGGCCAGCTCAGCACTTCAAACTAAGGCCGCCTTGCTGAACAAGGTCAAGTTATCGACCGAAGGCGTCGCGGTCGGCCGCTGTTTAGAGCGGAGCCAGGTAAACTCTACCGTCCGGAAGGCGGGCTCCGTAATGCCCAAGGGAGGAAAAGGTCTCGGCGCGGCTGGCGGCGAGCCTGGTCTGGGTCATTCCCTGCTGCGTTTGAATGGCGGCATAGAGCCGGGCGAGTTCAGATGGGCTCGTGTGCGCTGACGATCAGAGTCACGCTCGCCACCAGATAGCGCATGCCATTTCTTGAATGCCGGCGTGTCAATCATGAGTCTGCCCCGATGCTCGGTACCAGTGAGTGCCGGAAGACCGTAGCTCAGCCCGAGCCGGTGACGAACGGCACTCCTGGATGATTGGACGGCCTGCGAAACCTCAGCCCGCCGCGGGCGCGGGCCGAGCGCTCGACCACATTCCGGAAGGTCCACCGAACAGGATCTGGACGAGTCCCGCGAGGATGCCGATCGACACGCCGAACTGCCAGGCGACGTCGTAGTTGCCGAACGTGTCGAAGATCATGCCGCCGCCCCAGGCGCCGATGACCGATCCCATCTGGTGGACGACGAACGAGACGCCCAGCAGCGTCGCCATGTTGCGCGTGCCGAACAGATCGGCCACGTAACCCGACACCAGCGGAATGACGCCCAGCCACATCATTCCCATCGCCGCCGCGAACAGGATCGTCGTGACCGGCGTGGGCGGCAGCAGGAAAAAAACCATCAGCACGACGGACCGCGCGAGATAGGTGATCCCCAGCAGGACGTTCTTGAGATGACGCTGTCCGAGGTAGCCGGCCAGCAGGCAGCCCGCGATGTTGATGCCGCCGATGATGGCCAGCGCCGTGGCGCCGAGCATCGGGTCCTGGCCGCACAGCGCCAGGTAGTTCGGCAGGTGCGTGTTGATGAAGATCAGCTGCAGCCCGCAGACGAAATGCGTGCCGCACAATACGAGGAAGCGGCGGTTGCGCAGCGCCTCGCCGATCGCCGCGCCGGCCGACGCCCGCTGCAGCGACGGCTGGGGAATGCGGTCGACCCGGCCGGTGATCATCGCCGCCGGCACCATCGCCGCCGCGAGCAGGACGAACAGCGCCGCTCCCCATCGCCAGTCCCACACGCCGAGCAGCGCCTGCAGGCCAGGCGCGATCACGAGCGTGCCGACCGAGGAGAAGGCGCCGACGATGCCCAGGACGATGCTGCGCCGCTCGGGCGAAGCAGCGCGCGCCGTCGCCGTCATCGCCAGTGACGACCCTGTGCAGGCGATGCCGATGCCGATCAACGTCTGCGCCAGGACGAACGTCCAGATGCCGGTGGCGGCCGTCATGGCCGCCATCGCGACGACATACGCCATCGCCCCCAGCGCCATGACGGGACGCAAGCCCCAGCGATCGCCCATCGCCCCGAGCGGCGCCTGTGCCAGGCCCCAGACGACGTTCTGTATCGCGATTGCGAAGGTGAAATCCGATGCCGAGATGGCCAGCGCCTGGGTCATCGGGGGCAGGAAAAGCCCAAGGCACTGACGCATGCCCATCGCGAGGCTCATCATCACCGAAGCGGCGATCAGGATCGGCAGGGCATTCCCGCGGGTCGCGGCCGCAGCGGTCATGGGTGGCACGTTTCCTCTTTCATCTTTTGCGCCAGCCTGCCCGGATTGAACTGCGGGTCAAGAGTCGGCGGTCGGCACGACATCCCTGCCGAAACGCGCTCGGGATGAGGCCGTGTGTGCCAGTCCCATCGGCGGCGGCAGAATTCCCTGTTCTCACTGCCCAATCTCGCTGTTCCGGGCGGCAGGTTGCCGGCGAACGCATACGAGACAAGATCGCCGCTTCCCGACGCAAAGGAATGTGGATGATCTCGTAGTCGGAGCGAGAGGCAAGCATCCTACTCTACGCAACGATGAATGACGGGGCGACGGACGAACAGATCGAAATTCGGAGATCTGCTCTCCGCGTCGACGGGCGCACCGCGCGGGTAGCAGTGCGGCCAGTCTCCCTTGTTAGGTTGGCCTCGCTAGTGGACCCAACAAGTGCTGATGCCGTCGGCAGTGAGCGCAAAAAATACGCGACGGCACTTGCCTCAAGACAGCCACCTTCGCTGGTCCAGTGCCTTGGGACTGCAAAAAGCTGAAAGATTGGTCGCGATGGGCCTTGGGCTTGGCAGATGAGCTGGACCGCTGCGTGTCGAGCGCCTGGAGGCGAAATTCGTCGTCCGTCGCGACCGGGTGAGCTGAGGTTGCCCCGCAGTGACGGGGCCTTTGCCGGAGACCCTACGCAGGCGCGAGCCAAGACCGGCCCCCAATAAAGGAGGTTTTCATGTCCCTGTTGAGAGGCAAGCGTTCCCTGCTCTTGCCGAAGAAATTCCCTGTTCCATGCCGGCTAAAATCAAGGCTGGAACTCGAAAGAACTCGGAATTCCAGACCTTTAGAGCCGTGGCGCTGGACCGATCACGCGCAAATCCCTGTTCTTTTCCCTGTTAGCAGGGAATTTTCAGTGGAGACTGGTTAGCGCCTGACTGCGCCCACTACCACCGCCCCAGCGCCCCGACCCCGCGCTATTCCACGCGAATCTTGCCGGCCTTCGCGATGGCGCCGAAATCGGTACGCTCCGCCCTGATGAAGCCGAGCGTCTCGGCCGTCGTCGTGATGCGGGGTGACGCGCCCAGGTCGCGGATGCGCGTGGCAACAGGCTCTTCGCGCAGCGCCTGATTGATCACGGTGTTCAGCCTCTGGATGATCTCGTCCGGTGTTCCCTTGGGCGCCATGAAAGCATACCAGGCGACCCATTCGCGCGGATCGAGGCCGAGCTCGAGCATGGTCGGCACCTCGGGCAGGCGCTCGGAACGCTCGCGCGACGTGATGGCCAGCGCGCGCAGCTTCCCGCCCGCGATGTGCCCGGCACTGGCGCCAAGGCTGTCCACCGTGATGGGCACCTCGCCACTGATCACCGCCATGAGGGATTGCGGCGTGCTGCGGTATGGCACGGCGGGCATATCGAGCTTGTGGCGGATCTTGGTGTCCTCCGCGACCAGGTGCGGAATGCTGCCCGAAGCAGGCAGGCCATAGCGCCAGTTGCCCGGCTCCGCCTGCACCTTGGCAATGAATTCCGGCATCGTCCGGAAGGGCAGCGCCGGGTTGAGCAGCCAGACCAGCGGCGAGGTGACGGCCACCGAAATGGAAGTCAGATCGTCCACGGGATCGAGCGGCATGTTGGGATAGATGCTGCTGCCGATGGAGATGGCGCCGACATGGGCAAACATGAAGGTATAGCCATCGGGCGGGCTGCGCTGGACTTCCTGCATGCCGATGATGCCATTGGCGCCGGGCTTGTTGTCGACGACCACGGGCTGCCCCAGCAATTCGGCGAGCCGGGGAGCCAGGATGCGGGCATAGACCTCATAGCCGCCGGCCGCGCTCGGAACGACGAGCCGCAGCCGCCGGTTGGGCCAATCGCGTCCTTGGGCCAAGGCAGATGAAGTAGCCAATGCGGGCGACGTTGCCAAAAGGCCGAGCGCGGCGCGGCGTGTCAGGCGCATGGATGTCTCCTCCGGGTTTTGTCTGGAGCAGGTCAACGCGCCTGCTTTCCGACAGCGTATACGCTGCGGGCGGCTTCACAATGCAGAGAACGGCCTGATTCAGCCGCGGGCGGCCTGGATCGCCTGCCAAACGCGCTCGGGGGTCGCTGGCATGGCGATATCGGTCACGCCGTAGGCGGAGAGCGCGTGCACGATGGCATTCACGACAAGGCCGAGCGCGGGCGTGGTGCCGCCCTCGCCGCCGGGCCGGATGCCCAGGGGATGCGAGCTCGCCGGAACTTCCATGATGCGTGTCGTGAACGACGGCAGGGTGTCGGCCCGAGGCAAGGCATAGTCCATGAACGACGCGCTGAGGAGCTGGGCGGTCCGCGGCTCGTAGGCCACCGCCTCGCATAGCGCCTGGCCGATGCCCTGCGTCGCCGAGCCGTGCGCCTGCCCGTGCAGCACCAGCGGATTGATGGCGAGGCCGACATCGTCGACGCCGGTCCAGGCGACGATGGCGACGCGGCCCGTGTCGGCGTCGACCTCGACCTCGCAGACATGGCTGCCGTAGGGAAAGCCACCGGTCTGGTTGAAGATTTCGCCCGCCGACTCCAGCCCCTCGCCCTGAGTGCGCGCGAGCGTCCACAGGTCCACGGACGCGGGGCCGGCCGAGAAGGCGCCGGCGCCGTAGCTTATGTCGGACGGTGCGGCCTGCAGCATGGGCGCGGCAAGCTCGATGCCCTTGGCCAAAAGGGCGTCGACGGCCTGGCGAACGGCAATGCTGATCAGCCGCATCGAGCGGCCCGAATGCGAGCCGCCGCCCACGGAAACCCGCTCGCTGTCGTTGGCGACGAAGCGGATGCGCTCGAACGGCACCTGCAGCCAGTCGGAGAGGACCTGGCAGAAGGTCGTCTCGTGGCCCTGGCCGCTGCTCATGGTGCCGACCACCAGCTCGATGCTGCCGTCGCGGCAGACCTTGAGCTCGGCGCGCTCCTTGGGAAAACCGCTGGTGACCTCGATGTAGTTGGCGACGGCGATGCCGCGACATTTGCCGCGCGCCGCCGCTTCCTCCCGCCGCGCCTCGAATCCCGCCCAGCCGGCGTCCCGCAGCGCATGCTCCATCGCCTGCACGTAGTCGCCGCTGTCGTAGGTGACGCCGACGCCGTTGGTGAAAGGCATCGCCTCCTGCGGGATCAGGTTGCGGCGGCGCAGCTCGACGCGATCGAAGCCGAGCGTTTCGGCCGCGATATCGATCAGCCGCTCGATCACGAACACCGCCTCCGGCCGGCCGGCGCTGCGGTAGACGGCGGTCGGCGCCGTGTGCGTCAGGACCGCATGGCCGTGGAAGTGCACGGCGGGGATGCGATAGACGCTCTGCATCATGGAGAGGCCCTTGCGCAGCGGCCAGAAATAGACCGTCTGCGCACCCAGGTTCATGACATTGACGCCGCGCAGCGCCAGGAAATTGCCCGCCGAATCGAGCGCGAGCTCGGCGCGCGAGGCAAGGTCGCGCGCCTGATAGTCCGTCATGAAGCATTCCAGCCGCGACGCCGTCCAGCGCACGGGCCGTCGGATGCGACGCGCCGCCCACGGCAGCAGCGCGTATTCGGGATAGAAGGCGTTGCGTGTGCCGAAATTGCCGCCCATGTCGCCGAAGACGCAACGGCACTTCTCGAGCGGCACGCCGAGGATCGACGCGAGACGCTCGCGCGTGCGCACCACGCCGGCGCCGGTGGTCGTGCGCAACGTGTAGCGTCCGGACGCTGTGTCGTACTCGCCGAGGACCGAGCGCGGCTCCATGGGCGTGCCATTCACGCGCTGCGCCCAGCCTTCGAAACGCACCACATGCGCCGCCGACTGAAAGGCCACATCCGTCGCGGCCCTGTCGCCGACCTCGCAGGTGAGCGCGAGATTGCCGGCGCAGGCATCCCAGACCAGCGGCGCTCCGGGCGTCATCGCCTCGCGCGCATCGACGATGGCCGGGCGCACGTCCCACGCCACGACCACCTGCTCGGCAGCATCCTCGGCCTCGGCGGCGCTGTCGGCGATGACAAGGGCCACCGGCTCGCCGACGAAGCGCACGGCATCGGTCGGCAGCGTCGTGTGCGCCGTGGTGAAGGCGTTGAAGCCCGCCGGCAGCCGGAGCTTGGCGTCGGGCGGCGAGCTGAAGTCGGTGTTGTGCGGGATGGGGCCGAGCCCGTCCGCCGCGGCATCGGCGCCGGTCAGGACGGCGCGCACACCGGGCATCGCCAGGGCCGCCGTGGTGTCGATGCCGACGATCGCGGCATGGGCGTGCGGGGAGCGGACGAAAGCGGCGAAGCAAGCCTCTGGGCAGACAAGGTCAGCCGCGTAGCTGCCGCGCCCGGTGAGCAGGCGGAGGTCCTCCGACCGCGGCAGGGCGGCGCCGATCCCTGTCCGCCTCGCCATGTCCGTCCTCCCCTGGCTCATTCGACCACTCATCCGACTTACTGGGCGGTGATGCCGAGGTCCTTGATCAGCTGGCCCGTCTTCTCCGCCTCGGACTGGATCGCCGCCCGCAGGTCGTCCGGCCCGCCGGCGACGATGACGCCGCCGCGGTCGCCCATGAGCTTCACGAAGTCGGGCTGCCTTGCGATCTTCTGCAGGCTGTCGCTCAGCTTGGCGGCGACATCGGCCGGCAGGCCCGGAGGTGCCAGGATCGCCCACCAGGTCACCTCGACGAAGCCCGGCAGGGCCGAGGCGACGGTGGGAACGTCCGGCAACACCGGCGACGACCGCGCGCCGGTGACGGCGAGCGCCCGCACCTTCCCGCCGCTGATCAGGGGGAAGGCGCTCGGCAGATTGTCGAACATCATCTGCACCTGCCCCGCCACCAGATCCTGCAATGCCGGCGCGGAGCCCTTGTAGGTGATGTTGACGACGTCGATGCCAGCGGCGCGCTTGAACATCTCGGCCTGCAGGTGCGTGCTCGAGCCGACGCCGACGCTGCCGTAGTTCACGGAGCCCGGCTTGCGGCGGGCGACGTCGATCAGCTCCTGGACGGTCCTGGCCGGAAAGTCGGGGGTCACCATCAGGACGTTGGGGAACTCGATGAGGCGGGCGAGCGGCGTGAAGTCCTTCAGCGGATCGTAGCCCACGTTCTTCATCAGCCAGGGATTGCTGGTGAGCGTGCTGGCGGGCACGCACAGCAGCGTATGGCCGTCGGGCCTGGCCTTGGCCACGACGGTGGCGCCGATCGCGCCGTTGGCGCCGGGCTTGTTCTCGACGACCACCGAGACGCCCAGCTCCTCACCGAGATTCTTCGCCACCAGGCGCGCCAGATAGTCGCCGAGACCGCCCGGCGGATAGGGCATCACCAGGCTGATGGCCGCGCTGCCCGGGAACTGCGCGTGCGCCGGTCCCGCGGCGCCGAGCAGCGCGAGGCCGGGAAGGCCTCGGAGAAAAGTCTGGCGAAGCATCGAGCCCTCCCGCAGCAGTGCCGTGCAAATAGTCCCAATTGGTACTATTGTTAGTCCCGGACGGAACTGCCCGTCAACCACTGTCAGCCGGGACGGTCGATGCCTGCATTGCGGTTTGATCCGAACTCCCTGGCGTGGATCGGCCTCAGGCTCACGGTGTTGAGCACCCGCTACATGGGACCGGTCAATGCACTGCTGGAGCACGACCAGGGCCTGTCGCGCGACGACGTGACCGTCACGATCTGCCTCTCGATCACCAAGGCCACCTCCGCCCAGGAGATCGTTCGCTATACCGGCCGGCCGAAGAACAGCGTCAGCCGCGCGGTGGCAAGTCTCGAGGAACGGGGTTTCCTGCGGCGTCACGCCGATGAGAGCGACCGCCGCTCGTCCAGGCTGTCGCTCACGGCGCGCGGTCGACGGATATTCGATCGCATTGCCACCTGCTTCGTCGAGCGCGACGGTCTGATGCTCGAACCGCTATCGCCGCAGGAGCGGCGCGACTTCAATCGTCTGCTCAACAAGATCGCCACGCCGTCCGCCGACTGGCCGGAGCGAGGCTGAGGCTCGCGAGCGGGCTTGTCAGCGGCGCGGCAGCGGCAGGCTGGGCGTCGACCCGGCGGGAGCTGGAACCAGGCCCCCCGCGGGAGCGGCGGGGGCAACGGGCGTCGGGACATTCTCGACCACCGCGTCCGTGGCCGGCGGCGCGGGTGGCGGCCTGGGCGGCGGCGTGTACATCTTGCCGGTCATCGGGATGAAGTAGACGCCGACGTCGCGCCGCGAGGAGATACGGCCGTCCGGCTCCTTGGTGTAGACGTAGAGGATCTGGCCCTGCTTGAAGGGCTGCCCGATCGGGATGATGAGCCGGCCGCCGGGCTTCAGCTGCTCGAACAGGGCCGGCGGCACATACTGCGCCACGCAGGTCACCATGATGACGTCGAAGCCGCCCTCGACCTCGGGCCAGCCATAGAAGCCGTCGCCGATCCGCGTCTCGACGTTGCGAAGCCCGATCGGCTTGAACATATTGCGCGTGCGCTTGCCGAGCGACTCGATGATCTCGATCGAGTAGGCCTTCCTGGCCAGCCGCGACAGCACGGAAATCTGGTAGCCCGAGCCGGTGCCGATCTCGAGGACCGTGCTGTCGGGCGTCACCTTGGCGAGCTGGGTCATGTAGGCTTGGCCGAGATAGTCCGAGAGCGCCGAGCCGAAGCCGATCGCCCATGGCCGCGCCGCGGGCTCGTAGGCGACCGACGCCAGCGATTCGTCGTTGGCGTAGTGATAGTGGAAATACTCGCGCGGCACCTCGGCGAAGGCCCGCAGCACGTTCTCGTCGGCGCTGCCGAAGCGCTCCTTGAGGTAGCGCCCGACCGACGCGAGCATCGACTGACGCCGCGCCTGCACGACGGCGAACCCCGCGGCATCGAGGTCGAGCTTGCGGCCGCTGCTCCGGACGGCCTGGCGCAACGCCGCGTAGGTCCAGCCCTCGTCGCGGCGCACCTCGATCGTCGGGATGTCGCGCAGCTCGTCCACGGCCTCGTTGGCCATCGCCGGGAGCGACAGGCCGGCCGCCGCCATTGCAGCCAGGGCGACGACCCGCCGCACTCTTCCGCCGCTCATTGAAAACTCCCCGCCCCCTGCAACCCCTTGGGCTGGGTAGACAATAGGCTGGGGGCGCCGCTATTGCCACCGCTCGCGTGCCGGCCAGGTCAGCCACACCGTCGCGTAGAGCAGGGCCGCCACGAGCAGCGGCGCGCGCAGCCCCTCGGTCTGGGCCATCAGGTTGGCCAGCGGCGTTGCAATCACCGAAAAGGCGCCGTTCAAGGCCCAGGCCCAGGGCAGGAAAGCGGCGTGCTCGCCCTCGAAGGCGCCCAACCCCAGCGGGAAGGGCATGCCGAGCGCCAACGCGAGAGGCGCCAGGACCGCCAGGACCACCAGCACCTTGAGCGGCTGCGGCAGGCCAAGGGCGTCGTTGACAACCGGCTCGGCGATGAGAAAGGCCAGGGCGGCCCACAGCCCGACCACGAAGCTCACCAGGCAGATGGCATCGCGCGGCGCAATGCCGATGCGGTTCGCCCACAGGCTGCCGATACCCGAGAAGACCAGCATGCCGGCCAGCACGATGGCAAAGGCCGCCGTCCGGTCGCCCAGCAGCAGGGCCGCCTTGTCGATGAGCCACATCTGCAGCAGCAGGTAGCCCAGCCCCAGGGTCGCGAAGTAGAGAACGGCCCGCACGACCACGACCGGGCCGGGGAGCCGCCGCCGCCAGCGCACCAGCGGCAGGGCGAGCACCAGCAAGGCCAGGACCGATGCCTGCGCCAGCACCGCGAGATTGATCAGGAGCCCCAGCTCCTCGCGCGGCACGGCATTGAGATGGCGGGCGATGGTCGCGACCTCGCCGAGCCGCAGCGCGGCGTAGACGAACGGCCGGTCGTCTGTGGCAGGCTCGAGATCGAAGAACTGGCTGCGGCGGAAGGCGTCACCGTCCGGTCCCAGCAGGCGGGCGATGTCGTCGCGCAAGGCGTCGTCGGTGGGCGAGCTGCGATCCGCGAACCACATGGCCGGAAGGTCGTTCCAGACGCGCGCGTTGGACGCCCATCCCGGGTGGGCCGACACGTCGAAGGAGCGCCTGTCGGCGAAGCTGCGCAGGATTGCGACGTCTTGCGGCGTGAACGGCCGCCTGGCGACCAGGATCCGGGCATTCCAGGCCGAGCGATAGACGATGATGTGCTGCGCCGGGTCGGCGACACCCTCGGCCAGCAGCGCGCGGCGCGAGGTCTCGACCAGCTTGGCGGCGTAGACCGTGAGCTCGCGGATCGACATCGGCAGCGACAGCATGCCATCGTCCGACAGCGATCCCAGCGCCGCGCGCACGCCCTCCAGCGTGAAGACGTATTTGTTGGCATCGGCCTGGCCCAGGAAGTCCGAGGCGACATCGATCAGGTCGTAGCCGCCGGTCCGCTGGCGCGACGACCGGCCAAGCTCCCGGCGCGGAGGCGTCGTCTCCAGCAGGGCGCCGCCTTGCAGGCCCTGCGCGACCAGCCCGTGGAGGACGGGATCGGGCTCCAGCGCCACGATCGTCCGGGCGCCCAGCCGCTTCGCCTCGGCGATGCGAAAGCCGCCACGGGTGCCGATCAGCAGCGTCGCGGCGCCCGGCCGCAGCTCATAGGGCAGCGTGTCGAGCGCGGCCCCGAGGTAGGCGAGGTCGGGCACGCCCGGATGGGGCAGCGAGCCGATGCGATTGCCGTCGAGGTAGAGGCCGAGGGTCGCCGGCGGCGGGCCGGCGCCGAGGCTCGCGAAGTTGTTGGAGAAGTCCGTGTCGAGGTGCTCTGTGAAGTTGTCGAGCACGAGATAATCGCCACGGGGCGAGCGGATCTCCTCGACGACGCGCGCGTCGGGGACGTGCAACGGCGGGTAGATCGGCTTGTAGGGACTGTAATCGGCCACGTTGAGGTCGCGCACCGCGAGGCCCGCGCCGGCCAGGGCGAGCAGGCTGAGCGCGGCCGTGGCGAGCCGCCCCCATCCCCGCCCCGACAGCAGGCCCGCGATCGCCAACGGCGGCAGCAGAGCCAGCACCAGCTCGAAGGGATGGAGAAAGTACATGGCGCCCAGCACATAGAGCGCCCCCAGGCCCGAGCCCAGCAGGTCGGCGCCGTAGAGCGTGGGGATCGACCGGGGGTAGGCCACGAAGCAGAGGCCGATGTAGAGGCCGGTCAGGAAGAAATAGGGAAACAGCACGCCGTAGAACCCGGCGATGTTGACGAGCTGCCCGGCCAGCAGGATCGGGTTCTGCAGCTCGAGGGGATTGAAGGGGATGCGACCGACGCCGAGCAGGCCGCCGCCGGCCAGCAGGATGAGGAGCGGCGGCGCGGCGGCGAGCAGGCCATGCGCCCGGCGGGCGAAGAGGTCGCGAAAGAGCGACAGCACCACGCCCGACGCGGCAAAGCCGGCCATGGCGATCGAGATCACCCAGTAGCCATATTCCGACCAGCTCGCGAGGGCGAAATAGCGCGCCAGCGCCACCTCGAAGCCGAGCGAGGCGCCCGCGACGAGGAACAGCGGCATCACGGGTAGCGAGCGCGCCGCGTCGATCGTCGCCGCGGGCAATGCCGTCTGGACTGCCATCGAGGGCAAGCCTATCACGCCGGCGCCGGATGGGCTGCCCGCAGCCGGACCCGTCACGACATTGTCAGGGCCTGTGGACCGTACGCTTCGAGCGCCCGGTCAGGTCGGCTCCGTCGAGTCGGTCTTGGGCGGCGTATCGGCGGCCGCCTCAGCCCTGGCGCGCTCCCGCGCGTCGTGCTTGGCTTGGGCCTTCTCGGCGTTCTTGATGGCCTTGAGCCGATCACGCTCGCGGCGCTCGACCTCGTAGTTCGGCTTGCGCGGCATTTATGACCTTTCTTGGCTGCAGGCGATCGCGGGAAGCATCAAAGGATGCTTTGAGCCTCCAATGCGGTCCTGTCCAGCAAGCCGCGGCGTGGACACATCTTCATGAGGTCATCTCATTGTAAATTTGCCGCGTCGCTTTCCCCCTCCCTGCCCTCCCCCGTAGACGGGGGAGGAGAAGAGAAAGGAAGACTTCCTCCCCGTCTTCGGGTTGGCGTTTTGGCCGCTGTGCGGCCAAAAGCGCCGTGGTGCCCGACGGGCGGAGGGGGAAGACCTCAGTCGAGACGTGTCCACGCCACAGCGTAGCGCAGAGAGACTGCTATCGGATCATGGCCCGCAGCTTCGAGGAGATCAGGTCGGCCAGCAGCACCAGGGCAAGGATCACCAGCACGCAGGCCGCGGTATCCTCGTAGGCGAACAGCTTCATGCTGCTGATCAGCTCGAAGCCGATGCCGCCCGCCCCCACCATGCCGAGCACCGTGGAGACGCGGATGTTGGTCTCGAAGCGATAAAGCACGACGCCGATCCAGGCCGGCAGGACCTGCGGCAGAACGCCGAACACGATGCGCTGCAAGGTCCCCGCACCGGCGGCGCGCAGGGCGTCGAGCGGACCTTCGTCGATCTCCTCGATGGCTTCGGCGAAGAACTTGCCCAGCATGCCGGCGCCGTGGACGGCGATCGCCAGCACGCCGGCGAAGGGGCCGAGGCCGACGGCGGCGACGAAGATCAGCGCCAGGATGATCTCGTTGATGCCGCGCATCACGTTCAGCACCTGACGCAGCGCATGGAACACCCAGCCGTGCGGCGTGAGGTTGCGCGCGGCGAAGAAGCAGATCGGCAGCGCCAGCACGATGCCGAGGAGCGTGCCCCACAGCGCGATCTGCACCGTCTCGATCGCGGGCCGGATCAGCCTCTGCATGAAGGCGAAATTGGGCGGCAGCATGCGATCGATGAAATCGGCGATCCACGGCAGGCCGGCCACGAAGCCCGAGATGCTGAGGTTGGTGCCGATCGCCGACCACCACAGGAGGCCGACGGTGATGCCCACGATGGGCGCCAGGATCCACCAGCCGAGCGGGCCACGGGGCTTGTTGACGACGAATTGCAGCGACATGGTCAGGCCCTCTCCCCGATCGAACCCGGGTTGGCGGCGGCAGCGGCGATGACGGCCTCGGCGGCGCGGCGGCGTTCGGTGAGGCGCTGGGCGGCATCGAGCACGTTGGGATCGTCGAGGCCGGGATAGATGCGGCGGATGATGTCGCCCGACACGCCGTCGGGCGGGCCGTCGTAGACGACCTCGCCGGCCGAGAGGCCGACGACGCGCTCGGCGAACTCCAGCGCATAGTCGATCTGGTGCAGGTTGCAGAGGACGGCGATGTTGGATTCCTTGCAGCTCTGCTTCAGGTAGGTGAGCACGGTGCGCGAGGTCTTGGGATCGAGGCTCGCCACAGGCTCGTCGGCCAGCATGAACTTTGGCTGCTGCGCCAGCGCGCGGGCGATGCCGACGCGCTGCTGCTCGCCACCCGAGAGCGCATCGGCGCGGCTGCGTGCCTTGTGGCTCATCGCCACCTGCTCGAGGCAATGATGCGCGATCCTCACGTCGGCCTCGGGGAAGAGCTGCAGCGAGCTCAGGATCGGCGAGAGGTCGGCCATGCGGCCGACCAGCACGTTCTTCAGCACGCTGAGGCGCTTCACCAGATTGTGCTGCTGGAAGATCATGGCGACGTTGCGCCGGAGCAGGCGCAGGTCGCGGCGGTTGGACGACAGCGACGTGCCGTCGACCATGATCTCGCCGGCCGAGGGCTCGACCAGCCGGTTGATGCAGCGCAGAAGCGTCGACTTGCCCGCGCCCGACGGCCCCAGCACGACCACGAACTCGCCGGGCCGGATGGACAGCGTCACGTCCTTCAGCGCCTGGTGGTCGCCGTAGGATTTCGCCAGGCCGCGGATCTCGATCATGGCGCCTACTTCTGCTTCTTGAGGTCGATGTTGGCGAGCTTGGCGGTCTCGCGCACGACGTCGTAGGCTTGGTCGCTGGTCTCCTTGAAGCCGTTCAGCTTGCCCTGGTCGGACCAGTTGAGGTCCTTGATCGACAGGAACGCGGCCTTCACCTTGGCCTTGAACTCGGCCGACAGGTCCTTGCGCCACACCATCGGCGATTCGGGGATCGGCGCCGACCGCCACACCACCTGGATCAGCTCGGCCTTGATATGGCCCTTGGCGACGGCGGCATCCAGGATGCGGTCGGCGATGGTGGCGGCATCGACCTTGCCGTTGGCGACGGCCAGCGCATTGGCATCGTGTGCACCGGTGAAAAGCACCGTCTTGAAGTCGCGCTTGGGATCGATCCCGGCCTTGATGAGGCCCGCCAGCGGGAAGGCATAGCCCGAAGTCGAGGCGGGATCGACGAAGGCAAAGTTCTTCCCCTTGAGGTCGTTGAGCTCTTTGATGCCGCTCGTCTTAAGGGCGATGATCTGGCTGTGATAGAAGGTGCGGCCGGCCTTGGCTGTTTCGGCGATGGCGAAGGCCTCGACGGGCGTCACGGTGGTGGCGAGCACGTAGGAGAACGGCCCGAGGTAGGCGATGTCGAGATGCTTGGCGCGCAACGCCTCGATGACGCCGTTGTAGTCGGTGGCGACGAAGCCCTGAACCTTGAGGCCGGAGTTCTTCTCGACGGCGTCGAGGATGTCCTTGCTCTGCGCGAGCATGGCCCGCGAATCCTCCGACGGGATCAGGCCGACGCGCAGCGTCTGCTGCTGGGCGCGGACGATCGACGGGGCCGCCAGCGCAGCACCTGTGGCGAGAACTCCCAAGCTACGGCGTGTGATCATTGTTTCCTCCAGTTTGCTTGTTTTTATGCAGCGAGTTCGGCGACGAGGCTCTCCCGTCGCCCGATGAAATTCTTTCCGCGGTCGCCGGCCAGCGCATCGTCGATCAGGCGCGACCAGTCGGCCGCCTTGATGCCGTGAGCCGTGGCGTCGGGCGAGATGCCGAGCTTCTTCAGGAACCCCTCGAGCCGGGCCGCGCCGGCCGCAAGGTCCGACCCGAAGATTCGCTCGAGTGCGGCGTCGCAGGCGGGATCGCAGCCCGTCACGGCGCGCATCACCATGGGGAGGCTGAATGAGCAGGCGATGCCGTGCGGCACGCCATGATGGAGCGTGAGATGATAGGACAGCGCATGGGCAAGCGCGGTGCGCGTGTTGGAAAAGGCCAGGCCCGCGAACAGGCTGGCGCGCGCGAGGCGGGTGCGCAGCGCTTCGCTGCCGGGGTCGTCGGCGAGAAGCGGCAGCGCCTCCAGCACCTCGCGGGCGGCGACCTCCGCCAGCGCGCCCGACACCGGGTTGGCGTTGACGTTCCACAGGCTCTCCAGCGCATGGCTGAGCGCGTCGAGGCCGGTGCTGATCGTGACCGCGCGCGGCAGGCCCAGGGTCAGCAGCGGATCGACCAGCGCCGTCTCGGGATAGAGGGTCTCGCGGGCGAGCGAGTATTTCTTCATCGCGCCGGTGTCCCACACGGTCGCCCAGGAGGTGACCTCACTGCCGGTTCCGGCGGTGGTGGGAACGGCCACGATCGGGGTGCGGCCAAGCTCCTCACCACCTTTGCCCGTCTCGAGATGGCGGCGGACGCGC
>CANIRG010000083.1 GCA_947469635.1 Rhodospirillales bacterium | reverse complement strand
TTGGCCGCCTCGGCCTTGTGCAAGTACGTCAGTGCGCCCTTGTTCCTGATCGATGCCATTCATGCGCCGCGCGTCGAGCGGCTGTCGTTTCCCCGCTATATCCTGCGGTGCGCACCGGCGGCGGTTCTCATCGGCGTATCCTTCCTGCCGTTCCTCAAGTCCCTCGGCTTCTTCGAGGGCATGCGCATGATCGGGTCGTGGCATTTCATGAGCCTGGGCGATTGCTTCGCGGTGCTCGGCACGTGGCTGCATCTGCCGCTGGGGCCGCTGGCGATCGTGGCGAAGCTCGTCTTTGTCGCGGTCGCGCTATATTATGTGTGGCAGTCGATGCTCATGCCTTCCGCAGAAGCCTTCAATCGCCTGCTCGTGGCCCTGATGGCCGTCGTGGCTTTCGTCGCCAGCCCGCACCTCTGGCCCTGGTACCTGATCTGGGTGTTGGCCCCGGCGACGCTTGCGCCCGGCTGGTGGCTGTCGCGCTTCGTCGTCGGCATGGCCCTGATCGCCCCCTTCACCGTCGCCTTCTGGTGGGTCGACGGGGTCGAGGACCACAAGGACGTCGGTGCGTTGGTGCTTTATGGAGGCGCGCTGCTTTGGACCTTCGCCAGCTACCGGCTCGTTCCATCGAGCCGGATCTCGCCGTCAGCGGCGCAACCGCGAGGGAGCACGTGACTTGAGCGAAGCCATCCGGGCCTCGACGCGGCCCAGCGGCCACTCGCCCGCCGAATGGATCGCGGTGTGCGTCGCGGGCGTGCTCGCGCAATGGATCCTGTGGTCGGTCTCGGAGCCGGCGCAGCTCTTCAGCGACTTCTACAAAGCCTACTATCCGATTGCGGAATATCTCTGGGTCGACGGACCTTCGAGCCCGTGGCCGCTGGAGGAGGTGGGTGCCGGGAGCTTCGTCAACCTGCCGATCGTCGGCTGGCTGTTCGCGCCCCTGGTCGTGTTTGGCGAGGCCGGCGCCGGCTGGGTGTTTCTCGGGCTCGGTGTCGCCGTGACGGCCGGCGCCTGGTTCCTGATCACGCGCTGGTTCGCGCCGGAGCATGGCCCCCTGCTGCTCCTGCTGTTCCTGATCAACGGGCCGCTAGTCAACAGCATGCGCGAAGGCAACTCCACGCATGAGATCCTGCTGCTGCTGGTCGTCGGATTGGGGTTGTGGCGGACGGAGCGGAATTTCGCCGCCGGGATCGTCTTCGGCATCTGCGCCATCATCAAGCTGCCGCTCCTGCTCATCGGCGTGTATTTCTTCGTGCGTGGGCGCTGGGCGATCGTGGCGGGCGGCGCGGCGGCGATCGTGAGCGCGATGCTGCTGTCGTTGATCGTGCACGGCTTCGGCGTGAACGCCGATTGGTATCGCGACAGCATCGAGCCGTTCCTCGGCGGCGTGATCCCCGCCTTCAACGTGCAGTCCATCGACGGCTTCCTGGTGCGGCTGTTCACCGGCACCGACGGGCTCCTCGACTGGACGCCGCACCGGCCGAGCGTGCTGCACCGGATCATCCGGCTGACGGCGGTCGCCCTGCTGCTCGGCGGCATGTTCTTCCTGATGAGACGGGCCAGCCGCGCCGGGGTCGTGCCGGTCACCGGCGTCCTCAGCCGGCGCGAGATCGTCGAATTTTCCCTGGTGCTGATGCTGTCGCTTGCGATCAGCCCGATATCTTGGTCACACTATTATCTGCTGCTGCTGCTGCCGATCGCCCTCCATCTCGGCGGGCTCACGGTGGTTCCGGGTAAGGGTTGGCGCATGACGCTCTGGATCGGCTTCGCCTTGACGTCCTTGCCCGTCGTCATCCTGCCGTCGGCGCCCGATTGGCCGGGCGAGATCATCGCGCGCGGCGTGGTGTCGTTCTGCCTGCTGGGCGGGCTGCTGGTTCTCGCCGCCCATGCCCGGGCCCTGTGGTGGATCGGGTCGACCGAAAGGCCGGCCTCGCCATGACCGCGGTCCCCGGCCAGCCGCCCCCCGTCCTGTCGCCTGCCGTCCTGGCACCCCCGAGCGGCCTCGACGTGGCGCGCCGGTTGGCCATCCTTCTCGCCGTCGGCGTGGTGGTGGTGAACTGCCTCCTGGCGTTCCTGTCGCCCGAGAAATATCGCGAGACGTCGCTCGACCAGACGGCCGAGATGCTGCGCGGCCGCGGCGGCGACGATTCATGGGGCGCGATGCATGTCGCGCTGGAGCAATTCCAGGCCACGCCCACCACGCCGCTCTACACCGAGCTCTTCTTCAAGCGTCTCTATCGCTTCCAGTATCCGCCGTCGTCGCTGTTCGCCTTGATGGCGCTGCGCCTGGCCGGCCCCGACCGCGTCCGCATCGCCGACGGCATGGTCTTCGAGCCCTGGCCGCCGATCAACGACATCGTCGGCTGGATCTTCATGGTCATGACGGCGGCGGCCTCGGCGGGAGTGCTCGAGCTCAGCCTGCGGCGCCAGCCCGGCTTCGTCGACCGACCGGGCCTGCCCGTGGTGCGCGCGGTGCTGGTGGTGGCGCTCACCGCCACCTTCTATCCCGTGATCAAGGCCTTCACGCTGGGCCAGATCCAGGTCTGGATCAACGCGCTGTTCGCCCTGGCCCTGTTCTGCTGGGTCTACGGCAGGCCGGCCATCGCCGGCGTGCTGATCGGCCTGTTCTGCCTGATCAAGCCGCACTACGGGGTGCTGCTGCTATGGGCGCTGCTGCGCCGGGAATGGCGGTTCCTGATCGCCGGCGGGATCGCGGCTGGGATCGGCGGGGTGGCTTCGATCGCGGTTTTCGGCTGGGCCAATCACGTCGACTATCTGCAGGTCCTGCAGTTCCTGTCGCGGCATGGCGAATCGTACTTCCCCAACCATTCGGTCAACGGGCTGCTGAATCGCTGGATGAGCCTGAGCGACCCGGCAAGCTACGTGATCCTCGATCTGCCGGCGGGCCGCTTCCCGCCATTCTCGCCGTTCGTCTATGGTGCGACGCTGGCAACATCGGTTGCGTTCATGCTGTATGGGCTGGCGCGCAGCTCGCCGCCGGGCGACCGGTCGCGCGATTTCGCCCGCATGGCGCTATGCTGCACCATAGCCTCGCCGATCGCCTGGGAGCATCACTACGGCATCCTCCTGCCGATCTTCATGATGCTGCTGGCCGAGAGGATGGAAGGCCGCTGGCGGTTGATCGCACTGATGGTCTCCTACGTGCTGGTGACCAACTTCTTCCCTGCGCTCAACCTGCTGGCCGCCACGCCGTGGAACCCGCTTCAGTCCTATGTTCTTGCCGCCGCGCTGGTCGTGCTCGTTCTGCTGCACGCCAATGCCACACGCGGGCAACCGGCGAGCGGAGCGCCCGTCACCGGAACGTGACGCGGCCGTGGCCGAGGTAGGTCGCCACCGCACCGGCGGCGATGCCCAGCATGTGGGCCGTCGCGGCGGCGATCGAGTAGGCGAGATCCACCGACACGAAGCATTCGCAGAGCGCGATCGCCACGGCGATGGTGATGCTCATTCCGATCAGGTTCACCAGGACGAAGTCGCGCAGCTGCTCGAAGGTGCCGCGGCTCGATCCGGGAAACACCCAGGTGCGATAGAGCACGAAGGCGCACATCATGTGCGTCACCGTGGCCAAGGTCACTGCCGCTGCGAAGGGCATGACGAGGTCCAGCGGGAAGCGGACCAGCCAGTTGATCATCGTGGCGAAGCCGCCTGCCACCAGGAAGCGAAAGCGCACATCCTGGCTTCCGCGATGCAGTGCATCCGCCACCAGAACCCGGGCTTGGGCAACGATGCCAAGTCGCTGTCGCCCCATCGCATCCGCGGGAGGGGAGCTGAAGATTTGTAGCAATCCGCGGATCAGACCGGTGACGCGCAATGGCACGCGAAACTCCTTGGTGAAGTGGCCTGTTTCCAACAATCAATGCAAAGAACGTCGAACGTATGGCAGTCTTTAACTGTTGCGACGAGAATGAGTTGCATCGCGCAGGGTCGAATAGATTTCCCGGCACAGATAGCAGAGATCGCGCCATCTCGTCTCATCAGGTTCACTATCCACTACCAATTCGGATTTAATATTCTCGAGCCGTCTGACGGATGGTCGCCGGCACTATTGTGTCAGCCGATCGACGGAGGGCATTGGAATTGCATGAGGAGCTGACCTCGGTCGACTGACGGCACCCGGATGGAGCCGCGATGCTGCCGCAATTGCAGACGGGATTCAGACGATGAAGCATCGAATCGATCCGATACATTTGCCTCACGATATCGGTTGATCCGGCAAAGGCAGCGTGTAGGCTCCGCCGCCTGGCCGACAAAGATTGCAGAATTCGCTTGAGCACGTTCTTCCGCAACTGCCTGATGTTGACGATGGTTCTGGGCATGGCGGTTGGCCAAGCCAGCGCGGAAGTCAAAACGCCGGCATCCCCTGCAGGTTCCGTCGATCCTGCCGCCGGCTGCCCCGAGGGGCTGACGCCCCCCGCTGCGGGCCTGCAGGTGCCGGCGCGGGCCACCATAGCGGTTCTGGGCGATTCCCTGGCCGACGGCATCTGGGGCGGCCTGTTCCGCAAGCTGGTTCGCGACAAGCGCTACACCGTCTATCGCGGGGCGAAGAACTCGGTCGGCTTCGGCGGCGGAGACCTGCTCGACATGATGGACAAGGCTTTCGCGGCGGGGCCGGTCGACGCCATCGTGATGATGGTCGGAGCGAACGACCGGGGCGGCATCTATGTCGATGGCAAGCTCGAAGCGCCCTACAAGTCGCCGCAATGGCCGGACGTCTATCGGCGCCGCGTCGACAATTTCATGGATGCGTCCTACAGCCGCGGGATCCCCATGGTCTGGATCCTCCTCCCGGTGATGCGGGAGGGCGATGCCGAGGCCGACGCCAGGAAGATCAACTCGATCATCATGGCGGCCGCCGCCGACAGGCGCCGCGTCAGGCTGGTCGAAAGCCGGCCGATGACGGTCGATCCCGAAGGCCAGTACGCCGCCTATCTGAAGGATGCCAAGGGCCAGCCGCGGCTGGTTCGGCATACGGACGGCGTGCATTTCAGCGATTTCGGATACGACATCATCGCCGATGCAGCCTTCGCCAGGCTGAACGAGATGTCGGTCCGGTTCTGGCTCATGTCGACGCGAAAATAGCGGACCCCTGTGCTACGCTGCCGCTTGCATGACAATGAATTGCATTTCTGGCCGGGCCATGGGCAGCGCTTCGGCGGTCCTGGCCCTGGTCTTGGCCGGCTGCGTCTCTTCAAACCAGTCTCCTGCGGCCCCTAATTCGCCGACCGAGCTGGCGCAAAGGTCAGGCCCCGCGGGCCAGGGCCTCGCCAACTTCCATCGCGCTCTGGCGACGCTCCAGGCCGGCCGCTCGGACCGGCTCACCATCGTCCAGGTCGGCGACAGCCATACGGCCGGCGATCATTTCAGCGGCCGGCTCCGCGAGCTTTTCCAGGCACGCTTCGGCAATGGCGGGCGCGGCATGCTGCCGCCCGGTTCGCCGTTTCCCTACTGGCGGCCCTACCAGGTCCAGGTGACCCAGCAGGGCAAGTGGGATATCGCCTCGAGCAACCGGCCGGACTATCAGCAGATTCCCTATGGCCTTTCCGGCTATGTGATCCGCTCGCGCGGACGCGGCGAGGCGATCTCGCTGCGGGCCAACTCCGATGCGGCCTTCGACTGGGTCGACGTGAGCTTCCTTCGCCAGCCGGGCAGCGGACACATCGACGTCACGGTCGACGGCCGTTACGCCGGCGAAATCTCTACCCGTGGTCCGGCCAACCAGCTCGATCACAAGGCGTTCTCGGTGACCGCCGGAAGCACGGATCTCGAGCTGCGGGCGCGGGGCGATGGGCCGGTCGAGATCGCCGATTGGTCCGTGTACCGCCGCGAGCGCGGCGTGGTGCTGACCAGCCACGGCTTCAGCGGCGCCCAGGTCAACATCATGGACCGCTGGGATTCGAACAACGTCGCCCAGCAATTGCGTACCCTGGCGCCGGCGCTGGTGATCCTGGCTTTCGGCACCAACGAGGGCTTCGCCTCGGTCGACAGCATCGCCGACTACGGCTCGGTCCTCGAATCGCGCATCGCCCAGCTGCAGCAGGCGGTTCCCGGCGCCTCGATCGTCATCGTCGGGCCGCCCGATGCCAACCGGCTGCCCGACTATTGCGGCCTGCGCGGCAAGGCGCGCGAGAATGCCGCCTGCGGGGCGCTCAGCAGTGCCGAAGCGGCAGACTATTCGTCGATGCTGGCCAGGCGCGACCGCCGCCTCTGCCGCTGGCATGCACCGGCCGGGATCGCCTTCGTCCGTGCCGCCCAGCAGCAGGCCGCCGCCAAGACGGGCGCATTCTTCTGGGATTGGTCGAGCGTTCAGGGCGGGGCCTGCGGCGCCACGCGCTGGGCGCGGGAAGAGCTCGGCCGCCAGGATCGCGTTCACATGTTCGAGAGCGGCTATGGGCTGTCGGCCGAACGCCTGTTCGACGAGCTGCTGCGCGGCTATCGCGGGCGCTGATCGGCGGCCGGCCAGATGGTTTTCCCGACCCTCAGCTTCCTGGTCTTCTATCTGGTCACCTGGCCGATCTCGTGGGCGCTGGTGTGGCTCCGCCAGCACACGTTGCACAAGCTGGCGATCATCCTGGCGAGCTACGTGTTCTATTCCTCGTGGAGCACAAAGCTGGCGGCCGTGCTGCTGGCGAGCGTGCTGTTCAACTGGGCGGCCGGGCGCCTCATCTACGCCTGGCGCGGCCGGGGTGCGGCCAAGGCCGCCGTCGTGGTCGCCGTCATGGTCAATCTCGGCGTCCTGGGCTTCTTCAAATACTTCAATTTCTTCGTCGGCGGGCTAAACGAGTTGCTGACGACGCTGGGCGCCGATCGCGAGATCCGCCATCTCGAGATCATCCTGCCGCTCGGCATTTCCTTCTTCACCTTCCAGGGCATCTCCTACGTCGTCGATCTCTATCGCGGCGACCTCGACCGGTCGCGGCCGCTGGTCGATGTCATGATGTTCATCTCCTTCTTCCCCCATCTGGTCGCGGGCCCGATCGTGCGGGCCTCGAAGTTCCTGCCGCAGCTCGAGACGCCGCCCGATCCGCGGCGTGTCTTCGTCGGCCTTGGCGTGCTGCTGATCGCCTGGGGCGTGTTCAAGAAGGCGGTGGTGGCGAACTGGCTGGCCGTCGAGCTGGTGGACAAGATGTTCATCGCGCCGAGCGCCTTCGGCGGCGCCGACCTGCTGGTCGGCATCTACGGCTACGCGGTCCAGATCTATTGCGACTTCAGCGCCTACAGCGACATCGCCATCGGCGTCGCGGCCCTGCTGGGCTATCGCTTCCAGCGCAACTTCGACCAGCCCTACCGCGCCTCGTCGTTGCGCGATTTCTGGCGGCGCTGGCACATCTCGCTGTCGACGTGGCTGCGCGACTATCTTTATCGGCCGCTCGGCGGCAACCGGCATGGCCGGGTGAGGACCTACCTCAACCTCGCGCTCACCATGCTGTTGGGCGGGCTGTGGCACGGCGCCTCGGTCAAGTTCATCGTCTGGGGTGCGCTGCACGGCGGCGGCCTGGCGATCGAGCGGTGGCTTGCCGAGACCTTCCGTCCCAAGCAGAGACCGCTCGGCGCCATTGCGCGGGTCCTGGCGATCGTCGCCGTCTTTCATTTTGTCTGCTTCTGCTGGATCTTCTTTCGCGCCAAGGACATGGAGCAGGCCGGCGAGGTTATCTGGGGACTGCTCGACTGGTCCCAGCCGTCCCAGCTCGTCACGCCTTTCCTCATGGTGCTGCTGGCGATCGGAGCGATGATGCATTTCACGCCGCCGAGCCTGCTGGTCGGGCTGGATCGCCTCTATCATCGCCTTCCGACCTGGGGCGTCGGGATCCTGGCCGCCGCGGCGCTCCTTGCCATCGAGCTGCTGGGCGGCGACGGTTCCGCGCCCTTCATCTATTTCCAGTTCTAGAGGCACGCGCATGGCATCACCGTCGCAACGCCCCGGCACCGAGGATCTCGAGAAGGACATGCTGCCGTCGCATGCCGTGACGGTCGTCGCGATCGCCGCGATCGTCGTCTCGGCCCTCCTGGTCTTTAACTCGAAGGGCTTGGTCGAGTGGACGCGCCAGCCTCAACCGGGACCGGTCATTGCCGCGCTTGAAGCACCCGCAGTCGTCTGGCACGGATGGATGATCCGGCTCGGTCCGGCCGTCCTGTTCGAGAACGCGAGGCGGCAGGTACAGAAGGCTCTTTCGAATTAAGGCGTGGCCGGTGAAGGACCCAGTCGACCGTCGAGCGCTTCCCGGACGATTCGGGCAAGGTCCCGCTTCCTGAACGGCTTCGACAGCAGGCGCACCCCCGGTTCGAGCCGGCCCTGGCGGATCACCGCATCCTCGGTGTAACCGGACATGAAGACGATCGGCGTTCCTGGCCAGCGCTTGAGGACTTCATCCGCCAGCTGCTTGCCGCCCAGCGGTCCCGGCATCACGACGTCGGTCAGCACCAGGTCGTACGGCAGGGTGGTGGTTTCGAACGCTTCAAGCCCGGCGGTGCCGTTGGAAGCTTCGGCAACCCGGTAGCCGAGGCTGCGAAGCTGCTCGACGACACTGTGCCGAACCTGGGCATCGTCCTCGACCACCAGGAGTCGCTCCGTGCCCGTCGGCATCGGTCGAGCCGACTCCGCCGCCAACGCTTCGTGTGCGCCTTCGCTGCGGGGCAGGTAGACGCGGATGGTCGTGCCCTTGCCGACCTCGCTGTAGATCTTGATGTGTCCGGTGGACTGCTTCACGAAACCATAGACCATGCTGAGGCCGAGGCCCGTTCCCTTGCCGAGCTCCTTGGTCGTGTAGAAGGGCTCGAAGACCCGCGACAGCACCTCGGGCGGGATTCCCGTGCCGGTATCGGTGACGGCGAGCATCGCATAGGGACCGGGCGTCACCTCCGGGTTCTCCTTGACGTAATCCGCATCGAGATCGGCGTTCCTGGTCTCGACGAGCAGGCTGCCGCCGCCGGGCATGGCATCGCGCGCATTCAGGCAAAGATTGACCAGCAGGGACTCGAATTGTGCCCGGTCGATGCTCACCGTCCTGAGGCCCTTGGCGAGGACGGTCTTGAAGGCGATGTCGTCGCCCAGGGTGCGGCGCAGCAGCTTGCCGGTCGCCTCGACGAGATCGTTGAGGTCGGTGGAGCGCGGCTGCAGCGTCTGCCGGCGCGAGAAGGCGAGCAGGCGATGCGTGAGCTCCGCCGCCCGTTGCGCCGCCTTGCCGATCTGCTCCAGCCGTTGGCTTTCCTTGGCGGCGAGCTCGCTGTCGTCCAGGAGGGCATCGGCATTTGCCAGGATGACCATCAGGATGTTGTTGAAGTCGTGGGCGATCCCGCCGGTGAGCTGGCCCACGGCCTCCATCTTCTGGGCCTGTCGCAGCTGCTCTTCCGTCCGGTTGCGCTCGGTCAGGTCGCGGATGATGCCGACATAGACCGGCTGCCCGTCCTGCTGTGTTTCGCCCACGGCCAGATGCATCGGGAACTGCGAGCCGTCCTGGCGCTGGCCGGTGACCTCGCGGGAGATGCCGATGATCTTGCGGATCCCCGTCGTCTGGTAGTTGCGCAGGTATTGATCGTGCTCGCCCCGGGTCGGCTGGGGCATCAGCATCCTGACGTTCTTGCCGACGACCTGCTGGCACTTGTAGCCGAACAGCCTTTCGCAGGACTGGTTGTAGAGCTGGATCTTGCCCTTGCGGTCGATGATGATCACGCCGTCGACCAACGTGTCGAGAACCGTGTCGACCAGCGACCGCAGCTTCGACTCGCTGGCTTTCAGCTTCGCCTCGGCCGCCGCTTTTTCGCTGATGTCGCGTGTGATCTTGCCGAAGCCCAGCAGCTTCCGGCGGGTGTTGAAGATAGGCGTGATGACGACGTCGGCCAGGAAGCGGCTGCCGTCCTTGCGCAGGCGAATGCCGACATCGTCGAAACGCCCCTTCTTTACGGCCGTGCTCAAGCCACGCTTCGGCTTGCCGGCCTTGATGTCCTCGGGCGTGTAGAACAGGGAAAAGTGCCGTCCTACGATCTCGTCCGAATCGTAGCCCTTGATCGCTCGCGCGCCGCTGTTCCAGCTCGTCACGATGCCGTCGGGATCGAGCATGAGGACCGCATAATCGCGAACTTCCTCGACGAACAGACGCAGATGCCGTTCGCTCTCCAGCAATGCGGAGCTGGCGCGCTTCTTGGCTGGCACGCGACACTCCCTCTCGTGAACAGGCTAGGCGACCGACGTCGCCGTAGTCGTCCATCCTGCAATCGACAGTTTATTTACTCAACACTTTTTAGCATTGGTTAACCGATGTGACCTATGTTCCGATCACATGGAATGCAATGACGGCGAGATGGTGCCGATCGTTTGCCGCCATTGGTCGCGTTACACTGCCCTACAACTGCGATGCAAACCTTTCACGCAAAGAGACTGCGATGCTTGACCCTATCGCTTTGCAACAGTTCGGCCGGCAGCAGGTGTCTCGATATCGGCGCGATGGCTATCTCTTTCCCTTGCCGGCGATCGACGTTGCCCAGGCGACGGAAGCACGCCGCGCTCTGGAGGATCTGGAGAAGCGCGAGGGCGGCCGCCTTCGCAACGATCAGCGCCACAAGCCGCATCTCCTCCTGACGGCGCTCGACCGGATCGTGAACGAGCCGCGTATCCTCGATGCCGTCGAGGCAATCCTGGGGCCCGACATCCTGTGCTGGGAAAGCATTCTCTTCACCAAGGAGGCCAAGGACCCTGCCTTTGTGAGCTGGCACCAGGACGCGACCTACTGGGGGCTGGAGCCGTTCGATGTCGTGACCGCCTGGGTGGCGCTGTCGCCCAGCACGGTCGAAAGCGGCTGCATGCGGGTGATCCCCGGCACCCATGGCGGCGAGGTCGTCGAGCATGTCGACACCTTCGCTGCCAACAATCTTCTATCGCGCGGTCAGGAAGTCGCCGTGAAGGTGGACGCAGGCAAGGCCGTCGATCTCGTGCTCGCGCCCGGCCAGATGTCGCTGCACGACGTGAAGCTGGTGCATGGGTCCGAGCCCAACCGCTCTGACGACCGCCGCATCGGCCTCGCGATCCGCTACATTCCCACCCATGTGCGCCAAGTGATGGCCGAAGGCGATTCGGCGATGCTGGTGCGCGGCAAGGATACGTTCGGCCATTTCCGCCTGGAGCAGGGCCCTGCTTACGATCTTTCGCCCGAGGCGGTCGCCACCCAGGAACGATCCCGCGTCAATCGTATGCGCATCCTGATGCGCCCCACCCGTTGAAGGAGAGAGCGATGCCCAAGGTGCTCAACGATGCAGAGGTCGCGCAGTATCACCGCGACGGTTTCCACTTTCCCATCCGCATCATGTCGGAGGTCGATGCCGCTCTCTGCGAGAAGAAGCTGCGCGCTCTCGAAGCGCGCGAAGGCGGCACGATCTCGCGCAAGACCAACATGAAGCCGCACCTGCTGGTGCCGTGGCTGGAGGATCTCGTCCGCCATCCCAAGGTGCTCGATGCGGTCGAGGACATCATCGGCCCCAACATCCTCGCCTGGGGCAGCGGCTTCTTCACCAAGGGCGCGCGCGATCCGAGCTTCGTGAGCTGGCACCAGGATTCGACCTACTGGGGCCTCTCCAAGCCCGAGATCGTCACCGCCTGGATCGCCTTCACGCCCAGCACCGTCCAGTCCGGCTGCATGAAGGTCATGCCCGGCACGCACGGCGACCAGCTAGAGCACAAGGACACGTTCGACGAACGCAACCTGCTGAGCCGCGGCCAGGAGATCCAGGTCGAGGTCGACGAATCCAAGGCCGTCGACATCGTCCTGCAGCCGGGCGAGATCTCGCTGCATCACGTCCGCCTGATCCACGGCTCGTCGCCGAACCAGGCCGACCACCGCCGCATCGGCTACGCCGTTCGTTATATCCCGACGCATGTGCGCCAGCTTACGCCGGTACGCGACAGCGCCATGCTGGTGCGCGGCGTCGACACCTTCGGCTATTTCGACCGCGACCCGTCGCCCATGGCGGAATTCGATCCCGCTGCCGTCGCCTATCACACCGACCTCGTGGATCGTCAGACGAAGATCCTCTACGCCGGCGCCGAGAAGGTGCGCGACCTCGACGCGCCGGCGGCGCGGGCCAACTGATGCGCTTCAAGGCGGCCGTCCTCGAAGCCGTCGGCACGCCGCTCGTCATCCGCGAGGTCGAGGCGGCGGCGCTGAAGCCGTCCGACGTGCTGGTGCGCAACAAGGCGAGCGGTCTCTGCCACACGGACCTGGAGATCATCCAGGGCCAGCTCGCCTGGCCGCTGCCGGTGATCCTGGGCCACGAGGGCGCCGGCATCGTCGAGGTGGTGGGCAGCGACGTCACGCTGGTGAAGCCCGGTGACCACGTCGTCTGCTCCTGGAACCCGACCTGCGGCCATTGCTTCTATTGCGATCGCGGCCAGCCGATCCTGTGCGAGCCGCACAACAGGCATAACGGCCAGGGCGCCCTGCTCGATGGCGGCTCGCGCCTCACGCTCGACGGCAAGCGGCTCAACCATTTCTCGGCCGTGTCGTCCCACGCCGAATGCAGCATTGTGCACGAGACCAGCGCCATCGTGGTGCCCAAGGAAATCCCCTTCGACCGCGCCTGCCTGATCGGCTGCGGCGTCATGACGGGCGTGGGTGGCGCCAGCCGCATGGCGCATGTCGAGGCTGGCGCCTCGGTAGCGGTCATCGGCTGCGGCGCGGTCGGCCTCAATGCCGTGCAGGGCGCCATGCTCGAACGCGCGGAGAAGGTCATCGCCATCGACGTCGATGCCGGGCGGCTGGCAATGGCCAGGACCTTCGGCGCCACACACACGATCGATGCGCGCGCCAACGATCTCATCCAGCAGGTCAGGGATCTCACGGCCGGCCGCGGCGCCGACTATGTGCTCGAATGCGCCGGCAACGAGAAGGCTCTGCAGACGATGCTCGAGATTGCGCGCCCGGGCGCGGAGATCGTGATCCTGGGCAAGACCAACGTGAACCAGATGGTGTCGTTGCGCTTCGGCTCGATGATGGGCGAGAAGCGCATGATCCGCTCCAGCTATGGCGGCGCGCGGCCGCGCCGTGACTTCCCATGGCTGGCGCAGCTCTACCTCGATGGCCGCCTCAAGCTCGACGAGCTGATCACGCGGCGCATCGCGCTCGCCGAGATCAACGACGGCTTCGCCGCCATGACGCGCGGCGAGGCGATACGCACGGTCGTCACCTTCTGAGGAACTGACACTTCCCGAATGTAGAATTGCCGCAACGGCAACTGGTCCGCCGATTGCATCGACGCCTGCAACGAAGGCGGAGAAGCGCGTTTTGGCGGCAAATCCATTCCACCTCGGCTGGTTCATGAACAACACCTACGGGGTGCATGGCTGGAACGTGCCATGGGGCGGCCCCGAAGGTTACGACTGGACGCAGCCCGACCTTCATATCGAGATGGCCAAGGCGCTGGAGCGCGCCTGCTTCGACTTCTTCCTGATGGAAGACTCGCTGTTCGTTCCGGACAATTATGGCGGCTCGCGAGAGTTCTATCTCGCCCGCGCGCTGCGCTCGCCGAAGAACGATCCGGTGCCGCTGGTGCCACTGATCACGCAGGCGACGACGCATCTCGGGGTGGTGCCCACGATCTCCACCAGCTTCTATCCGCCCTACCTGCTCGCCCGCCTCATCGCCACGCTGGATCTGATGTCGAAGGGCCGCGTGGGCTGCAACTTCGTCACCTCGACGGCGGAGCGCGCTGCACAGAATTTCGGCCTGGATACGCATATCGAGCACGACCTGCGCTACGAGATGGCCACCGAGTTCGTCGACGTCGTGACCCAGCTCTGGTCGTCGTGGGATGCCGACGCCATCGTCCAGGATCGCGAGACCGGCGTGTACGTTGATCACACCAAGGTCCGCGCCATCGACTACAAGGGGCGCTTCTTCTCGTCGCGTGGGCCGCTCAACACGGCGCGCTCGCCGCAGGGCCGTCCGGTCCTCATCCAGGCGGGCGGCTCGCCGCAGGGCCAGCAGTTCGCGGCCAAGCACATGGACGCCGTGCTCGCCGCCCTCGGCACCGTGGCGGAGATGAAGGCGTTTCGCACCGATCTGCGCCAGCGGCTGGTGGCGGAAGGGCGCGATCCCAACAGCTGCAAGCTGTTCTTCGTCATCGTGCCGACGCTGGGCGAGACCAACGAGGAGGCGCAGGAGAAATTCCGCCGCCGCCAGAAGCAGCGCGAGGCCTCGCCCGAGGTGACCCTGGCGCAGATGGCGAGCCTCACCGACATCGACTTCGCCGCCTTCGACCTCGACGCGCCGATCGGCGAGCTCAGCACCAACGGCCAGCAGGGCACGCTGAAGCGATTCATGGCCCAGGGCAGGACGCTGCGCGAGATCGCCTGCAACTACCGCTACGGTTTCGAGGATCTCGCCGTGGGTTCCGCCGACCATGTCGCCGGCGTCATGGCCGAGGTCATGGAGGAGGTCGGCGGCGACGGCTTCGTGTTCAGCGGGCCGGTGACGCGGCGCCATGTGGCCGAGATCACCGACGGTCTCGTGCCGGTCCTGCAGCGGCGCGGGCTGGTACGGACGGCCTACGAGCACAAGCACTTCCGCGACAATCTCATGGCCTTCTGAGACGCAGACCCATGCAGCTCGGTCGAATGATCCTGCGTCGGATGCTCTGGGTCTTCCCGGTGGCCTTCGGCGTGGTGACGCTCACCTTCTTCATGGCGCGGGTCTTCAACGGCGACCCGACCGAGCTCTATGTTCCGCCCGAGGCGACCGACGCGCTGCGGGCGCAGATCCGCGCCCGGCTCGGCCTCGCCGATCCGATTCCCATCCAGTACATCAACTATCTCTGGGACCTGCTGCGCTTCGATCTCGGCATCTCCTTCACCACCGGCCAGAGCGTCGCTTCGGACCTGTGGGACCGGCTGCCGGCGACGCTGGAGCTCGGCCTGGTCGGCCTCAGCCTCGGCATCGCCGTGGGCATCCCGCTCGGCGTGATGGCCGCGGTCTATCGCGAGCGCTGGCCCGATTTCCTGGTGCGCGGCGTCACGCTGGGCGGCATGGCCTTGCCGCAATTCTGGGTCGGGCTGGTGCTGATCAGCATCTTCTTCGTGAGCCTGCGCATCCTGCCGGGTCCCGTCGGTCGCCTGCCGATCGGCGTGCCGCTGCCGATCAAGATCACCGGCTTCCTGCTGATCGACACGCTGCTGGCCGGCGATCCGGCGCTATGGTGGCAGGCAGTACGTCAACTTGCCTTGCCGGCGCTGACGTTGGGCTTCAGCACGGCCTCACCGATCGCTCGCGTGACGCGCTCGGCGATGGTCGAGGCGATGCAAAGCGATTACATCCGCACCGCCATCGCCATGGGCCACGGGCGCCGCGTGGTGTGGTTCCGCTACAGCCTGCGCAATGCATTGCTGCCGGTGGTCACGCTGATCGGCGGTGTCGCCGGTCACATCTTTGCCGGCGCGGTGCTGCTCGAATCCATCTTCGCCTGGCCCGGTCTCGGGCAATACGCGCTGCAATCGATCGAGCGGTCGGATTTTGCTGCCCTCCAAGGCTTCGTGATCTACGCCTCGCTGCTCTATGTGCTGGCCTTCCTGCTGGTCGATCTCCTCTACATGTTCATCGACCCGCGGATACGGGCATGAAGATCGCCAAGGCGCCTCTGCCGCTGCTCGCCGCCGAATCGGCCGCCGTCGTTCCGCGCCATGTGCGGCGCAAGCCGAAATCCTATTGGGCGTTGCGCATCGGTGCCGGCATCCTGATCTTCTACGTCGCCGTCGCGCTGCTCTCGCTCGTCTGGACGCCCTACGATCCGCTGACGCCCGGCATCGGCGACGGCTACGACGCGCCGAGCCTGGCGTTTCCGCTCGGCACCGACCGGCTGGGCGCCGACATGCTGTCGCGCCTGATGGCGGGCGCCCGCTACGACCTCGGCATCAGCCTGACCGCCGTGGCCATCGCGCTCACCGTCGGCACCACGATCGGCACCTTCGCCGGCTACTACGGCGGCAAGCTCGACACCGCTATCCTGCGTGGCGTCGAGATTTTCCAGGCATTTCCCGGCCTGCTGTTCGCCATGCTGGTGGTGCAGGCGGTGGGGCCCGGCATCGTCAACGTGATCCTGGTGCTGTCATTCGTCGGCATCCCCGACTATCTGCGGCTCGCCCGCGTCGAGATCCACGCCAAGCGGCATTGGCAATATGCCGAGGCCGCCCGCATGGTCGGCAATCCGCCGTGGCGCGTGGCTTTCCGGCACCTGCTGCCCAACAGCATCGGTCCGGTGCTGGCCTTCACCTCGATCAACGCGGCCTTCTCGGCACTGGTCACCGCCAGCCTGGGGTTCCTCGGCCTCGGCCTCGGTCCCAACACGCCGGAATGGGGCAGCATGATCGCCCGCGGCCAGGATGGCGTGATGACCGGCCAATGGTGGGTCTCGTTCTTCCCCGGCCTCGCCATCATGGGACTGACCGGCGGTTTCTACCTGCTGGGCGACGCGCTCTCCGACATCACCGACCCGCGGCGGCGGCAATGAGCGGCGTGCTGCTCGAGGTCGAGAGCTACAGCGGCGCCTTCTGGTCGCCGACCAATGAGCTCGTGCCGGTGCTGCATCAGGTGAGCTACCGGCTGAAGGCCGGTGCCATGACGGCGGTGGTGGGCGAGACCGGCAGCGGCAAGTCGCTGGTCGCGCTCTCGATCCTCGGCATCCAACCGCCGGCCTTCGTACACACTGGAGGCCGCATCCTCTATCGCGGCACCGACCTGATCGGCCTCGACGAGAAGGAGATGCGCTCGCTGCGCGGCGCCGAGATCAGCATGGTCTTTCAGGACGCGCGCGCCGCGCTCAACCCGGTCTTCACCGTCGGCCGCCAGCTCGCCGACGTCTATCAGCTGCAGCATGGTGGCGGCCGGTCGGCGGCGATGAAGCAGGCGATCGAGGCGCTGCGCCGGGTGTCGATTCCCGAGCCGGAGCGCCGCGCGCGGCAGTATCCGCACGAGTTCTCCGGCGGCATGGCACAGCGCGCGATGATCGCCATGGCGGCGCTGACCTGCCGGCCCTCGCTGCTGATCCTCGACGAGCCCACGACCGGCCTCGACGTCACCATCCAGTCCGACATCATGGAGCTGATCGTCGAGCTCAGCCGCCAGCGCGGCCTCACCACCTGCCTGATCACCCACGATCTTGGCGTGGTGGCCGAGACCTGCGACGAGGTCGTTGTCATGAACGCCGGCCGGGTCGTCGAGACGGGCACGACCGAGGCGATCTTCACCGCGGCTGTTGATCCCTATACGCGCCGCCTGCTGGCTGCGAGCCAGCTCGTCGAGGCCGCGGCATGAGCGACCTGAAGCGAAAGGTCCCCCTGACTTCACCAACGAAGTGCAACACCAGCTTAAGGTGTTGCAATGGGCAAGCACTACGATCAAATCAACCTCGACGAGCGCTACAAGATTGCCGAGCTTCACCAAGCCGGCCAATCGATCCGCA
>CANIRG010000082.1 GCA_947469635.1 Rhodospirillales bacterium | reverse complement strand
TCGCCGCCCCAGCGGAAGAGCTTCGTCTTCACCGCCAGCGCGTGGTGGCGCTGTTCCAGGTCGCCCGGGAACATGATCGGCGCCGTAGAGTACATGTAGGTGTCGGCGAGAGAGGCGCAGGCCCGCACCGCGATGGGCTTGCCGTTGAAGGTCGAACGCTCGCCCGACACGCCCAGCCAGCGCTCGCCCATGATCGGCTGGTCGATGATGCCCAGTACCGGCACGCCACGATGCAGGAGCGCAATCAGCGTGCCGAAGATCGGCAATCCCGTGATGAAGGCCTTGGTGCCGTCGATCGGATCGAGGACCCAGACATAGTCGGCATCGGTGCGGACTGCGCCATGTTCCTCGCCGAACACGCCATGCTCGGGCACGTGCCGGGTGAGCAGCTCACGCATGGCCGTCTCGGCCTCGCGGTCGGCGATGGTGACGGGGCTGCGGTCGTCCTTGTCGTCGATTGCGACCTGGGTGCGGAAATAGCGCGACACGATCGGCCGCGCTGCATCGGCGAGAGCGTTGGCCAGCGTGACCAGCTCGACGGGAACCGGCCCGGCCATCGCTTCAGTTCGGCCTTACGGTCCCAGCGTCTTCAGGTAGGCAATCACGTCGGCGCGCTCCTGCTCCTTGCTGAGCCCGGCGAACGCCATCTTGGTGCCCTTCACGAAGGCCGTCGGCTTGACGACCATGTGGTTGATGTCCTCGACGCCCCAGTCGCCGCCCTTGGCCTGCAGGCCCGAGGAGTAGCTGAAGCCGGCGTGGCTCGCCTTCTTGCGGCCGACCACGGCCCACAGGTTGGGGCCGATCTTGTTGGCGCCACCCTTGTCGGTCGTATGGCAGGTGAAGCACTGCTTCATGAAGACGGCCTTGCCGGCTTCGACATTGGCGCCGGCAAGCTTCGGCTCGATCGGTGCCAGCTCGGCGGGCGCTGCAGCGGTGGCCGTCTCGGGCACCGCATCGGTCACCGCGATCGCCGGCTTGTCGAGCTTGTGCGGATGGACAAGGGCATTCGACACCTTGCCCAGCACCATCGCGAAGAGAGCCGAGGCCAGAACGCAGCCTGCAACCGTATTGAAATTAACCATATCGGAACCCGCAGCGGCAGAAAATTCGGACGTTGCTGTAGCACGCCCCCCAGGCCCTCAGTAGTATCCGATCCCGCGCGCTAGGCTTGCGCGGCGGAAAGTCGCAAGTCCCGGATTTAGCGAGGTTTTTCGCGTTTTGCCGGGCGGTCGGGGGAGTGGGTGGAGATGGCGAAGGCGCAGGCCGGCAAGGCCAAGGCGAGCAGCAGGGCGAGCAATACGATCGCATTCCAGGGCGAGCCGGGGGCCAATTCCGACATGGCCTGCCGGGCGGCTTTCCCCGACATGACGACCATCGGTTTCCCGACCTTCGAGACCGCAATGGCCACGGTCCAGGCCGGCCGCGCCCGGCTCGCCATGATTCCGGTCGAAAACTCGATCGCCGGCCGGGTCGCCGACCTGCACAGCCTGCTGCCTCATACCAAGCTCAAGATCGTGGCCGAGCATTTCCAGCGGGTGGAGCATTGCCTGGTGGCGTTGCCGGGCACGCCGCTCACGGCGATCAAGTCGGCCAAGAGCCATGTCCAGGCGCTGGCGCAATGCCGCAACTTCCTGAAGGAGCACGGCATCCAGCCGGTGGTCCATGGCGACACGGCCGGCGCGGCGCGCGAGATCGCCGAGATCGGCGATGCGAGCGTCGGCGCCATCGCCTCCTCGCTGGCGGCCCGCCTCTATGGGCTGAAGGTGCTGGCCAAGAATATCGAGGACGCCGACCACAACACCACGCGCATGCTGGTGTTCTCGCGCGAGGCGGCCACGCCCGACTGGCGCAACGAGCCCTGCATGACCGCCTTCCTGTTCCGGGTGAAGAGCGTGCCGGCGGCGCTCTACAAGGCGCTGGGCGGCTTCGCCACCAACGGCGTCAATATCGTGAAGCTGGAGAGCTACCTCTCCGGCGCGCATTTCGAGCAGGCGCAGTTCTATGCCGAGGTCGAAGGCCATCCCGAGCAGCGCGGCCTGCAGCTCGCCCTCGAGGAGCTGGAGTTCTTTTCCCAGAAGAGCGAGCTGAAGCTGCTCGGCACTTTCCCGACCAACCCGTTCCGGCGTAAAGGCTGGGAAGCGCCGACCCGCCCCGGCACCTGAGGGCGGGAGGAGGCCGCCCCGCCCATGCCGCAACACCCCGTCCGCATCTCGCCCTCCATCCTGTCCGCCGATTTCGCGGCGCTGGGCCGCGAGATCGAGGCCGTCAGCGCCGCCGGCGCCGACTGGATCCATGTCGATGTGATGGACGGCCACTTCGTGCCCAACCTCACCATCGGCCCGATGGTGGTGAAGGCGCTGCGCAAGCACACCGTGCTGCCCTTCGACGTTCATCTCATGATCACGCCCGTCGACCCTCTGGTGCCGGCCTATGTCGATGCCGGCGCCGACACGATCTCGTTCCATCCCGAGGCCGGGCCGCACGTCCATCGCACGATCCAGCTCATCAAGAGCCTGGGCAAGCGCGCGGGCTGCGTGCTCAATCCCGCGACGCCGCTGGCCGCCATCGAGAACGTGCTGGGCGATCTCGACCTGGTGCTGGTGATGAGCGTCAATCCCGGCTATGGCGGCCAGGTCTTCATCGAGAGCCAGCTCGCCAAGATCGCCGCCCTGCGCAAGGCCATCGATGCGCTCGGCAAGAAGATCGACCTGGAGGTCGATGGCGGCGTCAATGTCGACACTGCCCGGCGCTGTATTGCAGCCGGTGCCGATGCGCTGGTCGCCGGCACCGCGGTATTCACGGGCGGGCCGAGCAAATACGCCGACAATATAAAGGCTCTCAGATCATGACCGACATCATCCTGCACCACTACCCGAACTCGCCCTTCGCCGAGAAGGTGCGCATCGCGCTCGGCATCAAGCAGGCGACGTGGAAGTCGGTCGAGATTCCCAACGTCATGCCCAAGCCGGATCTGATGCCGCTGACCGGTGGCTACCGCCGCACGCCGGTGATGCAGGTCGGCGCCGACGTCTACTGCGACACGCAGCTCATCATGATGGAGCTGGAGAAGCGTCTGCCGCCGCCGCCGCTCCTGCCCAAGGGCCGTGAAGGCGAAGCGCGCGGGCTCGCCATGTGGATCGACCGCAATATCTTCTGGTCGGCGGTCGGCGTCGTCATGGGCGAGCTCGGCGATAAGCTGCCGGAGGCCTTCAAGAAGGATCGCAGCGACTTCTCCGGCCGCTCGTTCGATTCGGACAAGCTGCGGGCCGCCGTCCCCATGGCGCGCGATCAGACCTACGCGCAGCTGTCGCTCGCCGAAGCGATGCTGGCCGATGGCCGCAACTACCTGCTGGGCGGCGAGCCGACGCTGGCCGACTGCGCGCTCTACAATCCGGTGTGGTTCATCAGGCAGCGGCTCAGCCCGACGGCGAGTCCGCTCGATCGGCTGCCGAAGATCAGCGCCTGGTCGGAGCGCATGAAGGCGTTCGGCGCCGGCACGCGCAGCGACCTCACGGCCGCCGACGCGCTGGCGATCGCCAAGGCCGCGACGCCGGCTGCAACCAAGGTCGATGCCGACGATCCCAGCGGGCTCAAGGCCGGCCGGAAGGTCAGCGTCACCCCGGACGACACCGGCCGGGTGCCGGTGAGCGGCGCGCTGGTCGGGCTCACCGCCGACCGCATCTCCGTCGCGCGCAGCGATGAGCGGGTGGGCGACGTCGTCGTTCATTTTCCGCGCGCCGGCTTCATCGTGACGCCGCTTTAGCGTCCATCCGACATCGAAGGTCACCGATCATGAGCGATATCATCCTGCATCATTACGGCCTGTCGCCTTATGCCGAGAAGGTGCGCATCGGCCTCGGCCTGAAGCAGGCGGCGTGGAAGTCGGTCGACATTCCCAGCGTCATGCCCAAGCCGGAGCTGATGCCGCTCACCGGCGGCTACCGCAGGACGCCGGTGATGCAGATCGGCGCCGACATCTACTGCGACACGCAGCTCATCATGCTGGAGCTGGAGAAGCGCCTGCCGTCGCCACCGTTCCTGCCCAAGGGCCGCGAGGGCGAGGCGCGCGCGCTGACCATGTGGATCGACCGCAACATCTTCGCCCCCGCGGTCGGCGTGGTCATGAGCCAGGTCGATGTCGCCGCCAAGTTCGGCGAGGCCTTCATGAAGGACCGCAGCGAATTCTCCGGCCGCTCGTTCGATCCCGCGCGGCTGCGCGCGGCAATCCCGATCGTGCGCGACCAGACCTATGCGTTGCTCTCGCTGGCCGAGGCGATGCTGGCCGACGGCCGCAAGTTCGTTCTGGGATCGGAGCCCAGCCTGCCCGACTGCGCGCTCTACAATCCGGTGTGGTTCATCCAGCAGCAGCTCGGCGCGACGGCGAGCCCGCTCGACCGGCTGCCGCGTATCGTCGCCTGGTCGGAGCGGATGAAGGCGCTGGGCGAAGGCAAGCGTACCGACATCACGGCGAAGGATGCGCTCGACACCGCCGAGGGTGCCTTCCCCGCCGCCGTCAGCGTCGATGCCGACGATCCCAGTGGGTTGAAATCCGGCCAGCCGATCAGTGTCACGCCGGACGATACCGGCAAGGTGCCGGTGAGCGGCGTGCTGGTCGGGCTCACCGCCGACCGTGTCTCGATCGCCCGCCATGATCCGCGCGTGGGCGACGTGATGGTGCATTTCCCTCGGGCGGGATACATCATCCAGGCGTCGTAGCTGGTCATTGCTGGGAGCGCGCCACTCCAGTGGCGCATCTTCTCATGATTCATGAGCGCCACCGGAGTGGCGCGCTCCCAGCAAAAACCTACAGCGATACTTCACCCTTCAGCACGGGCACGCAGCCGCCGCCGACACTGGCGCGGATGCCGTCGGCGGCGCGGCGCGCCGAGGCGTTGAGCAGGCTCGGCCGGCCCATCTCGACACCCTGGACGATGTCGTAGCGCCGCTCCTGCTCGCTGCCGAGCGACAGCAGCAGGGCGGCGAGCGGCGTCGCAGCACTTCCCGTGGCGGCGTCCTCGACGGTGCCCGACAGTGGCGAGAACATGCGGGCGCGCAGGCGGGCGCCGTCTTGGGCGTAGAGATAGAGTGGCAACCGACGCGGCCCCAAGGCGGTGTAGCTCGTAACGGCCTCGCGAAACCGCGCGATATCGGGCACGGCGCGGGTGAGCGCCTCGGGCATCACTTCGGCCACGACGAAGGAATTGCCGACCGACGCCATGACCGGCCGGTGCGATCGAACGACGACCTCGCCAGGCGCGATGCCGACGCAGGCGGCCAGCAGATCGGCCGGCATCTCGGGCCCGAGCGACAGCGGCTGCGGCGCGTCGATGGTGACGATGTCGCCGGAGACATTCACCTCGACCAGGCCTGCGATCTCCTCGAACCGCAGCGCGCTGCCCCGCCCGCGCAGCACCCAGCCGGTGCCGACATTGGGATGGCCTGCGAAAGGCATCTCGGAGGTGCGGTTGAAGATGCGGATGCGCGCGGTGTTGGCCGCATCCGCCGGCGGCAGGACGAACGTCGTCTCGCTGAGATTGAACTCGGCCGCGAGCGACTGCATCTCGGCATCCGTCAGGCCCTGGGCATCGGGAAACACGGCCAGAGGATTGCCGCCGAAGCGCCGGTCGGTGAAGACGTCGACCGTGACGAACTCGAAGCTCCTCATGGCTAGACGACCTCGACGCCGATCTCGGCCGCGATTCGTCGCAGGCCGGCAACGGAGCGCGCTGTGGCGTTGCGGCCGTCCTGCGGACAGTGGGTCTCGATGCTGGCCAGGACCTCCTTGGCCTTGGTGCCCTCCAGCAACCGCTTGAGCTCGGCCGGCCACGGAATATCGCCGTCGCCCAGCGGCACCGTGCACTTGGCCGCGAGATCGCGGTCCTTGAGATGGATTGCCGTCACGTGAGGCGCGAGCGTGGCGATGTTCGCATCGCTCGGACGTTCGCCGGTCGACCAGCCGTTGGCGATGTCGACGAGCGGCCGCATCAGGTCGAGTGTACGCTCCATGGCTTCCCGTTGCTCGTCGGCTTCGTCGTCGTCGAAATCGTCAGATTCCTCTTCCGTGATCACGGCCTGCCGCTCCCTGAAGAAGCTGGCGAGCTCGCCGACGTTTCCGATATTGCATACGGGTTCGTTCTCGAGCTGCATGGCGATGTCGTACGCATCGGCGAGGCCCATGAGCTTGGCGAAGTGCCTGTCGCGGAGGATGTCGGCGACCTTGAAGCCGGGATAGCGAAGATAGCTGAAAATCCGCATATGGCGTGCGCCCAGGATGACTGCGATCTGCGCGGCCTGGGTGACCACGTCGTTCGACGGGCAAAGCTTGGGGTCGAAGGCGAAATCGACCTTGCCTGCTGTCGTGTCCTTGCCGTCGGCCTGCCATTTGAACAGCGGCGATACGAAGGTGGGCACGGTCAATCCGGCCTTTTCCAGGGTCCGGCTGATCTCGATCACCTCCTCGGTCTGCATGCCCAGCAGGTTCCGGCCGCCGACGGTGCGCATGTCGAGGCGCTTCAGCCCGTGCTCCTGGGCGAAGGAGATCATTTCTTCGAGCGACGGTCCGATTTCGTCGCCGATGACGGATAGTGCGAGACGGGGAAGGGTCATGGCGCCAGCCTACTATGGGCCGCGATCTTTGGCTAAACTCCCGACGGGTGTCCAGGAGACGACATGAGCGATGACGCGGCAATTTTCGTGGGCGCGAGCGACGCCGACCAGTACCTCCTGCTGAAGTACGGCAATCGCCACGGGCTGATCGCGGGCGCCACCGGCACCGGCAAGACCGTGACCCTGCAGACCATCGCCGAGGGCTTCTCCGCCTATGGCGTGCCGGTGTTCGTGGCCGACGTGAAGGGCGATCTCTCGGGCCTGAGCCAGGCAGGTGGCGACAATCCCCGCGCCCTCGAACGGGCCAAGCAGCTCGGCATCGACAAATACAAGGGCCGGGCCTTTCCCGCGCTCTATTGGGATCTGTTCGGCGAGAAGGGGCACCCCATCCGCACCACGGTGACGGAGATCGGCCCGGTGCTGATGGCGCGCCTGCTGCAGCTCAACGACACGCAGGAAGGCGTCCTCAACATCGTCTTCAAGGTGGCCGACGAGCAGGGGTTGCTGCTGCTCGACTTCAAGGACCTGCAGTCGATGCTGCAATGGACGGCGGAGAATGCCTCCACGCTCACCACCAAGTACGGCAACGTCGGCAAGCAGACGATCGGCACCATCCAGCGCACGCTGCTGACCCTCGAGCAGCAGGGTGGCGAGCGCTTCTTCGGCGAGCCGGCGCTCGACCTCAAGGACATGATCGGGCGCGATCCGTCGGGCGCGGGCTACGTCAACGTGCTCGCCGCCGACAAGCTCATGCAGAGCCCGCGGCTCTACGGCACCTTCCTGCTGTGGCTGCTGTCGGAGCTGTACCAGGTGATGCCGGAGGTCGGCGACGTCGCCCAGCCGAAGTTCGTCTTCTTCTTCGACGAGGCGCATCTGTTGTTCGACGACGCGCCGAAGTCGCTGCTCGACAAGATCGAGCAGGTGGTGCGGCTGATCCGGTCCAAGGGTGTCGGCGTCTATTTCATCACCCAGAACCCGCTCGATATCCCCGAGTCGGTGCTGGGCCAGCTCAGCAACCGCGTCCAGCACGCGCTGCGCGCCTTCACGCCCAAGGACCAGAAGGCGGTGAAGACGGCGGCCGACACCTTCCGGCCCAACAAGAAATTCTCGGCGGCCGAGGCCATCGTCGAGCTCGGGGTCGGCGAGGCGCTGGTGTCGTTCCTCGACGCCAAGGGCGTGCCGTGCCCGGTCGAGCGTTGCTTCATCGCCCCGCCGCAAGGCAGGATCGGACCGGCGACGGATGCCGAGCGCGCCGCGGTCATCAAGGCGAGCCCTTTCGCCGGCAAGTACGACCGCACGATCGATCGCCAATCCGCCTACGAGGTGTTGACCGGTCGCGTCACCGGCGGTCAGGTCGATCATGCCGATCAGTCGTCGGCACCCAGCACCGGTCAGCGTCGGCGTGGCCAGTACGACACGATGCCGCCGCCGATCGCCAGCGCGCCGCCGCCTGCCGCGCCCAGCGGACCCTGGGGACCGGCGTCGTCGGGGCCAATGTCATCGGGACCGATCGTTCCGCCGACACCGGGGACAGCGCCGCCGCCGCCAGCCGGCGCGCCTCGAACACAGCCACGCCTGCGCGAAGCCCAACCGCCGGACGCGCCAGACGCGCCGGTGGAACGGAGGCCCGCGGCACGACGCAGCGATACGCTGGGAGAGACCATCGCCAAGAGCGCGGCCCGCACCGCGACCAACATCGCCATCCGGGAGGCGGCCAAGGCCGTGTTCGGCACCGGCCGCCGCGGCGGCAGTGGGGGCGGCCTGCTGGGCGGTATCCTGCGTGGCGTGCTGGGATCGACGGTGAAGTAGCTACGCCTCCACGATCAGTGTGCCGTCCATCTCCTCGTGGCCGTCGCCGCAGAACACGTCGCAGAAGAAGGTGAAGCTGCCGACCTTCTCGGGCGTCAGGGCGACCCGGGTTTCCTGCCCCGGGACGATCTCGGCGCGGAGGCCGAGGTCGGGCACCTTGAAGCCATGGATGCGGTCCTCGCTCATCAGCACCAGCGTCAGCGGCTGGCCACGCTTGACCGCCACCTTGTTGGGATGAAATTCGAACTTCCTGGCGGCGATGCGGATCTCGACCGGTGCGTCGGCGGCCAGGCGCGCGACTCCTCCCGCCGCGCTGCCGATAAGCAGCGCGGCCATGGTCCTGCGTTTCATCGGCTCAGCCCTTGGTGGCCGGCAACTCGACGAAGCTCACCTTGTCGGCCATGGCGATGTCGCGCGTGCCGAGGCCCTTGCCCGGCGTCGCCGCATCGTAGGGCAGCGGCCCGCGCTTGGGTTGCGAGCCGGGCTCGGCCAGCTCGAAGATCAGCGAGCTCGCCGCATGATGGGCGATGTGGCCCGTCATGTGGTGATGCTGGCGGTGGATGTGGCCATAGAAGACGACGACGTTCTTGTAGGGCATCAGCAATTCCATCGCCTTGGCGCCATCGGCGGTCGTCCAGTCCCAGTCGGGCTTGAGATCGAACAGCGGGCGGTGGGTCAGCACGACGATGCGGTCGTCGGCCTTGCGCTGCTTGAGGTCGGCCGCCAGCCAGGCGAGCTGCTCGTCGCCCAGCTTGGCGGCGGGATCGGAGACATTGTCGAGGGCGATGAAGTGCACGCCCTTGTGGTCGAACGTGTAGTTGAGCGCGCCGAAGAACTCCTTGTAGGCCTCGCCCTTGTCGAGCGCGGCGTCGTGCTCGCCCGGCATAAAGCGCACGTCCTTGACACGCAGCGCCGAGACGATCTCGCGGAAGCGCTTCATGCGCTCGCGCCGCAGCTTGGGATCGTCGGTGGTGTGGGTGAGGTCGCCGGTGAAGACGATGAAGTCGGGAGGGCTCGCGAGGCCGTTCACCGTAGCGACGGCCTTTTCCAGCGTGTGCTCGGCATCGGGATTGGCCGGGCCCTTGTAGCCCCAGTGGGTGTCGGAGAACTGCACGAAGTGAAAGTTGCCGGACTGCGCCGAGGATTGGGCGCTGGGGAACAGGCCGGCGGTGAAGGCGACGCCCGCTATACTGGACAGTTTTAGGAATTCGCGACGATCGACCTGGCTCATTCGTGCCTCCGAGGGGAACAGGGACTCGAGAGGCACTACCGGCCGGCACTCCATTCTATTCCGTCGGGAATAAAATCGACGGGCGGCCGGTATTCCTGTCCTATGGGTTGCATGTCGGACGCGCCGAAGCCGGATGCCGGCACGGTCGAGCGCTTTCGCCTCGCCGTGCTGCCGCATCTCGATTCCGCCTACGGGTTCGCACGCTGGCTGGCGCGTGATCCGGTGCTCGCCCAGGACGTGGCGCAGGAGGCGATGCTGCGGGCGCTGCGCTATTTCCACGCCTTTCGCGGCGGGGAAGCGCGGCCGTGGCTGCTCGGCATCGTGCGCAACACCTGGATCGACATGACGGCGCGCAACGGGGCGGAGAGGCTGTCGCTCGACGCCATCGAGGACCGGCCGTCGGACAGCCCCGACCCCGAGCAGAGCGCGCTGGCCGGTGACCGCCGCCGCCACGTCGCGGCGGCGTTGGCCGCGTTGCCGCTGGAAGCGCGCGAGATCCTCGTGCTGCGCGAAATCGAGGATCTTTCCTACAAGCACATCGCGTCGGTGCTCGACCTGCCGATCGGCACCGTCATGTCGCGCCTCGCAAGGGCGCGGGAAAGGCTGGCCGCCGAGCTGCGCGGCCGCCTGGGAAGGAGGGACCATGGACTGCCCGACCTGTGAGGCGATGGTCGACGCCTATGTCGACGGCGAGCTGTCGGCATCGGAGAGCGTGGCCTTCGAGCGCGCGCTCGATACCTGTCCCGATTGCGCCAAGCGCCTGGAGACGGCGCGGGCGATGAGCCGACTGTTGCGCGAGCTGCCTGCCGAGCCGGCGCCCGATCTTTTGCGGGCCCGTATCGAGCGTGAGCTGCGCCCGGTCGCGGAAGCAAGGTGGCGTCCGTGGGCGCTGGCCGCGAGCCTGATCGCGGCTGTCAGCGTCGGCTGGCTGGGCGGCACGCTGACGGGCGGCCGGAACACCGACGACCTGGTGGCGACCTATCTGCGCGTGACGATGAGCGAGCATGCCGTCGACGTCGCCTCGTCCGACCGGCACACGGTGAAGCCATGGTTCGCCGGCCGCATCGATTATGCACCGCCGGTGCACGACCTCACCGCGTCGGGATTTCCTCTGAACGGCGGCCGCATCGACATCGTCGACGGCCGCAAGGTCGCCGTGCTGGTCTACCAGCGCAACCAGCACAAGGTTGTGCTGTCGATCTGGCCGTCCGCGTCGAGTGGCAACGCGCCCGCCCTAGTCACGCAACGCGACGGCTTCGCGCTTGCCCGGTGGCGGCACGCTGGCTTCGAACTGCGCGCCGTATCCGATCTGGCGCCAAGCGACATGGCGTCGTTCGCCACAGCCGTGGATCGTGCGGTCGACGCGGAACGCTGAGTCATTGCTGGGGGCGCGCGACTTTAGTCGCGCTTCGTTGCTTGTGCCGTCGAAGATCGTGCCACTGGAGTGGCGTGCCCCCAGCATCACGCCAGCCGGTCGAGTTCCTTGACGATCGCGTCGCCCATTTCCTGGGTGCCGACCTTCTTGAGGTCGTCGGTCTTGCCGCCGGCGAGCAGGTCGCCAGTGCGGTAGCCTGCTGCCAGGACGTTCTCGACCGCGGTCTCGACCATGTCGGCGTCTTTGCCGAGGTCGAAGGAGTAGCGCAGCATCATGGCGTAGGAGAGCGTCTGGGCGATCGGGTTGGCCAGGCCCTTGCCCGCGATGTCGGGGGCGCTGCCGTGGATCGGCTCGTAGAGCGCCTTGCGCCGGCCGGTGGCGTCGGGCGCGCCCAGCGAGGCGGATGGCAGGAGGCCCAGCGAGCCGGTCAGCATCGAGGCTTCGTCGGAGAGGATGTCGCCGAACAGGTTGTCGGTGACGATCACGTCGAACGAGGTGGGCGTGCGCAGCAGCTGCATGGCCAGCGCATCGGCATACATGTGGGAGAGCTCGACGTCGCCGTAGCTTTCCTTGTGCAGCCTAGTCGCCTCCTCGCGCCACAGCACGCCGGTATGCATGACATTGGCCTTCTCCGAGGAGAGGACCTTGTTCTTGCGCTTGCGCGCCAGCTCGAAGGCGACGGCGCAGACGCGGCGGATTTCCGGAGCTGTGTAGCGCTGGGTGTCGAAGGCCTCGACCTCGCCCTTGGCATTGGTATGGCGGCCGCGCGGCTCGCCGAAATAGACGCCGCTGGTCAGCTCGCGGATGATCATGATGTCGAGACCCTTGACGATCTCGGGCTTGAGCGAGCTCGCATCGACCAGCGCGTCGAACACCTTGGCCGGGCGCAGGTTGGCGAAGAGATCCATCTCCTTGCGCAGGCGCAGGAGGCCGCGCTCGGGCTTCTTGCTGAAGTCGGCGGTGTCCCACTTCGGGCCGCCGACCGAGCCGAACAGCACGGCATCGGCCTCGAGCGCCGTCTTCATCGTGTCGTCGGAGATCGGCGCCCCATGCTTGTCGAGAGCGGCGCCGCCCACCAGGTCTTCCGTGATGTCGAAGCCGATCGCGCGCTTCTTGCCCATCCAGGCAATGACCTTGCGCACTTCGTTCATGACTTCGGGGCCGATGCCGTCGCCGGGCAGCATCAGCAGGGTGCGATTGGACGCCATTGTCTTCTTCTCTTCTCGTTCAGGGGACGCGGCAGATCACTCGGCGGCGTGCAGCCAGGGCTGGGCTTCGCGCTGCTTCTTCTCGAAGTCGTCGATGTCCGACTTCTTCTCCATCGTGAGGCCGATATCGTCGAGGCCTTCCAGCAGGCATTTCTTGCGGAACGGATCGAGCTCGAAATGGACGGTGCCGCCGTCCGGCCCCTTGATCTCCTGCTTCTCGAGGTCGATCTCGAGGATGGCGTTCGAGCCGCGGCTCGCATCGTCCATCAGCTTCTCGATGATCTCCTTCGGCATCTTGATGGGCAGGATGCCGTTCTTGAAGCAGTTGTTGTAGAAGATGTCGGCGAAATCCTCGGAGATGATGCAGCGGATGCCGAAGTCGAGCAGCGCCCAGGGCGCATGCTCGCGGCTCGAGCCGCAGCCGAAGTTGGGGCCGGCCACGATGATCTTGGCGTTCTGGTAGGCCGGCTGGTCGAGGACGAAGTCCTTCTTCTTGCCGTCGGCCGTCCAGCGCATCTCGTAGAACAGCCCTTCCTTCAAGCCGGTGCGCTTGATGGTCTTCAGGAAGTTCTTGGGAATGATCATGTCGGTGTCGACATTGACCATCGGCAGCGGCGCGGCGACGCCGCTCAGCGTGGTGAACTTTTCCATCGATCCCTCTCGCGAAACGCCGGAATAAACGGGCTTTCGCGCACCCCGTCAAGCCGACCGGTTGAGCCTTGGCCGCTGCCTCAGCCGGCCTTCACGACCAGCGTGCCGGCGATCATGTCGTGCAGGCCGCGATTGCGCTCGCTGAAGGCCACCATGATGAAGCCGATGCAGAGGATGAGGGCCGAGATGAACTTGGCGAAATAGCGCCCGGTGGCATGGAGGAAGGAGAGCTGCTGGCCGTCGTTGGTGACGACCCTGAGGCCAACCGCCATCTTGCCCAGCGTGGCGCCGCGGGTCGAGCTTTCGAGCAGGGCGAAATAAAGCCAGCCGATCACCACCGAGACGAGGTTGGCGGCGATCTCGCTGCTCGTGCCGGGCTGGGCGAGGAAGCTGCCGCCCACCATCATGGCGATGATCGCCGAAGCGACGCCCAGCACGATGGCGTCGATGATGTAGGCCACGACGCGGATCCAGAAGCCGCCATAGGCGGCATGCGCGATCCCCTGGGGGCGGGCGTCCCACACCGGCGGCGGCGGCGGAACGGAGGGGCCGGAAGACGGGATATTGGCCATGACGGTTTCTCCTCGTTCTGTGCGTCAGGACGACTTTATCACGAGCGTGTCGGCCATGAAGTCGTGCACCGCACGCTTGCCCTTGGTGAAGGCGGCGATGAGGTAGCCGATGCCGAAGGGCACCATGGGGGTGATCATGGCCTTGAGGAAGAAGCGCCCGGTGGCGCGGCCGAAGGAGATGCGCTTGCCGTCGATGGCCTGCACCACGCGCACGCCCACCGCCATCTTGCCGATGGTGGCGCCGTGCACCGAGCTCGTCATCAGCGCCTCGTAGAGCCAGGCGACCGCGAACTGCACCAGGAAGCCCAGCATCATCACCACCATGATGACGACCGGGACCTCCTCGCCGGTGGAGCCGGACGCGGCGCCGGTCAGCAGGACGATGCCGACGCCGATGCCGAACACCACGAGGAAGGACGCGAAGAGCAGGAGGCCGTCGATCATGTAGGCGACGAAGCGGATCCAGAATCCGGCGGGCCGGCCGATGGCGCCGGGCGGCAGCAGGGCCTGCTGGGCCGCCCAGTTGGGCGGCGGTGGCGGTATTGGCGTCGGCGTGGTGGCCATGGTTCGATCCCCCTGGCCACCACTTTAGTCCGCTATTGGTAGTCGCGCACGTCCGCGAGCGTGCCGCTGATCGCCGCCGCGGCGGCCATCGCCGGGCTCACCAGATGGGTGCGGCCGCCACGTCCCTGCCGCCCCTCGAAATTGCGGTTCGAGGTCGAGGCGCAACGCTGGCCGGGCTCGATCCGGTCGGCGTTCATGGCCAGGCACATGGAGCAGCCCTGGACACGCCATTCGAAGCCGGCCTCGAGGAAGATCTTGTCGAGGCCTTCCCTCTCCGCCTCGGCCTTCACCAGGCCGGAGCCCGGCACGACCATGGCGGAGACGTTGGAGGCGACCTTGCGGCCGCGCGCGATCTCGGCGGCGGCGCGCAGATCCTCGATGCGGCCGTTGGTGCAGGAGCCGATGAACACCCGGTCGATCGGGATATCGACCAGGCGCGTGCCCGGTGTCAGGCCCATGTAGGCGAGCGACCGCGTCCAGGCCTCGCGCATGTTCTCGTCGGGCGCATTGGCCGGATCGGGAACGATGTCGGTGATCGGCAGCGCGTCCTGCGGGCTGGTGCCCCAGGTGACCATCGGCGGGATGTCGGAGGCCAGCAGGTCGAGCGTCGAATCGAAATTCGCGCCGCGGTCGCTGGGCAGCCGGCGCCATTGGCTGAGCGCCAGGTCCCAGGCGCCGCCCTTGGGCGCGTAGGGACGGCCGTAGAGATACTGGAAGGTCGTGTCGTCGGGCGCGATCAGGCCGGCGCGCGCGCCCGCCTCGATCGACATGTTGCAGACCGTCATGCGGCCTTCCATCGTCATCTCGCGGATCGCGCGGCCGGCATATTCGATGACGTAGCCGGTGCCGCCGGCGGTGCCGAGGCGGCCGATGATCGCCAGGATCACGTCCTTGGCGGTGACGCCCAGCGGCAGGCTGCCTTCGATCGCCACGCGCATGTTCTTGGCCGGACGCTGGATCAGCGTCTGCGTCGCCAGCACATGCTCGACCTCGGAGGTGCCGATGCCGAAGGCCAGCGCCCCGAAGGCGCCATGCGTCGAGGTGTGGCTGTCGCCGCACACGATCGTCATGCCCGGGAGCGTCAGGCCCTGCTCGGGCCCGATCACGTGCACGATGCCGCGCCGCGGATCGTCCATGCCGAAGTAGGGCACGCCGAACTCGGCGACGTTCTTCTCCAGCGTCTCGACCTGGATCCGCGACTCCTCGTCGGTGATGCCCTTGTCGAGATCCTTGGTCGGCGTGTTGTGGTCGGCGACGGCCACGGTGGCGTCGGGACGGCGCACCGGCCGGCCGGCCATGCGCAGGCCCTCGAAGGCCTGCGGGCTGGTGACCTCGTGGACGAGGTGGCGATCGACGTAGATCACGCAGGTGCCGTCAGCCTGGCGGCTGACGACGTGGTTGTCCCAGATCTTCTCGAACAGCGTCCGGGGCGGAGGAGGGGGCGGCGGGGCCGTCTTCTTGCGAAAGGCCATCGCGCGCCTACTTCTTTCCGCCCTTGGCGGCGCGGGTGGCCTTCTCGGCCTTGGGCTTTTCCTTCTTGAGCTTCTCGCGGCGCGGACGCTTGAGGGCTTCCTCCGCCTGAACGGCGAGCAGCTCGCGCTGGGCCTCGACGTCCTCGGCGATGCGGCTCGCCTTGCCGCGCAGGTCGCGCAGGTAATAGAGCTTGGCACGACGCACCGTGCCCTTGCGGACCACCTCGATTTCCCAGATCAGCGGGCCGTAGAGCGGGAACACGCGCTCGACGCCTTCGTTGAAGCTGATCTTGCGCACCGTGAAGGCCGAGTTCACGCCGGCATTCTTGCGCGCGATGCAGAGGCCTTCGAAGACCTGCAGGCGCTCGCGGGCGCCTTCCTGCACCTTGACGTGCACGCGCAGCGTGTCGCCCGGCTCGAAGCGCGGCACCGGCCGCTCCATCTGGACCTTGTCGATCGTCGTCTGGCCGATCGCGTCGAGAATGTTCATCGCATCCATCCTTTCGTCACTTGTCTTCGTTCAGCTTCGCGGCCCGGTGGCGTTCCCAAAGCTCGGGCCGCCGCCGCCGCGTGATCTCTTCCCGCTGACCCCGCCGCCACTCCGCGACCCGACCGTGATGGCCCGAGACCAGAACCTCCGGCACGCGCCGTTCGGCTCCGTCGGGCCCCACCCAGGTCGCGGGGCGCGTGTAGTGCGGGTACTCCAGCAATCCGTCCTCGAAACTCTCCTCACTCGCCGATTCGGCCGCGCCCATCACGCCGGGCAGCAGCCGCACGCAACCATCCATCACCGCCATGGCCGCGATCTCGCCGCCCGAGAGCACGAAATCGCCGACCGAAACCTCTTCCAGCGCCTGGGCCTCGATGACCCGCTCGTCGACGCCCTCGAACCTCCCGCACACCAGCAGCACACCCGGCCCCTCTGCCAGCGCCCGTGCGCGCCGCTGATCGAAGGGCGCGCCCCGGGGCGACATCAGCAGCTTCGGCACCCCTGGCACCGCCACCGCCTCGATCGCCATCGACAGCACGTCGGGCTTCAACACCATCCCGGCGCCGCCGCCGAACGGCGCATCGTCCACCGTGCCGTGGCGGTCCTTGGCGAACCGCCTGATATCGACCGCCTCCAGCGACCACACGCCATCCTTGAGCGCCTTGCCGGCCAGGCTGCCGCCCAGCGGGCCCGGGAACATCTCCGGGAAGAGCGAGAGCGCCGTTGCCTTCCATGCCTGGGCGCGCCACACCTTGCCTTACGCCTCCCCCGTCTCTCCGCTTGTCGTCTCTCCGCTTGCCGCCTCTCCGCCTGGCTTCTCGCCGCCTGCCAGCAAACCCGCCGGCGGGTCGACCGTCACCTTGCCGCCCGGAACATCGACCTCGGGCACCATCTCGTTCGTGAAGGGCAGCATCGCGCCCCCCGACAATTCGATCATCGAGCCGGCGCCGAAATCGTGGAAGGCCACCACCTTGCCCCAATCCCGTCCATCCAGCCCAATGGCACTGAGACCGATCAGATCAGCCTCGTACCATTCCTTCTCGCCGGCCTCCGGGAGCGCGCGGCGCTCGACGTAGAGCTTCAATCCGCGCAATCCCTCGGCCGCCGTGCGGTCGGCCACTCCCTCGATCCGGGCCAGCACCGCGCCGCGCGCGGCGCTCAATGCCTCGACCCGGTACTCCTTCCTCCCCGTCTCGTCCGACAGCGGGCCGTAGGAGGCCACCGCCATCGGATCCTCGGTGAAGCTCTTGATGCGCACCAGGCCGCGCACCCCGTGGGGCGCCGCGACGACGCCCAGAAGGACGCGGCCGTTGCTCATCTCAGGTCGCCGCGGCTTCCTTCGTGCCTTCGGCTGCAGCAGCAGCGGCGGCAGCGGCCTTCATGCGCTCCTGCGTCTTGGCGCGCGGCAGCGGCTTCTTGCTCTGGTCGGCGCGCACGCGCGGCTTCATCAGCTCGGCCGTGGCGAGGAACCGCGCGACGCGGTCGGACGGCTGGGCGCCGACCTTCAGCCAATGGGCGATGCGCTCCTTGTCGAGCGTG
>CANIRG010000081.1 GCA_947469635.1 Rhodospirillales bacterium | reverse complement strand
GGCCTGGGCGAAGTCGACCTTGTAGATGCGCTTGAACTTCGCCGGCACGTTGAAGCAGTCGGGCTTGGGGCCGTCCTTGCAGGCCAGCGCCGGATCGCCCTCGGTGTCGTCGCGCTCGATGATCAGGCCCGAGGTCGCATCGATCAGGTTGAAGTCGCCGATCGAGTTGGTCGTGGCCTCGAGCTGGTACTTCCAGCTCTTGCCTGTGAAGGCGCCCTTCTCGACATCGAACTCGAGGATGCGCAGGTAGCCCTTGCCGTCCCTGGTCTCGACGCCGTTGCTGGCCTCGTTCCACAGCGCGCCTTCGAGCAGGGGATAGAGGGTCTTGCCGTCGGGCGACTGCGCCATGCCCTCGAAGCCTTTGCTGCGGCGGACCTCGAACTTCATCGGACCCGGCGCGCCAGGGGCCACCAGATAGGGGTTGTCGGGCGAGCGTGCGGGCTTGCCGTCGACCACGGTATCGAACACCGCCAGCACCTTGCCGGCCTTGTCGGTCTTGATCAGGAAGGGCCCCAGCTCATCGCCGAACCACAGCGCATCGCCGATCGGCTGGATCGATTCGATGTCGAAGTCTGAGCCCGTGAGATAGCGGCGCGGCGTGTTCTCGTTGACGATGCGGAAGGGCACCTTGCGATCGGGATCGTGCAGGAAGGTGGTGGAGACACGCTCGACGGCACCGGTCTTCCAGTCGGGCTTGACGATATGGAACATCAGCATCGCGTCGGGCGAGTTGGCCTTGGAGCCGAAACCGTTGTCGGTCAGCGTCAAGAAGGTGCCGTCCTTGAGGTTGCGGATGCCCGACAGGCCTTGCACCGGCTGGCCCTTGAAGGGGAAGCTAATGCCGGTGGGACGAGGGGCCGCCTTGTCGGACAGTGCCGAGATGCCGGGCAGGCTTTCCGGTGCGTCGACGCGCTGCGGCGTCGGGCCGGCATAGCGGCCGGAGATCTGCAGCTCGGGCGGGGCGTCGGCCGGCGCCGGGACGAGCGTCATCGCCGGCAGGATGGCGTGGCCTTCCAGAACGGAAGGGAACTTGGTCTGCGCGGCGGCCGAGGCGGAGCCCAGGGCGAGCGCGAGGAGGAAGCAGAGCGGGGGATGTGTGTGGTTCATGGCTGGCCCTGTACCTCAGGTGCGCTACCGTTTGCTGACAGTCGTTGTGGATCGCCGGGCGTCGCCGTGTCGTAACAAAAGCCCCCTAACAAGACCTCGTGTTGCAGGAGGTTATGCATGGCGACTGAACCCACCATCGGCGAGTTGATCGAGCGCCGGCTTGGCCGCCGCGAGGCCCTGCGCGGCCTGGCGGGCGCCGGAGCCGCCGTTGCCTTGAGCGGCGTGATGTCGTCGCCGGCCTCGGCCGAGGGGCCGTCGACGCTCACCTTCAAGGAGCTCACGCATTCGCTCGACGGCACGCAGCATGTGGCGGAAGGCTACGACATGCAGGTGCTGATCCGCTGGGGCGATCCGGTGACCGCGGGCGCGCCTCTATTCGATCCCGCGAAGCAGACGGCGGCGGCCCAGGAAAAGCAGTTCGGCTACAACAACGACTATCTCGGGCTTCATCCCTTGCCGGCCGGCAGCAAGGGAAGCGACCGCTTCCTGATGGTGGTCAATCTCGAATACGTAAATCCCGAGCTGATGTTCGCGGGCCTCGGCGCCGGCCGCGATGCCGGCTTCAAGACCACCAGGGCGCAGGTCGAGATCGAGATGGCGGCGGTCGGCGGCGCGGTGATCGAGATCGCGCGTGACGGCGGCACATGGAAGGTCGTGGACGGCAGCAAGTATGCCCGCCGCATCACCGCCACCACGCCGATGGAATTCTCGGGCCCCGCAGCAGGTCATGAGCTGCTCAAGACCATTGCCGATCCGACCGGCCGCACGGTGCTGGGCACGCTCAACAACTGCGCCGGCGGCAGCACGCCCTGGGGCACCTGGCTCACCTGCGAGGAGAACTTCGACGCCTACTTCGGCGGCGACGGCTCGAAGCTGGCGCAGCCCGAGATGCAGAAGCGCTACGGCGTCGGCCGCCCGCCGGCCTACGGCTGGTATCGCCACGTCGACCGTTTCGATCTCACCAAAGAGCCGAACGAGCCCAACCGCTTCGGCTGGGTGGTCGAGATCGATCCTTACGAGCCCGGGGCCTTGCCGGTGAAGCGCACCGCGCTCGGCCGCTTCAAGCATGAAGGCTGCACCTACGCTCTGGCCAAGGACGGCCGCGTGGTGCTCTACAGCGGCGACGACGAGCGCTCCGACTATGTCTACAAGTTCGTCACGGCGCGGCCGTGGAGCCCGACGGATCGCGCCGCCAACAAGAACCTGCTCGACGAGGGCACGCTCTTCGTCGCGCGCTTCGACGACGACGGCAAGGTGGCGTGGCTGCCGCTGGTGCAGGGCCAGGGGCCGCTGACCGCGGAGAACGGCTTTGCGACGCAAGGCGACGTCGCGATCAAGACGCGGCTTGCCGCCGATCTCCTGAAGGCGACGCCGATGGACCGGCCCGAAGATATCGAGACCAATCCGGTGAATGGTCGCGTCTACATCGTGCTGACCAACAATCGCGACCGCACCGTCGACAAGGTCTCGCCGTCCAACCCGCGGGCGCGCAACGAGCATGGTCATATATTGGAGATGACGCCAAGTGGCGGCGACCATGGCGCGGCGGACGGGACCTGGTCGATCTTCCTGCTGGCCGGCAAGCCCGGCCACGACGCCGGCGCGCGCTACCATCGCGCGACGTCGGACAATGGCTGGCTGTCCTGCCCCGACAATATCGCCTTCGACAGCAAGGGCCGCATCTGGATCGTGACCGATGGCGCGCCGGGCGCGGCCGGCGTGGCCGACGGTGTCTATGCCGCCGACACGATGGGCTTCGGCCGCGCGCTCACGCGGCTCTTCTACCAGGCGCCGACGGGGGCCGAGGTCTGCGGGCCGATCTTCACGCCCGACGACACGACGTTCTTCCTGACGGTGCAGCATCCGGGCGAGGATTCAGGCTCGACCTTCGACAAGCCCTCGACGCGCTGGCCCGACTTCAAGGACGGCATGCCGCCACGGCCGTCGGTCGTGGCCATCACCAGGAAGAACGGCGGCCCGATCGGATCATGACCCTCCGCCGGTAGCCCAGTACACTGGCGGGATGACCTACGACTTTTCCGACGATGAAGACTCCAACCCCTCCGGCGAGACTACGATCCGCGAATTGATCGAGCGCCGCCTGTCGCGGCGCGGCGTGCTGGCAGGCCTTGCCGGCATGGCCCTGGCAGGCAAGGCTGCCCAGGCGCAGGCCGGCCCCTCGACCTTCACCTTCAAGGAGGTGCCGCACAGCAACGATGCCACGCATCACGTGCCGGACGACTACGAGGTGCAGGTGCTGATCCGCTGGGGCGATCCGGTGTTGCCGGGCGGTGCTCCCCACGATCCGTCAAAGCAGAGCGCTTCGGCCCAGGCCCTGCAGTTCGGCTACAACAACGACTTCCTCGGGATTCATCCCCTGCCGCCGGGCAGCACCTCGAACGACCGCTTCCTCCTGGTCGTGAACCATGAATACACCAACACCAACCTCATGTTTGCCGGCATCGGCGAGGGCCGCGAGGCGCGGCTGCGCGTGGATCGCGAGCAGGCGGCGATCGAGATGGCGGCACACGGCGGGGCGGTGCTGGAGATCGCCCGCGAGGGCCGGCAATGGAAGGTCGTCGAGGGCAGCCGCTACGCACGCCGCATCGACGCCAACACCTCGATGCGCATCGGCGGGCCCGCGTCGGGGCATGCGAAGATGAAGACCTCGGCGGATCCCACCGGCGCCGCCGTCTTCGGCATGTTCGGCAACTGCGCCGGCGGCGAGACGCCGTGGGGCACCTGGCTCACCTGCGAGGAGAACGTGAGCTTCTACTTCGGCGGCGAGGCGGCGAAGCATCCCGAGCCGGTCCTGGCCGCGCGCTACGGGCTCGGCCGCACCGCCTATGCCTGGTCGCGCTACGCCGACCGCTTCGATCTCGCCAAGGAGCCGAACGAGCCGCACCGCTTCGGCTGGGTGGTCGAGATCGATCCCTACGATCCCGCCTGGCAGCCGGCCAAGCGCACCGCGCTCGGGCGCTTCGCGCATGAAGGCGCACACCATGCCGTGGCCAAGGATGGCCGCGTCGTCTGCTACATGGGCGACGATTCCCGCGGCGAGTATGTCTACAAGTTCGTCACGTCCAAGCCGTGGAACCCGACCGACCGCGCCGCCAATCGCGACCTGCTGGACGAAGGCACGCTGCACGTCGCGCGTTTCGACGAAGGCGGGAAGATGATCTGGATGCCGCTGGTCCACGGCCAGGGGCCGCTGACGGCGGCGAACGGCTTTGCCGACCAGGGCGACGTGGTGATCGCCGCGCGCCGCGCCGCCGACCTTCTCAAGGCGACGCCGATGGATCGGCCGGAGGATGTCGAGCCCAACAAGGTCAATGGTCGCGTCTACGTGGCGTTGACCAACAACGGCTCGCGCAAGCCGGAGGAAGTGAACCCGGCCAACCCGCGCGCCAGGAACGATCACGGCCACATCCTCGAGATCACGCCCGGGGATGGCGACCACGGCTCGACCGAAGGCACCTGGGACATCCTGCTCGCCGCCGGCCGGCCGGGCGTCGATGCCGGCACCTCCTACAATCCGGCGATCTCGGCGGAAGGCTGGCTCACCTGCCCGGACAACGTCACCTTCGACAGCAAGGGGCGGCTATGGATCGCCACCGACAGCGGCGAGGTGGCGGGCACGGCGGACGGTCTCTATGCCTGCGATCTCGATGGTCCGGGACGGGCGCTGACGCGGCAGTTCTTCGTGGCGCCGATCGGCGCGGAGGTCTGCGGCCCGACGCTCACGCCCGACGACCGCACGCTGTTCCTCGCCATCCAGCATCCGGGCGAGGGCAAGGGCTCGAGCTACGAGACCCCGACCACGCGCTGGCCCGACTTCAAGGACGGCACGCCGCCGCGGCCTTCGGTGATCGTCATCACAAGGAAGGACGGCGGCGTCATCGGCTCGTAGGAGGGATCGGCAGGGGATCAGACATTGAAGCGGAAGTGGAAGACGTCGCCGTCCTTCACCGCATATTCCTTGCCTTCGAGCCGTAGCTTGCCCGCGTCGCGCGCACCCGATTCGCCGTTCAGCGTGACGTAGTCGTCGTAGGCGATGGTCTCGGCGCGAATGAAACCCTTCTCGAAGTCGGTATGGATGACGCCGGCCGCCTCGGGCGCGCGCGCCTCGCGGCGCACCGTCCAGGCCCGCGCCTCCTTGGGGCCGACCGTGAAGAAGGTGACGAGATCGAGAAGCTCGTAGCCCGCGCGCACGACGCGCGCGAGGCCGGTCTCCTCAAGTCCGAGCGAGGAGAGATAGTCGGACTGGTCCTCGGGCGGCAGCTGCGCCACCTCGGCCTCGATGGCGGCCGAGATCACGACGGCCAGCATGCCGCGCGTCCTGGCGAAGGCCTCGGCCTTGGCGCTGTGGTCGTTGCCCGTCGCCGCCGAGCCTTCGTCGACATTGAGCACGTACATCATCGGCTTGGCGGTGATGAGCTGCAGGCGATGGAAGGTCAGCCGCTCGTCGGCGGTGATCGGCGCCTCGCGCGCGGGCTTGCCTTCGCGCAGGGCGTCGAGCGCCTTCTTGACCACGGGCGCCTCGACGGCTGCCTCCTTGTCGCCGCTCTTGGCGCGCTTCTCCAGCGCCGGCAGGCGCTTCTCCAGAGAATCGAGGTCGGCCAGCATGAGCTCGGTCTCGACGACCTCGGCATCGCGCACCGGGTCGACGTTGCCGTTGACGTGGGTCACGTCGCCGTCCTCGAAGCAGCGCAGCACATGGGCGATGGCGTCGACCTCGCGGATGTTGGCGAGGAACTGGTTGCCCAGCCCTTCGCCCTTGCTGGCGCCCTTCACCAGGCCGGCGATATCGACGAACTCGAGCTGGGTGCTGATGATCTTGGCCGAGCTTGCGATCGCGGCGAGCTTGTCGAGGCGCGGATCGGGCACGGCGACACGGCCGATGTTCGGCTCGATGGTGCAGAAGGGATAGTTCGCCGCCTGCGCCGCCTGGGTGGCGGTGAGCGCGTTGAAGAGGGTCGACTTGCCGACGTTGGGCAGGCCGACGATGCCGCAGTTGAAACCCATGTGCCTACTCTTTGATGTTCAGCCTGGCCGGTAGATCGGGGGCGGGCGCCAGGGCCGCCACCCGGCTCATGTAGCGTTCGTCGGTCTTGCCCGTGCCGTCGGCCAGCAATGCCGATTCCTCGGCCAGCGCCTTCAGGAGCCTGGGCAGCCAGCCGGTCGCGGGATCGCGCTCGTCGGGCTCGAAGTCGCGCAGCACCCAGTGCAGCACCAGGTCCTTGTGGCCGGGGTGGCCGATGCCGATGCGCACGCGGCGATAGCCGTTGCCGACATGGGCGTCGATGTCGCGCAAGCCGTTGTGGCCGCCGGCACCGCCGCCCTTCTTCATGCGCACGCGGCCGGGCGCGATGTCGAGCTCGTCGTGGAACACCACGACGCGCTCGATCGGGATCTTGAGGAAGCGCACGGCCTCGCCGACCGACCGGCTCGAGTCGTTCATGAAGGTCATGGGCTTCAGCACCAGCGTGCGCTCGCCGGCGAGATGGCCTTCCGCCATCTCGCCGTCGAAGCGCGTACGCCACGCCGAGAAGACACGGCGGCGGACGATCTCGTCCACCGCCATGAACCCGACATTGTGCCGGTGCCCCGCGTAGCGCGGCCCGGGATTGCCGAGGCCGACCAGCAGAAGCAACGGCCGCGCTTACTTCTTGGCCGGAGCCGGAGCCTTGCCGCCCGCAGCCGCCGCCGGAGCCGCACCGCCAGCTGCCGGAGCGGCACCTGGAGCCGTGGCCGCGCCTTCGGCTGTCGGAGCGCCGGGGTCGGCCTGGGTCTCGCGGACCACGGTCGGAGCCGCGATTGAGGCCACGGTGGCATCCTTCTCGCGCGCCACCACCCGCACGCCCTCGGGAACGTTGAGGGCCGAGAGATGGATGGAATGGCCGATCTCGAGACCGGTGAGGTCGACCTCGAAATATTCCGGGATGGTGGTGGGCTTGGTGCGCACGGTGATCTCGTGCAGCACGATGTTGAGCACACCGCCGCGCTTGATGCCGGGCGAGCCCGCCTCGTTCTTGAAGTGCACCGGCACCTGCACGCTGATGATCGACTCGGGGCCGACGCGCAGGAAGTCGAGATGCAGGGGCTTGTCCGTCACCGGATCGGTCTGAAGATCGCGCGGCAACACGTCGATGCTCGTGCCTTCCACGTCGATCTTGATGAGGTGGTTGAAGAAGCCTTCCTTGTGCATCTCGCGCTCGATCGATTTCGGCTCGACCGCGATCATCACCGGAGCTTGCTTGTCGCCGTAGATCACGGCGGGAATCAGTCCTTCGCGACGGCTGGAACGGGCGCCCCCTTTGCCGGCCCGGTCCCGCTTCTTCGCGACGACCTTTGTCGTCTCTGCCATTTCAGTCTCTCCTTGGGTTTATTGTCTCTCTCTTCATCGCGGCGTGGCCTCCAGGGGTGCCCATCGCCGGATTCCTGCAATTTTTCAGTCGAACGAACCTAATCGAACAGGCTGGATACCGAGGTTTCCTCGGAAATGCGAGTCATGGCCTCGGCCATCAGCGGCGCGACGCTGAGCGGCACCAGGTTGGGCGCCACGCGCATCTCCTTGGTCGGCTGGATCGAATCGGTGATCACCAGCTTCTCCATCGGCGAGGCGGCGACGCGGGCGACGGCGCCGCCCGACAGCACGCCGTGCGTCACGTAGGCCGACACCGACTTGGCGCCCTGGTCCATCAGCGCGACGGCGGCATTGCAGAGCGTGCCCGCCGAATCGACGATGTCGTCGATCAGGATGCAATCCTGGCCCTTGATGTCGCCGATCACGTTCATGACTTCGCTGACGCCGGCCGCCTCGCGGCGCTTGTCGATGATCGCGAGGTCGGCATCGACCCGCTTGGCGATGGCGCGGGCGCGCACCACGCCGCCGATGTCGGGCGATACAACGGTGAGGTTACGGCCGCCCAGCGTCTCCTTGATGTCCTTGGAGAACACCGGGCCGGCGAACAGGTTGTCGACCGGGATGTCGAAGAAGCCCTGGATCTGGCCGGCATGCAGGTCGAGCGTCAGCACGCGGTTGACGCCGGCGTGGGTGATCAGGTTGGCGACCAGCTTGGCCGAGATCGGCGTGCGCGAGCCGGTCCTGCGGTCCTGCCGGGCATAACCGAAATAGGGCATCACCGCCGTGATCCGCCGGGCCGAGCTGCGGCGCAGCGCGTCGGTGATGATCAGCAGCTCCATCAGATGGTCGTTGGCCGGAAAGCTGGTGGACTGGATGACGAACACGTCCTCGCCGCGCACATTCTCCAGGATCTCGACGAAGATTTCGTTGTCGGAGAAGCGCCGTATGTTGGCCTTGACCAGCGGCAGATCCAGCTTGGCTGATATCGCTTCCGCCAGCGGGCGATTGCTGTTGCCGGCTAGAATTTTCATAAGTCGTTGATCCTAAACGACAAAACGGCCTTCTCCGGCCGCGACGCGGCGGACCATACCAACCTCGCCCCATTGTGTAAACGTCCCGAAATCTAGCCGTCAGACCATCGTCACGACGCGCTGGCCAGCCCTCTGGGCCAGCGGATCAATGGGCCGGTCGAAGCATCTGGTCGAGCTTCTCCGCGAGCTGGGTCATCCGGAACGGCTTGGCGAGGCAGTCGACATCCTCGTCCAGCTCGCCCTTCTCCACCAGGGCGCCGCGGAAATAGCCGGAGGAGAACAGGACCTTGAGGTCGGGCCTCAGGAGCCGGGCCTGGTTGGCGAGCTCGCGGCCGCCCATGCCGTTGGGCATGACGACGTCGGCGAAAAGCAGATCGACGTCGGGAGCCTGCCCGAGGATCTCGAGGGCCTGGGCGCCGCTCGACGCCGAAGCGACCTCGTAGCCCAGGTCGATGAGCTGCTCCTCGACCTGCTCGAGGACGAGGTTATCATCGTCGACCAGCAGGACCTTGGGCTTCGCCGCAAGCGCTACGACGTTGAGGGCCGGCTGATCCGCGCTGACCACGGCCATTCCCGTCGATCCGAGGCTGGTCAGGAACAGGCCATAGCCCGTGAGCCTGTTGTCGCGATCTCTCACCGGGCCGGAAACGACCCGGACCTTCATGACGGCGCCCTGCTTGTGAACCAGCTGTGCCGTTCGCTCCCGCCTGCCGCCTTCCAGGGTGTCGCTCAAGGGAACGTAGACGCTCCCGGGCGAAACAGCCCGTTTCTCCAGCTCGACGAGATACCGGCCGACGATCTCCGACGGGCCATATCCCAGGATGGCCTTGGCGCCGGCATTCCAGGAGAGGACCCTGCCTTCGAGGTCGATGATGACGATCGCGTGGTCGGTGAAATCCCTGACAAAGGAGGCCAGCATCTCGCTGCCGGGTCGGTTTTCCATCGCTCACTCTCCTCGGAAACCTCGAACGCTACGCTACGCACTCTCAATCGGTTACGTTCCGGATCGGGCGATGGATCATCTGGGGGCGAGCTTTTGCCTTTTCAATAAGGCGCCTTGTCGTCGATCATGATGATGCGGTGCAGGCGCCGGATGTAGCTCGCCTCGTCCCATTCGCTGGCGCGATGCAGCGAGCAGCGATTGTCCGACATCAGCACGTCGCCCGCCTGCCAGCGATGTTGGTAGGAGAAGCGGTCCTGGATCATGTGGTGCAGCAGCTCCTCGTAAAGCTCCTGCGCCTCCGGCACCGCCATGCCGTCGATGCGCGAGCCCCATTCGCCGCCGAGATAGAGGCCGCGCTTGCCGATCTCGGGATGGGTGCGCACCAGCGGATGGACGACGTCGGGGATCTTGCGCCGCTCCGCTTCCATCTCCTCCTCGCTCGCCTCGGGGAAGAGGTTGCGGAACAGCAGCGCCCGGCTGTGCAGCACCTTCATGTCGTCGATCCTGGAGCGCATCGCATCGGGCAGGGCCTCGTAGGCCGCGATGCCGTTGGCATAGCGCGTGTCGCCCTGGCCCGGCGGCACCTGGATGGCATGCAGGTAGGTGAACAGGCCCGGCTCGGGCAAATGATAGTGGTCGGTGTGCCAGTTCAGGCCGACGCGCGGCGAGCCGACGCTGCCCTGCTTCTCGTGAACATTGCCGACGACGAAGATCTCGTGATGGTCGGGCAGGCAGTAGTGCCGCAGCGAATGCATGTCCGGCCGGCCGCCGAAGCGGCGCGCGAAGGCGAGATAGCCGGCGGGCGAGAGCTGGTCCTGGCCGCGAAACAGCAGCAGCGTGCGTTCCACACAAGCGGCCCGTACGATCCCCACCATCTCCTGATCGTGGTCGTCGGCGAGATCGATGCCTTCGATCGAGGTGCCGACATGCTCGGCGAGATCGGTGACCTTCAATCCGCGCGCGGCGGCGGCGGCGCGCCAATCCATCTGCTCCATTGCGGTCTCCTGGCGGCACATTTCACGGAAACGGTGGCACCGTTATTGCAGGACTCGAAGCAAGCTTCATGCCGTCGACGGAAGGATTATCATGCGCGTCCGCCTGCTTTCCACCTCCCTGCTCCTCCTCCTGCTCGGCGCCCTGCCGGCGGTAGCCCAGACCTGCAAGTCGGCCATTCCCGACAGCGATCTCGTCACCGCCGGCAAGCTGCAGATGTCGATCAATCCCACCCTGCCGCCGCAGCAGTTCGTCGACGAGAAAGGCGAGCTGCAGGGTCTGAACGTCGAGCTGATGCGCGAGATCGCCAAGCGTCTCTGCATCCCGCTCGACCTCATCCGCATGGATTTCCCGCCGATGGTGCCGGCGCTATCGGCCGGCCGCTTCGACGGCATCAACACCGGCATGTTCTGGACCGAGGAGCGCTCTAAGATCGCCTACACCGTTCCCTACGCCCAGCAGACGATCAGCATCACCGTGATCAAGGGCTCGAGCCTGAAGCTCCCCGACGTCGCCGCCATCGCAGGCAAGAAAGCGGGCGTCGAGGTCAACTCCTACCAGGAGCGCTGGCTGCGGGCCCAGGACAAGGAGATCGTCGCCAAGGGCGGCAAGCCGATCGAGGTCCTCACCTTCAAGACCGCCACCGACGTGACGGCAGCCTTGCGCGCGGGTCAGGTCGACACAGCCATCCATATCGACCAGACCGCCAAGGAGCTCGAGCGTCGCGGCCTGATCGAGATCACCGCGACCGGCCTCGGCGGCGCGCCGACCACGATGATGTTCCGCAATCGCGCCATAGCGGAGAAGGTCGCGGCGACCCTCACGGCCATGGGCGCCGACGGCACCTACGACAAGCTGTTCGACAAGTTCGGCCTCACCAAGGCACCGAGCAAGACCTTCGCCATCAGGGGACCTGGGCCGCAGTAAGAAGATCCGCGACCCATGAGAGGGTTCGACGTCGGGGATTTCCTGGCGGCGCTCACCAACCCGTTCCTTCTCATGGGGGCGCTGGTCACGGCCGGCCTGACCGTGGCGGGTCTGGCCGGCGGATTGATTCTCGGACTGGTGGTCGCTCTGTTGCGCGCCTCGCCCAGCAAGGCAGTGAACCGATTGGCGCAGGGCTATATCTGGTTCTTCCGCGGCACGCCGCTGCTGATCCAGATGGTGATGATCTACTCCGGCCTGCCGCAGCTCGGCATCAAGTTCGGCGTGCTGACGTCGGTGATCGTGACGCTGGTGCTGAACGAGGCGGCCTACATGGCCGAGATTATCCGCGGCGGCTTTCTCGCGGTGCCGCCGGGCCAGCGCGATGCCGCCAAGGCGCTGGGCCTGTCGCCGCTGCTGACCCTGCGCAAGGTCACCCTGCCGCAGGCCATCCGCATCATCCTGCCGGCGCTCGGCAATTCGGTGAACGGCCTCTTGAAGGCGACGTCGATCGCCTCGGTCATCTCGATGGAGGAGCTGATGCGGCGGAGCGAGATGATCATGCAGGTGAAATTCGACGTGCTGGAGACCTTCGCGGCGGCCGCCGTGCTCTACCTCATCCTGACGACGATGTGGGACCAGGTGCAGCGCTGGCTCGAACGCCGGTACGACCCGGTGGGTCGCGGCGCGACAGGACGGGTGGCGCCTGCCGTCGAGCGGGCGGCACTACCGCGGTGAGGGACACGACGGTAAGGAGTTGGGGCTGTCGCCATCAGACGGGGACGATCAGTTGAAGCGCGACCCCGGGTGTAACGATACGGATGTTCCGATAGCTGCCGAGCGACAGGAGATGCCGGTCGCCGGTAACGATGATGTCGGCCTGCGCAAAGATCGCCGCCGCGACAACCTGGTCATCGTCGGGCATCGGCGGGGACGACGCGAGGCGCCTCTGTCGGAAACACGCTGACAGCCAGCGAGCTGTAGAGCGTGAGGGCCAAGTCGACTGTCGAGTGCTGCCGCTTCAACCGGGAAGCCAGATGTTCGCGTGCCGGCACCGTACGCAATTCCGTCAGCAGCGCGGGCGAGGTGCAGAGCACAAGATCGCTATCCACTGCCGCTTGCATAACCTGTAGGGCGTGCCGCCCCACAGAAGCGCGGAGACGACGACGTTCGTATCGAGAACGAGCCGCACCGCATCCCTCAACGTCGGCAGTCTTGCTATCTAACCTGGGCTTCGCGCGCACGGCGCTCGGCTCGCACCGCCTTGACCTCGGCATCGATCTCTTCCATCGACATCGGCTCAATGCCGGCGGCATGAATACGTTCGGCCACCTCCAGCAACTGGCGTCCGGCCTGCCGACGCATGGCATCCTCCAACAGCTCTTGAATTGCGCCGTCGGAAAGCAGGCCTGCTCGTCTTGCACGCTGCGCCAACTCGTCGGGCAGCTTGATTGTCAATTCCGTCATCGCCGCTGCTCCACTCCCGCAGTGAGATCGACGCATAAGCTGCGATCAACTTGCCGCTCGGAACATTCTACCCACACATGGTGGCCTGTTTGCCCGAGAATTTCCACGGCGACCTCCCTCTGTGCCGTGATTGCGTGGCCTGCTCAGCGCGGCGGGGATCACGACGGCGTTGCCGCGGCCGCCCCAAGACAAAGCAACCCGCCTGGGGAGGCGGGTTGCGGGAGTCTCAGGCGGGACAGCGGGGGGCTGTTGTGGCCTGGTGCAATGACAACGTCACTACCGGGGCCAAGGTTCCCCGAATTTTCAATAGCGTCGGCTTCGTCAGGGGATGCGCTTGCTCATGTGGACGGCCGTGCCGACCCCGACGTCATTCTCGCGGTCGATCCGGTAGCCGAGCCTGAGATAGAGCCGCACGTTCTCGTCGAACAGCTTGTTGGTGTAGAGCCTGACCTCGCGAAAGCCGGCCGAAGCGGCCAGCTCTTCCGCATGGGCCATCAGCCTCCGTCCAAAGCCGCGTCCCTGGAAGGTGGGAGAGACCGCCACGTTCTCGATCAGGAGATGATCTGTCTCGGCGATCGTCTCGATCAGCGCCGCCAATGCGTCGTCGACATGAAGCAGGTCAAAGCGATGGTTGCGCACGGCGGCGTCATAATCCGCCGTCATCGGCTTGGGCTCGCGGCCGATCCGCGGCACCCATTTGGCATAGGCGGCGCGCGTCAGGTCGCGGATCGCCGAGGCGTCCGTGGCGACGGCTCGGCGAAGGGTCGCGGTCTCGGTCAAGAGACTTGCGATTCGCCCGGGTAAGGCCCCGCGGCATCCTTTCTAGATTTCTCATCGTGGAGCCAAAAGTCGGTGCTGAGAATACGTCTCAACTCACTCCGGATGGCCATAGACGAGTTACCAAGGTCGACCGTAGCGAATGTAATCTTGTGACCTTGAAGTTGGACGTGCTCGCGAAGTTGCAGGCCAATTGCCGGATGCAATAGCAAACCTGCCGCAGTATCCCATCGCGCTTCACGGCCTTCCTGAGATCGAAGATAAGCATACATCTGGTAAAGATATCCGCTCTTGAGGCCCTCGTTGCCGAAGCGTCCGATTCCCAGGATGGACGTAAACTTGGTGTCTATTACTAAGCGCTGATCGGCGTGCGGCGCATCGAGCACGACGTCGGTTACCATGCGAGGGAGAATCTTGGAGAGTCCTGCCGAAGCAGACGAGACTTGCCAATCAAGGGAGGTGGAGCGAACAGACCACCCTGATGGTTCCAATTCAACCCGAGCAAAACCAAGAACTGCTTTTTCAAACAAACGACGGACCCAAGCCTCCTCGCGATCGGGTGCAATAAGAGCTATGTTGCCGGCGTCTTCTGTCGGAAGCGCCAAATCGAAGGCGAGACGCGCAAGGGCGACCAATAAATGATCGGCCGCATCGTTTCGGCCTATCTGATCTGCTGCTAGTTCGGCGCGGCCGGGGCATGATCCGCCGACACCTGCCCGTCCGAGCGTCGCGGCCAACGCGCGACAGTGACGCACCAATTCGTTGTTTTGGACGAGGCGCGCCAGTCGTTCCAACGCAGCACGCACAAGTCTATTGCGAAGCGTGTCTACAGTCAGCTCTTCATAGCGGCAAAAAACCTCTCCTCTTGAGAGAAGTTGGCGTGATTCGGTCGCCAGAATGTTAATCCGTCCTCGGACGCGCGCGAGTACTTTTTCACGATGACAGTAACCTTGACTGAGATTGCGACGAATACGCCGCCGAACGGCGTCGACTAGAAGCCGAGCGATCAACGCGGGGACATCGTCGATGTCTTTATCAACCATGGCATCGAATGCGCCTCGGACCCGCGTTAGATCGGAGGCATAAAGCATCAAGAGCCAGAGGTTCCGGACCGGAATACGGCCGATTTGCCGCCCACTGGGTGGTGAGCCAACGTCGTTCGCTACCGACTTCAATAAAGTCCCGCGAGAAGTTTGGCCTTGGCCGCCTTGGCGGTCTGCGGTGTGTCGTACCAGTACTCATCAAGCAGAGGGCCGATTTCTGTCTCGATTCGGGCTCGGAACCATGCAGGGCCGTCAGCGATCGAAGCGTCGGCGTCGGGCGTGACATAAGAGTGACCGATGCAAAACTGAGGACCGAGTGTAATGGCCGCCGCGATTTCCGCATTCAGCTCGTTAATTCGAGATTCGATTTCAACGAGCATTCCACTTTCAATGCCCCGCTGGGTGCACCATGCACGCCACACGTCTCCCAGCCTTGGTTCGAGATCGACGAAAGCGAAGCGCCGCCGCAATGCCAGATCGACGATTGCCAACGAACGATCGGCAACATTCATGGTGCCGATCACATAGAGATTGCTTGGGATATGGATACGCTCGCCGGGTTCCTTTCTGTAAGCGAGTTCGATTTCCTCGGAAGGATGGCGTTTCGTTGCCTCTAGCAGTGTCAGCATCTCACCAAAAATTTGAGCGGGGTTACCACGGTTTATTTCCTCGATCACCAAGACGAATTCGCGGTCAGGTTCACTTTTCGCCGCGTCGATCGCCTGCATAAAGATGCCATCCACAAGTTCGAGGCGCCCTTCACCCTTGGGGCGCCATCCGCGCACGAAGTCCTCGTAGGCAAGCGATGGGTGAAATTGCACAACGCGCAGCCGAGATCGGACGGTCTCGCGATCATTTGAGCCTACAAGCGCGAACCCAAGACGCTTAGCCAACCAAGTCTTACCCGTGCCGGGTGGTCCTTGGAGAATGAGATTCTTCTTAGAGCGCCAACGGTTTAGAATTTCCGTAAGCTCGTCGCTTGCCAAGAAACAACCATCGGCAATGATATCTTCTATTCCATAGAGATATTCTTCTTCGCCGATTTCCTCTTCCTCTGCTGCAATAGGTGCTATCGGGGCGCTGATCGGAATTATCGTCTCAGGCTTTACGCCGTATTTCTCCACCCAATAAGGGCGCGCAAGCCACCAAGTGTAGTCCTGTGATGCGCCCCGAAAGGTAAAATCGATCAGGCGGCGGCTGTCCTCCGCTGCCTCGTGAATACCAACGAGCGTGGTTCGAAATGTGTAGAAGTACCAATCGCGCGGCTCAGTAGGCGGATCCCATGCCACCTTAACCGATCGACCATTGCCCAAATTCTCAAGGACTGTGCCTGTCGCTTTGATCCTCATCACCGAGACGGGCCTTCCGCCGACGTCAAACGGTACGCGCTTCTTGACGAAGCTCGCCTTTATCGCGATTCGATCGCCCGGCCTTATCTTGCGAACAAGATCCAGAAGCTGATCTTCGTAACCATTCTCCCAGACGCTTTGCTCCAGAAAGCGAGGGAGCTGGTCGTCGGTGCGATTCCACACAGCGCCTGCAAACCAATAAGACTTCTCTTCGTTCTCCTTGTCAATTTCGACACCCGGTGCAAGGGCATCTTCCTCAGGTTGAGAGTTACTAGGTCGATTGGCGTCGCGAATGCGAACGTAGAGGTCCCAGGTCTCTTCTTGCGAGAGTCTTTTCTCCCGCCCTTCCGGCGTTAGGCCCCATTGCCCGCGTTTCGCATTGCTAATGAGACCGGCCTTTGCCAAGTAAAAGCGAGCCCAATGGACGTCATTTTCGAATATAGATTGCGTGCCGTTTTGGACAACCCGTGTAAGGTTTTCAGCTGGTACATTTTCCTTCGTTCTAATCCAAGCTAAGGCTTCTGCGGGGCGCATCGACTTGGGGTCGACTGAACGAAGCGCATCGAGAAGTAGGGGAAAGTATTTCGTAAATCTGTTGCTTTTCGATTCGGCCATTACCCAGTTTCCCTAAACTACTTCGCAGGCAATCAGTGCATAGTCAGCATTGAAGTGCTGCAAGGATTCATAGGCGCCCCGATCTGTAACGCCGCCACTCACTTCTTCGCCGGGGCGTAGAAGACGCTGTCGATCTCCACGATGTCGTCGTCGAACAGGCGCTGGACCTCCATCATGGTGCGTGGCGGATAGGGCGGCTTGCCCCAGACTTCCGCCTGCACCCGGTCGACGATGCCGGCGTAGCGATGGAGGTCGCTCACGTAGACGGTGATCCGCACGCAGTCATGCAGCGTGGCGCCCTCCGACCCGGCGATCAGCTTGATGTTGAGGAAGGCCTGGCGAATCCGCCCCTCTGGATCGGGCACCAGCTTGCCCGTCGCGGGGTCGGCGCCCTGCATGCCGGCCACGAACACGAAGTCGCCCGCGCGCACCCCGATGCTCCAGGTCCCGACCGCCTTGGGTGCGCCGGGAGGGTCGAGCGTGCGCACGCCGTTGGGCGAGGCCGATTGCGCGAGGGCCGGGGCCGACGCGACGGTGATCGCCGCGGCGCAGGACAGGGCAAGCCACCGCATCGTCTAGGCCGCGTGCGGATTGGCCACGAAGGGCCACTGGGTCTTGTCGGCCTTGGTGTAGGGCAGCAGCGACCAGTCCGGCACCAGCGCGCCGGGTGCCGCCACATAGACGACCTCGCTGGCGATCGGTGCGTAGGCGGCGGGGAAATGCTGCATCGACTTCACCACCACGACCTTCTTGGTCGAGGGATCGACGCCGAGCTTGGTGAAGCAGTCGAGGCTGTGGCACTGGCTGCGCTTGGTGTTGACGATCACCGTGACGCCGCCGATCTGCAGCGCCGCCGCATCGCCGATCGGGCTGGTGCCTTTGCGCTGGCCGCCGAACTGGATGAAGACGTCCTTCTCGAGCTTCAGC
>CANIRG010000080.1 GCA_947469635.1 Rhodospirillales bacterium | reverse complement strand
TGCCGCGCGCGGTCGCGCCGCTGGAGACCTTCAATGTCGCTTCGCCGCACGACACGAGCGTGAACGACACGTTGCGTCATCTCCTCGAAATCGACGGCTTTGCCGACGCGACCATCACCTACGATGCGGCGCGTGGGGGGGGGCCGTCGCCGCGGGCGGTTTCCAGCGCTGCCCTGACCGCAGCCACGGGTTGGACCCCGCGTTGGGGCGTGCGTGAGGGCTTGGCCGACACCGTGGCCTGGTATCGGCAGTCGCTGGCCGCGTAGGCCTACCTGCCCGAGCCGAGATAGAGCAGGTCGGCGACCTCGCCGAACTTGTCGTTGGGCAGGGTGCGCCACAGGTCGAGCACCGTGAGGCGCTGGCCGTCCCGCTTGCACCAGGCCGGATCGATCGCCTTGTATTCAGGCCAGCCGGTGGCGACGATCAGCAGGTCGCACTCGCGGACGGCACCCTCGATCGAGGAGGCGCCCACGACCTTGTCGCCCATCGCCGCAAGCCCGGCTTCCTGGGCCAGCGGGTCGTGCACGCTCACGACGTAGCCCGCATCGGCCAGCTTCATCGCGAGCTTCACGCTGTGGCTTTCCTCGACCACCGGCGTGTGCGGCTTGTAGGAGAGGCCGAGCAGGGCGATGCGCATGCCGGGCTTGGCGAACTTGGCGACCAGGCCCGTCAGCCGGTCGACCTGGTAGTTGTTGATGCGGTCGGTGGCCTCGGCCACGTCGGCACGGGCGCCGATCTTGCGGGCGAGGGCAGCGAAGGCGACGTTGTCGCGCGGGAAGCAGGGACCGCCATAGCCCATCGCGCCCTTGAGGTACTTCGAGCCGATCCTGGTATCGGCGCCCAGCGCCTTGGTCACGGCGTCGACATCGGCGCCCGGCAGGCGGTCGCAGATGTCGGCCAGCATATTGGCGTAGGAGATCTTGGTGGTGACGTAGGTGTTCACCGAGATCTTGGTGAGCTCGGCGTTGATGAAGTTCATGCGCTGCACCGGCGGCTTGTTCTCGCACATCTGCAGATAGATGGTCTGCAGCATGTCGCCGGCCTTGGAGTCGCTCTCGCCGATCAGGATCGAATCGGGGAACAGCATGTCGCGCACGACGCTGCCGAGCGCGATGAATTCCGGATTGTAGCAGAGGCCCAGCTCCGGCCCGACCTTGCGGCCTGACGCCGCCTCGAGCGCCGCCTTGATCTCGCTGCCGGTCGTGCCCGGCATCACCGTGCTGGTGATCACGACCATGTGGTAGCCGCTCTTGGCCTTGATCGCCTTGCCCAGCGTCTCCATCGCCTGCAGCACGAATCGGTTCGAGAAGAATCCGGTGCTGTCCGACGGGGTGGGCACGATCACGAAGCTGGCGTCGCTTTTCTGGATCGCCTCGTTGGCGTCCATCGTGGCCGACAGGCGCGCCCGGTTGGCCGCGATCAGCTCGTTGAGCTGCGGCTCGACGATCGGCATCTTGCCGGCATTGAGCGCGTCGACCAGGGTCTTGTTGACGTCGAGCCCGATGACACTGAAGCCGCGGCTGGCCAGCACCGCGGCCAGCGGCGCACCGAGCTTGCCGAGACCGACCACCGAAACGCGAGGAAGAGCAACTGAAGTCATTTTCATTCCCGTTTGGAGGGCCGGTACTGATACTGTCCGTCGCGGCGGGATGCCACCCGTATTTGCAACTGGCCGAACGCAATTCGCAGCTTGCGCCGTAGCGCCGCAGGGGCGAAAAATCGCCGATTATCGAGCGAGGGGAACCGGATGAGAGTGGAATTTGTGGCCTTTCCGAAGGCTTTCGCCGGCAATGTCGCCGTGCTGGTAGCTGCCGACAAGCAGCTCCTGGCGACCGCCCAGGCCCTCGACGGGGAGACCGGCAAGGCGGTCACTCGGGCCATCGGCGCCAGCCGCTTCACCGGCGCCAAGAACCAGACCCTGACCGTGCTCGGCCAGTCCGGCGATATCGCCCGGCTGATGCTGCTGGGCATCGGCAAGCCGGCCGAGCTCGATGCCCGCACCTGTGAGAGCCTGGGCGGCCTGGTCTGTGCAGATGCCAATGCAGCCGGCCAGAAGGCTGCGACCGTCGTCGTCGATGCACCCAAGGGCAGCACGCTCTCCGCAGGCGTCATCGCCGCCCATGTTGCGCTCGGCGCGCAGCTCCGCAGCTACCGCTTCGACAAGTACAAGACCAAGCAGAAGCCCGAGCAGAAGCCCTCGCTCGCCCGGCTCACCATCGCCGTCGCCGATCCGGCCGAGGCGAAGGCCGCCTATGCCGAGGTCGAGCCCACCATCGATGCCGTGTTCCTCGCCCGCGACCTGGTGAGCGAGCCGCCGAACGTCCTCTATCCCGCGGAGTTCGCCCAGCGCGCCCGCGCCCTCACCAAGCTCGGCGTCAAGGTCGAGATCCTGGGCGAGGCCGAGATGAAGAAGCTCGGCATGGGCGCCTTGCTGGGCGTGGGCCAGGGCAGCGTGCGCGAATCGCAGCTCGTGATCATGCGCTGGATGAACGGCCGCAAGACCCAGAAGCCGATCGCGCTGATCGGCAAGGGTGTGTGCTTCGACACCGGCGGCATCTCGATCAAGCCCGCCGGCGGCATGGAAGACATGAAGTGGGACATGGCCGGCGCCGGCGCGGTGTATGGTGCCATGCACCTGCTGGCCGGCCGCAAGGCCCGCGCCAACGTCATCGGCATCTGCGCCATCGTGGAGAACATGCCGGACGGCAATGCCCAGCGTCCGGGCGATGTCGTCACCACCATGTCGGGCCAGACCGTAGAGGTGATCAACACCGACGCCGAAGGCCGGCTGATCCTGTGCGACGCCATGTGGTACGTGCAGGAGAAGTACAAGCCGCAGGCGATGGTCGAGCTCTCGACGCTGACCGGCGCCATCATCGTGGCGCTCGGCCACGAGCGGGCGGGCCTCTTCTCCAACGACACGCTGCTGTCCAACAAGCTGCGGGCAGCGGGCGCGATGGTCGGCGAGAAGCTGTGGCGCATGCCGCTCGGCCCCAAGTACGACAAGCTGATCGACTCCGAAATCGCCGACATGAGGAACGTCGGTGGTGGCCGCGACGGTGGTTCGATCACCGCGGCGCAGTTCCTCCAGCGTTTCGTGCAGGACGGGGTCGCCTGGGCCCATCTCGACATCGCCGGTATGGCCTGGTCGGGCAAGGGCGACAACACCACGCCCAAGGGCGCGACCGCCTTCGGCGTGCGTCTCCTCGACAGGCTCGTCGAGGACAATTACGAAAAGTAGGCGAACCATGGCGACCGAGGTCAACTTCTACCATCTGACCCGGTCGTCGCTGGAAGACGCCTTGCCCCGTCTGCTGGCCAAGACCCTGCAGGCGGGCGAGCGGGCAGTGGTGATGCTGGGCTCGCCCGAGCGCGTCGATGCGCTCAACAACCATCTCTGGACGTTCGACCAGGGCAGCTTCCTGCCGCACGGCTCGGCCAAGGACGGCGAGGCCGACCGGCAACCGGTGTGGCTCACCCATCTCGACGAGAATCCCAACGGTGCGGCCTTCCTGTTCGTGGCCGACCGCGCGCGCTCGGAGCGGGTCGGCGACTATAAGCGTTGCTTCGAGCTGTTCGACGGCCGCGACGACGAAGCCGTCACCCAGTCGCGCGAGCAATGGAAGGCCTACAAGGCCGCCGGCCATACGATCGCCTACTGGCAGCAGACCGACTCAGGCGGCTGGGAGAAGAAGGCTTGAGGCTCTAATCCTCGGCGCGCAGATTGCAGTAGGAAGCTATCGGCTTCGGGTTGGGATGACCGCAGCGGTCGATCGGCGCACTGCGCAAATTCCAACACAGTTGTCATCCTGAGCAAAGTGAAGGATCTCACGGCAGATGCCATGGTTCTGCGCGTGCTATCGTTGTTTGATGAGTGCACCCAAGATCTTCGAGATCGGGAAACACTACAGCGCAAAGAAGAGCTTCATGAGTGGCCCGCACCACTTTGTCGCCGCCGATCCGCTGGCCTTCGAAGGGACTCACTACAGCCATTATGACGGGTGTTATGTCTACTATTTCCGTAGCTTGAAGGATGGCAGGATAACGTCCTGGTGGTTGAACGACGGCTATTCCTATCCGTCTGAGGATTGGCGCGAGTTCTTCGAGCCTCTCTGAGCAGCCGGACAGCGCCCGCGGCGAGTGCGGGGTCTTTCGCTGCGCTCAGGACGACAGGGGCCGATTCACTGTCCAAATTGCGGAAAGTCATTTCAGCAACTCCGGCAGATCACCGTCGGGGGCGTGTGAATGCCTGCCAGGCGGCGGCGAGGCGCTCGCCCAGGCCGATGTTGCCTTCGCGGCGGTAGAACCACGGCGCGTCGGCCTCGAAGGAGCCCATGTAGGTCCGATAGCCGAGCTTGCGGCTGCGGTCGGGCTGGACTTGGGCGGCCAAGAGGTCGAGGCCGCGGTCGATGTCGAACATCGGCGCGAACTGCGGGCGTTGCGCCAGCACAAGCTCGGCGGCCACGTCGGGCACGTTCCACAGGGAGAGGATCGCGGCCAGCTTGGCGCGCTTGGCGGCGGTAAGCTCGGCATCGATGTCGCGCGCGTAATACGCCTCCCCTTGGAACGGGCGGCCCGACAGCGTCTCCGCGGGCGTCGGCCAGACGTAGCGGGCGGGGAGGGCTCGCGAGGAGTAGGTGCGCACGTCCAGACGGAACAGCTCATAGCCCTGGCGCCTCATGAAGCGGTCGGTGTTGTGGAACGAATGGTCGGTCGGATCGTCGGTGCCGACGAAGTTCACCTCGAGCTGGATGCCCAGCACGCCCAGGTTGCCCAGCTTGCCGTCGAAGGATTGCAGGATCTCGAAGTCACTGCCGTCGATATCGATCTTCAGCACGTCAACGTCCGTCCAGCCGCGGTCTGCGATCAGGTCGGGCACGATGACCGGCCGCGTGGCATCGCCCAGCTGCGTCATCTCCCAGGCATTGTGGCGCAGCTGCTCCTCGATGGCGGCCGTCGCCAACCCGGCGTCGCGCAGCTCGCGGGTGCGCATGAAGGACAGCCGGTCGCGGATGCGCAGGATCAGGGGTGAGGCCTGGCTGCGCGTCGGATCGATCTTCTTGCCCTGCATGCCGGCAACGAAGGCGGCGACGTACTCGATGTCGGGATTGCGCTCCATCCCGCGCAAGCGGGCGCACTCGGTCACGCTGGCGTCGATGGCGAGCGCCTTCAGATGCGATCCGAAGGCGCGCCAGCGCGGGTCGATGCCACCGGAGCAGCCGACATCGAGCAGGGCGAAGCGCTCGCGGCCCAATCCGTTGGCAACCAGAGCCGCGAACGCGGTGTCCATCTAGACCGTGGCGACGGGCGTGGCCGGCGAGCCGACGGCGCCGGGCAGGCGCAGCGGCGGGGCGGTCAGCAGGAAGCGCGAGCGCTTCTTGTCGCGCAGCCACAGCGCCAGGTCCTTCAGCCACCAGATCTCGCCGAGGTTGAGCCCGAGCTTGAACAGGCAGTGATTGTGAATCGGCAGCGACGGGTGCTCGGCATCGTCGGGGCCGGGCTTGGAGGGCACCGCCTCGACGCCGTAATTGTCGGCGATCAGCGCCGAGATCTGGCTGTCGGTGATCCACTGCAGCAACCGCTTGTCGCGTCCGTCGAGCACGCAGCACATGGCATGGGCGCGCGCCGGATCCATGTTCTTGTTCATCTTGACGACCTCGTCGGTGAACCCGGTGTAGAGCAGCAGCATGTCGCCGGGCTCGACCACGACCTTGTCGGCGTCGAGCACGCGTTTGAAGTCGTCGTAGTTCACGTACTTGTGGTCGCGGCCGTAGTGCTTCTCGAGATCGACCAGCACGGCGCGACCCTGGATCGCCTTGGCCGCCATGTTCTCGACGCCGAGCTTGTGGGCGTAGCTCATGTGGCCGCAGCCGTCGCGCCCGGCGTCGGGCTGCGGGCCGACCACGTCGGTGCCGGCCTTGTAGCCGTTGTAGTAGAGCGGCTCCGCAACGCCGTCGCCGTCGGCATCGAACATGCCGCCGACATGGGCCAGCGTGTCCCACTGCGTCGAATACTGCAGCGTCAGGATCACGCGGTCGTCGCTCGCCACGTCCATGAACAGAGGGTTGATCGTCTTGGTGAGGAAGTTGAAGCGCCAGCCGTTCTCGTCGCCGGTGGGCGACAGCACGGGCGGCAGGCGGCGCGGATTCAGCACGTTGCCGCCGGGCAGGTCGAGCGGCAGGCTGAGGCAGAAGGACAGGCCTTCCTTCACCTCGGCGATGCCCTCCATCACTTTCTTGGGCGTGATCAGGTTGAGGCGTCCGAGCTGGTCGTCGTCACCCCAATCGCCCCAGGTCGATCCTTCGGGGCGGTGCTTCCAGCGTTTCATGTTCTTCTCCCTCTACTTGAATTCATTGGAAAGAAAGGCGTTGTTGGGGTCGTTGAAGGCCCGTCTCGCCATCTTCAGCCGCTTCAGCAAGGATGGCGGCGCATAGGCGATCTCCACCGGCGTCGGATAGAAGCGCGGCGAGTCGGAGGCGAACAGCGCCATGTAGTCGACGTAGGGCAGGGGCTTGATGAGCGCAGGCTGGCTTTGGGCCGCCAGCAGATCGAGCGCGCGATCGACGTCGAGCAGCGGCTGCAGCCGGTTGCGGAAGGTGAGCAGAATCTCCGCCGCTGAATCGGGCTGGCGCCAGATCGAGAAGATCGCCGCCAGCTTGGCGATCTTCTCCGCCCCGAAGCCTGCGCCCGGCTCGCGCTGATAGTCGCTGCAGATGTCGCGTGCGTAGTAGGCGTCGGCCTGGAGGATGCGGCCGGTCAAGGTTTGGGCTGGCGCCGTTATGGCGAACTTGGCGGGAAGGGCGCGCGAGGAATAGTTGCGCCCGTCGAGCGCAAACAGGTCGAAGCCGCGTTCGCGCATGAACCGGTCGGTATTGTGGAAGCAATGGACGGTGTCCTCGGGGCCCCCGAACAGGTTGACCTCCAGGCGCAGGGCGAGGATGCGGAACTCGTCGAGCAGCCCGTCGAAGGAGTTGAGGGCGCGGAAATCGAGCCCGTCGATGTCGATCTTGAGAAGGTCGACGTCGATGCAGCCGGCGTCCTTCAGCACGTCCGGTGCGAACAGCCGCTGCTGCGGGTCGGCAAGCTCCGTCATCCGCCAGGCATTGTGGTCGCGCTTCTCGACGAGGGAGGCTGTCTCGAGCCGCTCCCGCCGCAGCTCGAGGGCCCAGGCGGCGCTGAGCCGGCGGAACGGATTGCGCGTTGTCGGCGGCGTGGCCTCGCTGCGCTTGGCGAAGGGATGATGGGCCGGCAGGTCGACGAAGCCGGCGACATATTTGACGTCGGGATGAGATTCCCTCGCCATGAGCGAGCGGCACTCGTCGATGCTGGCGTCGAAGCCTACGGCGCGGAACTTCTCGCCGAACACGCGCCATGCCGGCTCGAGGCCGCCCGAGCATCCGATATCGACGAGGGTGAACCGTTCGGCTTTCAGGCTGGCGGCAACGAGATCGGCAAACGACGTGCTCATCGCCGCCAGCATAGTGCCGCAAATGCACCGCGCCAGCCCATGCATGGCTCCTGCGCGGAATTCCACAGTCGCACAGTGGGGCCATCGGCTATTATTCCCGAGACGACGAGGATTTCATGTCTACAGCAACGGTCGACCCTCTCAGCCGCGACTTCCGGGTCATCAGCCTGATCGGCGTGGCCCATGGCGCCAGCCACTACTACCAGCTCGCCTTCGTGACGATGCTGCTGATCGTGCGCGAGAAGGCAGGGCTGACCTATACCGACGTCGGCGCGCTGAGCGCGATCTACTACGCCATTTCCGGCATCTGCCAGACCGCGGCAGGCTTTGCGGTCGATCGCTTCGGTGCCCGCCCGATCCTGGCGGGCGGCCTTGCGTTGGTGGGCATCGGCCTTGCGCTCACCGCCTTCGCCGATTCATTCGTGAGTTTCGCCGTGATCTCGGTGGTGTCGGCGATCGGTAATTGCGTGTTCCATCCCGCTGACTTCGCGCTGATCAATTCCTCGGTGAACCCGCGCCGTCTCGGTCGCGCCTTCAGCCTGCATGGGCTGGGCGGCTCGCTCGGCTGGGCGGCGGCGCCGATCATCTATTTCCTCGACAGCCTGATCGGGCGCACGGGTGCTGCCCTGGTCGGCGCCTTGCCGGGCCTGATCCTCGCGGTCCTGGTCTGGGGCCACCGCGACTACTTCACCGACCATCGCGCCGAGGTCCGCGCCGCCGCCGCCGCGGTCGGCGCCAAGGCAGGGGTCGCGCTCTTCTTTCAGGCCTCGATCGTGCTGTGCTTCGTCTATTTCGCGCTGATCGCCATCAACACCGTCGGCATTCAGCAGATGGCCGTGCCGGCGTGGCGGGAGATGTTCGGCGTCGCCGAGACCTATGCCGCGCTCTGCCTCACCACGTTCATGGTGGGCTCGGCCAGCGGCATGCTTCTGGGTGGTTTCCTCGCCGACCGCGTGAAGCGGCACGATCTCGTGGCCTGCGGCGGCCTGCTGGTCGCAGGTGCGTTGACGGTGCCGATCGCCACCATGGCGATCACGCCGGCCCTGCTGCTGCCGCTGCTCGCCCTGGCGGGCTTCGCCGGCGGCACGACCAACCCGTCGCGCGACATGATCGTGCGCGGCGCCACACCGCCGGGCGCATCGGGCAAGGTCTTTGGCTTCGTCTATTCCGGCCTCGACGTCGGCTCGTTCATCGGCCCGCCGCTGTTCGGCCACCTGATGGACCTGCACATGCCGGCCATGATCTTCTGGATCGCCGTGGGGCTCTACGCCGTGAACGCTTTCATGGTGATGACGATACGCCAGAGCAGCGTCCAGCGCGCGCCCGTCGCCGCCGAGTAGTCAGGCGGCGATTTCCAGGGCTTCCTGGGCCGACAGCCAGCGCTTCTCGGCATTGGCGACCTCGCGCTCGAGGCGGGCCTTTTCCTTCTGCAAGTCGGCCACCACGGTGCGCGGGCCCGAGTAGATCGCCGGATCGGCGAGCTTGGCCAGCACGCCGTTCATCTGCTCCGTGAGGCGGGCCAGCATCTTCTCGGCGCTGTCGACGGCCTTCTTGAGCGGCGCCTTGTTGGTGCGCTGCTCGGCGGCGGCCTTGCGCTGCTCCTTCTTGTTGGCGGCGTCGGCGGGCTTCTCCTGCTTGGCCGGCCGGCCGCCGCGCTCCTTCAGGAGTTTCGTCTGGTAATCGTCGATGTCGCCGTCGAACGGCGTCACCGTGCCCTCCGCCACAACCCACAGCGTGTCGGCCACCATCTTCACCAGATGCGTGTCGTGGCTCACCAGCACGACGGCGCCCTCGAAGTCGTTGATGGCTTCCACCAGCGAGGCGCGGGCATCCATGTCGAGATGGTTGGTGGGCTCGTCGAGCAGCAGCATGTGCGGGGCAGCGCGCGTCGCCAGCGCCAGCAGCAGGCGGGTCTTCTCGCCGCCCGACAGCACGCCCACCTTGAGGTTGGCGCGGTCGCGCGAGAAGCCGAAGCGGCCGAGCTGGGCGCGGACCTTGGCTTCGCCCGAGCCGGGCAGGGCGCGGTTCATGTGATCAAAGGGCGTGGCCTCGTAGTCGAGGCTCTCCTCCTGATCCTGCGAGAAATAGCCGACGCGCAGCTTCGGCGTCTTCTTCAGCTTGCCCTCGCGCGGCTCCAGCCGCTGCGAGATCAGGCGGATGAAGGTCGACTTGCCGTTGCCGTTCTGGCCCAGCAGTGCGATGCGGTCTTCCATGTCGATGCGCAGGTCGAGCTTGCGCAGCACCAGCGGGCCGTTGGGATAGCCGACGGAAACCTCGTCCAGAGTCTCGATCGGGGAAGCCAAGAGGTCGGGCGAGGGGAAGTTGAAGGAGACCTTCTCCTCGATCGGCACCGAGGCGACGGGCCCCAGCTTCTCGATCATCTTCATGCGCGACTGCGCCTGGCGGGCCTTGCTGGCCTTGGCCTTGAAGCGGTCGACGAAGGCCTGCATGTGCTTGCGCTGCGCCGCGACCTTCTGCTGCTGGGCGGCATCGTTGGCCAGCCGCTCGGCGCGGGTGCGCTCGAAGAAATCGTAATTGCCGGTGTAGGGCACGAGCTTCTGGTTATCGATGTGCACGATGTGGTCGCACACGTCGTTCAGCAGGTCGCGGTCGTGGCTTACCATCAGCAGCGTGTTGCGGAACTTCTTGAGATGCTCGGTGAGCCATAGCATGGCTTCGAGGTCGAGATGGTTCGACGGCTCGTCGAGGATCAGGAGATCGGGATCGCTGAACAGCGTGCCGGCCAGCGCCACGCGCATGCGCCAGCCGCCGGAGAACTCGCCGCAGGGCCGGCCCTGCTTCTCATTGTCGAAGCCCAGGCCATGCAGGATCGAGGCGGCGCGCGATGGCGCGGAGGAGGCACCGATCTCGTCCAGCCGGGCATGGATCTCGGCCTGGCGGAGGCCGTCATGGCAGGTCTCGGCCTCGGCCATCAGGGTGGTGCGCTCGACGTCGGCGGCCAGCACGGCGTCGAGGACGGTGATGTCGCCGCCCGGCGGGTCCTGCGGCACCGAGCCGATACGGGTGCGGCCCATCAGGTTGATCTCGCCGCCATCGATCTCGATCTGGCCTTGGATCAGCTTCAGCAGGGTCGATTTGCCCGCGCCGTTGCGGCCGACGAGGCCGACTTTCCAGCCGTCGGAAAAGGCCGCAGAGGCACGATCGAACAGCACGCGCTCGCCGTGGCGAAAGGAAAGGTCGGTGACATGGAGCATGAAGCCGGCGCGTTTAGCACGACGATGCGGGCAGAACCAAGACGAATGGCCCTGCTTGCGGGGGCGAAACCCCGCGTCTATAAGGCGCGCCCACGCGTTCTAATTACACCGACAAGAGGGTTTTATGGCCGTCGAACGTACTTTCTCGATCATCAAGCCGGATGCGACACGCCGGAACCTGACCGGCAAGATCAACGCCCGCTTCGAGGAGAAGGGCCTGCGCATCGTGGCCCAGAAGCGTCTGTGGATGAGCCGCCAGCAGGCCGAGGCCTTCTACGGCGTCCACAAGGCGCGGCCGTTCTTCGGCGACCTCTGCACCTTCATGACCTCCGGCCCGGTCGTGGTCCAGGTGCTCGAAGGCGAGAACGCTGTCGCCGCCAACCGCGAGATCATGGGCGCCACCAACCCGGCCAATGCCGCCGCCGGCACGATCCGCAAGGACTTCGCTGAGTCGATCGAGGCCAACTCGGTGCACGGCTCGGACTCGCCCGAGAATGCCGCGATCGAGATGGCCTATTTCTTCGCCGGCACCGAGATCGTCGGCTGAGCCGGCCTGCCCGAAACGACAAAAGCGGCCCACCCGGGCCGCTTTTTCTTTGTGCCGACCGGAGGCGTCGTCAGCCGAGGATGGCGAAGGCCAGCAGGAGGGCGATGGTGCCGCCGATGCCGCCTAGCGTCGCCAGGACGGGGATATGGCCGACCAGGCCCAGCGCCATGCAGGAGAGCAGCAGCACGACCCACAGGATGGTGAACAGCACCAGCTTGTTGAAAGAGTTGTAGGTGTCCTGATGCTGGCGGAAGTCGTGCTGCGCGGTCTCGGCCATGTCTGCTCCCCGTTGAAATACCTGCTGGCCTTATAGCGAATCAGGGCTCGGCGGAGAAGAGCAGGGCGGCATCCGGCGTCCCCCCGGTCACCGTGACGCGGCTGCCGGCGCAGACGATCCGGCCCTCGGCGAACCAGCGCACGACCAGGGGATAGAGCCGGTGCTCCTGGCGCAGGATGCGGGCCGACAGCGCGTCCTCGTCGTCGCTGGCCAGCACCGGGACGGCAGCTTGGGCGATGATCGGCCCGGCATCGAGGTCGGGCGTGACGAAATGCACCGTGCAGCCGCTCAGCCGCACGCCCGCGTCGAGCGCCTGCTGCTGGACATGCAGTCCCTTGAAGGCCGGCAGGAGCGAGGGATGGATGTTGATAAGTTTCCCCGCCCAGCGTGTGGGAAACCACGGGCTGAAGATGCGCAGGAATCCCGCGAGCACCACCAGCTCGACGCCGTGCCGCTCCAACTCGGCCGACACCAGCCGGTCAAAGGTTTCGCGGTCGGGCTGGCCGCGATGGGAGATCGTGGCCGTGGCGATGCCCGCGTCTCGGGCGACGGCGACTCCGGGCGCGTCGGCCATGTTGCTCACCACGCAGGCGATCTCGGCGGGATAGCCGGCGGCCTCGGCGGCGCGGATCAGCGCAGCCATGTTGCTGCCGCGCCCGGAGATCAGGATTCCTATCCTCAGCTTCGCCATAGCGTATCGGCGTGCTCGACGATGCAATCGGCCTCGCTGGTGGGCGCTGTTTCGATCACGCCGATCTCGTCCACGCGCTCGCCCAGGTCGGTGAGTGCCTGGGCGACTTCGCCCGTGTCCTTGGGATCGACCACGACGATCATGCCGATGCCGCAGTTGAAGGTACGCAGCATATCCTCGGTCGGCACGTTGCCGGCCCCGCGCAACCAGCCGAACACGGCAGGCGCCTTCCAGCGCCGCGCATCGAGCCGCGCCCTCAGCCCGTCGGGCAGGCAGCGCGGCACGTTGCCGGGCAGGCCGCCGCCGGTGATATGGGCCAGGCCCTTGATCGCGCCGGTGCCGCGGATGGCGGCCAGCAGCGGTTTCACGTAGATGCGCGTGGGTTCGAGCAGGGTCGCCATGTCGTAGCCGCCGCTGCTTTGCGCCACGATCTTGCGCACCAGCGAATAGCCGTTGGAGTGCAGGCCGCTCGACGCCATCCCCAGCACCACATCGCCCACCGCGATGTCGGTGCGCGGCAGCAGCTGGTCGCGCTCGGCGGCGCCCACGGCGAACCCTGCGAGGTCGTAGTCGCCCTCGCTGTACATGCCCGGCATCTCCGCCGTCTCGCCGCCGATCAGGGCGCAGCCCGCACGGCGGCAGCCCTCGGCGATCCCGGCCACGACGCAACGGCCGATCTCCACATCGAGCCGGCCTGTCGCGTAGTAGTCGAGGAAGAACAGCGGCTCGGCGCCCTGGACCACGATGTCGTTCACGCACATCGCCACCAGGTCGATGCCGACCGTGTCGGGGATGCCCGCTTCGATCGCCACCCGCAGCTTGGTGCCGACGCCGTCGGTGCCCGACACCAGGATGGGATCGCGAAAGCCCGCCGCCTTGAGGTCGAACAGGCCGCCGAAGCCGCCCAATCCGCCCATGACGCCGGGCCGGTTGGTGGCGCGCGCCATCGGCTTGATGTGTTCCACAAGCGCATCGCCTGCGTCGATATCGACGCCGGCATCCTTGTAGGTGAGCGGTGGCCGGTTGTGGCCAGGGGCGTCGGGCTTCAAGCCGGGCTCTTTCGTGCTAGATAGGGGGCGAACATAGCCAAATACTGGACCCTCGCAATGCCGCTGCCCCGCTGGTTTTCCACGCTTCTCCTCGTTCTGGCGGCAGGCCTCGCGGCCACCGCCGCGCGAGCTCAGGGCGGCGGCAACTCCTATACTATCGGCGGCGTCGATGTCGATGTGACTGCGGCCGATGCCATCAAGGCGCGCGATCAGGGCATCCGCGAGGCCCAGCGCCGCGCCGTGCGCATGTTGGTGGAAAAGATGGTCGGTGCCGAGGACCGCGGCCGGGTGCCGCCGCTCGACGATGCGGCGCTGGCCAACATGATCCGCGGCGTCGAGTTCACCCGCGAGCGCACCCTCACCAACCGCTACATCGCCACCCTCAGCATCGTGTTCGGCGCTGATCCGGTGAAGGCCTGGCTGGGCGGCGCCGGCATCTCGATCGCCGAGACGGTGGCGCGGCCGGCGCTGGTGATCGCCCTGTGGAAGGGCAAGAATGGCATCGAGCCGCTCGACGACCGCAATGCCTGGCGCGATGCCTGGCGGACGCTCGACACCTCGGGCAGCTCCGTGCCGGTGACGCTGGTGCGTGGCGACCAGAACGATCAGACCGCGCTTGCCGTCGAGCAGGCCTATGTCGGCGACGTCTCGGCCCTGGCCCGCCTCAACGAGCGCTACCGCGCCCCCACCATCATCATCGCCACCGTGGAAGGCGACAAGGCCGGCGGCACACTCACCGTGTCCGGCCTGCGCTACGACACGCAGACCGGTGCACGCAGTGCCATCGCGGCCATTCCGGTGGCCGAGGCCAACCAGCTTCCTGACGCTGCCAAGCGCATCCATGCGCGCCTCGACGAGGAATGGCGCGGCCAGGCCGTGGTGCGCCGCGATTCGCAGGACGCGCTCGATGTCTTCGTGCCGATCCGGGCCCTCTCCGACTGGGTCCAGGTACGGCAGCGGCTGGGCGCGATTCCCGCTGTGAAGAGCGTGGCCGTTCGCTCGCTCGAGTCGGATCGCGCCGAGCTGCGCCTCGAATATTTCGGTACCACCGATCAGCTCCAGAAGACGCTGGCCCAGGCCGGGCTGGTGCTCGACAAGAGCGCCGATCAGTGGCGGCTGCAGGCCCGATGAGCAACCGCGGGGCCGGGCCATGACCCAGCCCGCGGAGCATCGCTGGCTGTTCTGGGTCGCCGCCGCGGCGGCCTTCCTGCTTTTCCTGTGGGCGTTGAACGACGTCCTCCTGCCGTTCGTCGTCGGCGCCGTCGTCGCCTATTTCTTCGACCCGCTCGTTGCCCGCCTGCAGCGCCACGGTCTGTCGCGCAGCTGGGCCACCGCTGCCGTCACGGTCGTCGTGGGCCTGGTCGCCATCGGCATCGCCACCGCCGTGCTGCCGCCGCTGTTCGGCCAGGTGAAGGGGCTGGTGGAGAAGGCGCCGCAATTTGCCGTCCAGGCGGCGATGCGTCTGCAGCCGATGATCGAGCCGGTGCGCGACAGGCTTGGCCTGCCGCCGCTCAGCCTGCAGACCCTGCAGGCCGAGGCGTCGCAATGGGCAGGCCAGGCGCTGGCCATCGCCGGCACCGTCGCCGGCCGGCTGGCGCAAAGCGGGGCCGCCATCATCAACCTTCTGGGGCTCCTGTTCCTCACGCCGGTCGTGACTTTCTACCTGCTGCGCGACTGGCCCAAGGTGCTGGCCGCCATCGACGGCGCCCTGCCGCTCGACCACGCCGCCACCATCCGTCGCCTCGCGCGAGAGTCCAACATGGCGACCGCGGGCTACCTGCGTGGCCAGGCGCTGGTGTGCCTCTGCCTCGGCACGCTCTACGGCGTCGGCCTGACCCTGGTGGGCCTGCAGTTCGGCTTCGTCATCGGCCTGATCGCCGGCATCATCTCCTTCATTCCCTTCGTCGGCACGCTGGTGGGAGCCACGCTCGCCATCGGAATGGCGCTGGCGCAGTTCCCGCCGGACTGGATGGGCGTGGGGAAGGTAGCGGCGGTGTTCGTCGTCGGCCAGATGCTCGAAGGCAATTTCCTCTCGCCCAAGCTGGTGGGCGATCGCGTGGGCCTGCATCCGGTGTGGATCATGTTCGCGCTGCTCGCGGGCGGCTCGCTGTTCGGCTTCGTCGGCGTCCTCGTCGCCGTGCCAACGGCGGCGGTGATCGGCGTGGTCGTGCGCCATCTGCTCGGCCGCTACCGTGCCAGCGGCTTCTATCGCGGCAGCGATGTCATTTGAGGGCGTGATGGCAGGCCAGCTCACCCTGGACTTGCATCTGGCGCTGCCACCGCCGACCTATGCACGCGAGGACTTCATCGTCGCTCCAGGCAATCGCGAGGCGCTGGCCTGGATCGACCGCTGGCCCGACTGGCCGGCGCCGGCGCTTGCAGTGAGCGGTCCGGCCGGCAGCGGCAAGACCCATCTCGGGCGCATCTGGGCGGCGCGTGCCGGCGCTGCCGTCATCGACGGCGAAGACCTCGACGGCAAGGGCGTGCCCGATCTCACCGCGATGGTCGCGGCGTCGCCCACCATGCTGGTCGACCGCGCCGAGCGTGCGCCGGAGCGGGCGCTGTTCCATCTCTACAATCTGGTGCGCGAGTGCGGCGGGCACCTGCTGCTGATCTCCGGGCTGCCGCCAGCCCACTGGCAGATCGCCCTGCCCGATCTCGCCTCGCGCTTGCGCGCCGCGCCGGCCGTGGCGGTGGCGCCGCCCGACGACGAATTGCTGGGCTCCATTATCCTGAAGCAGCTCGCCGATCGGCAATTGCATGCCGGCGCGGGCGTCGTGCACTATCTGGTGTCGCACATGGAGCGGTCGGCCGACTCGGCGCGCCGCGTCGTTGCGGCGCTCGATCGCCGGGCGCTGACGGAGCGTCGCGAGATCGACCGGCGCCTCGCTGCCGACGTGCTGGCCGAGCTGGCGTCGCCGATGCCAGTGACGGTCGCGGAAGGGGAGGGGAGGACGTGAAGGAGCTATTCATCGCGAGCCTGCTCGCCGCCTTGTCGGCTTCCACGGCCTCGGCGCAGGTCCCTTCCATCATGGGCATATGGCTCGTCGAGTCCGGCAAGGCCCATGTCCAGATCGCGCCTTGTGCCGATCCGGGCCGCGGGCCGGTCTGCGGCACCATCGTCGCCCTCATCAATCCCAAGGGGGCCGACGGTAAGCCCGTGGAACCCGCGATCGCCAACGACTTCCGCAACCCCGACACGAACCTGCGCGACCGCAAGGTGATCGGCCAGGTCATGAGCTACGACTTCAAGAAGGCGTCGGAGCCCAACACCTTCGAAGGGGGAACCATCTACAGTGCCGAGACCGGCAAGAGCTTCAAGGCCAATATCAGCCTGCAGGCGGACGGAACGTTGCGCCTGCGCGGCTATATCGGCACGCCGATGTTCGGCGAGACGCAGATCTGGACGCGAGTGCGCTAGAGACCTCGAAACAAGGGAGTAGAAAATGGATCTCGGCATCAAGGGCCGCAAGGCGATCGTCTGTGCGGCGAGCAAGGGTTTGGGCAAGGGCTGCGCCATGGCGCTCGCCCAGGAAGGCGTCGATCTCGTGATCAACGCCCGCACGCAAAGCGAGCTCGAGGCGACGGCGGAGGAGATCCGCAAGAAGACCGGCGTGAAGGTGACCGCGGTCGCGGTCGACGTCACGACGGAGGAGGGCCGCAACAAGGTGCTGGCGGCCTGCCCCGAGCCCGACATCGTGGTGAACAATGCCGGCGGCCCGCCGCCGGGCAACTTCCGCAACTGGAACCGCGACGACTGGATCAAGGCGATCGACGCCAACATGCTGACGCCCATCGAGTTCATCAAGGCCACGGTCGACGGCATGATGAAGCGCGGCTTCGGGCGCATCGTGAACATCACCTCAAGCTCGGTGAAGGCGCCGATCGACATTCTGGGCCTCAGCAACGGCGCGCGCAGCGGCCTCACGGGCTTCGTGGCCGGCGTGTCGCGCACGACGATCCGCCATGGCGTCACCATCAACGGCCTGCTGCCCGGCCCCTTCGACACCGATCGGCTGCGCGGCACGATGAAGGTGCGGGCGACCACCGCCGGCCGCAGCTTCGAGGACGAGTACGCGGCAGGCGCCAAGGCCCATCCCGCCGGCCGCTTCGGCACGGCCGAGGAATTCGGCATGATGTGCGCCTTCCTGTGCAGCGTGCACGCTGGCTACATGACCGGCCAGAACATCCTGATGGACGGCGGCCAGTACCCGGGTACGTACTAGGGTCTGTACCTAATCATGGTTTTGTGATTCTTTACTCGCGGGAGTAACGCGGGAGCAAGCGAGTGCGTAAGGGTTTGTTTTGGTTGAGCGACCGGCAGTGGGCGCGTATCGAGCCGCATCTGC